>NZ_JBITPI010000038.1:0-121001 GCF_050467745.1 Paenibacillus sp. NRS-1781
AGTAGGACGTCGCCAAGCAATGTCCCTTTAGAGGATAATGAAGACATACATATTAGGGCCTTTAGCTCAGCTGGGAGAGCGCCTGCCTTGCAAGCAGGAGGTCAGCGGTTCGATCCCGCTTGGCTCCACCAATATTCCCTGATAGCTCAGTTGGTAGAGCACTCGACTGTTAATCGAGTTGTCACAGGTTCGAGTCCTGTTCGGGGAGCCAAATCTTAAATATTTATAATTTATATATAAGTGGTGGCGTAGCTGAGCTGGTTGAAACTTATGGTTATTCCATTAAGTATTGGAATTTTTTTTTAAGGCCCGTTGGTCAAGCGGTTAAGACACCTCCCTTTCACGGAGGTAACAGGGGTTCGATTCCCCTACGGGTCATAGTATGGAGGCTTAGCTCAGCTGGGAGAGCATCTGCCTTACAAGCAGAGGGTCGGGGGTTCGAGCCCCTCAGCCTCCACCATTTGAAAAGTAAATACCTATTATTGTCGCGGGGTGGAGCAGTTCGGTAGCTCGTCGGGCTCATAACCCGAAGGTCACAGGTTCAAATCCTGTCCCCGCAATTGATTTCCCCTAGGATTATCTATGGAACTGTGGTGTAGAGGCCTAACATGCCTGCCTGTCACGCAGGAGATCGCGGGTTCGAATCCCGTCAGTTCCGCCATTTTATGAAATATATAACTGGCATTTTTGTGTATTATACATATAATGTGGGTTTGTATATTACAGATATAAAACAACATATGGCTCGGTAGCTCAGTCGGTAGAGCAGAGGACTGAAAATCCTCGTGTCGGCGGTTCGATTCCGTCCCGAGCCACCTTTCAAGTGGGAATGAGTAATGTGCCGGTGTAGCTCAACTGGTAGAGCAACTGACTTGTAATCAGTAGGTTGGGGGTTCAAGTCCTCTCGCCGGCACCATTTTGGAGGATTAGCGAAGTGGCCAAACGCATCAGACTGTAAATCTGCTCCCTTACGGGTTCGGTGGTTCGAATCCATCATCCTCCACCAGTCTTTTCATAATCATTATGGCGGTCGTGGCGAAGTGGTTAACGCACCGGACTGTGACTCCGGCATTCGTGGGTTCAAGCCCCATCGGCCGCCCTTTATTTTCATTTAATGGGGATTAGCCAAGCGGTAAGGCAACGGACTTTGACTCCGTCATGCATAGGTTCAAATCCTATATCCCCAGCCATTAAGAGCCATTAGCTCAGCTGGTAGAGCACCTGACTTTTAATCAGGGTGTCGAAGGTTCGAATCCTTCATGGCTCACCATTTATATTTATTTTGCGGTCGTGGCGGAATTGGCAGACGCGCACGGTTCAGGTCCGTGTGGGCTAACCCCCGTGGAGGTTCGAGTCCTCTCGACCGCACCATATTTTGCGGACGTGGCTCAGCGGTAGAGCATCGCCTTGCCAAGGCGAGGGTCGCGGGTTCGATTCCCGTCGTCCGCTCCATTATCCATTCGGCGCCATAGCCAAGTGGTAAGGCAAAGCTCTGCAAAAGCTTCACTCCCCAGTTCAAATCTGGGTGGCGCCTTTACTGCTCATTATGGATTACATTTTGCGCCCTTAGCTCAGCTGGATAGAGCGTTTGACTACGAATCAAAAGGCCGGGAGTTCGAATCTCTCAGGGCGCGCCATTTTCTTAAAAATGTATAATATCGGGATGTAGCTCAGCTTGGTAGAGCACCTGGTTTGGGACCAGGGGGTCGCATGTTCAAATCGTGTCATCCCGATACTGATTTGCGGGTGTAGTTCAATGGTAGAACTTCAGCCTTCCAAGCTGATAGCGTGGGTTCGATTCCCATCACCCGCTTTTTGCTATAGCGGATTCTTGTTGCCTCAGTGGTGACACCTTATAAATAAAGAGAGCCTGTCTGGGACAGCGCTCTCTCTTTTTTTATTTATGCTGTTGTATCTTTACACAGGAATGGTCAGTTGGATGGAGGTCCCCTGTTCCGGTGCAGAGGTTACGCTCATCCATCCTCCTACTCCCCTGGCTCGTTCCTCCATGCTGAACAGTCCCACGCCCTCCCCTTGGGATTGCTTGGAGAATCCAATACCTTCATCCCAAATAGTCACTTGTATGGTCTCACTCCGATCCTCTACGTTGACATGTGCCTCTGCTACGTCCGCATACTTGGCTACATTCGTCAAGGCTTCCTGTACAATCCGATAAATTGCTATTTCTTTGCGGATATCAAGGCGTTTACGCAAATTACATTGAAAATGTACCTCAATTCCGTAATGAGAACAATAGTTTTCAATATAGGTCCGTATGGCCGGTACGACGCCCAAATCATCCAGAACCGACGGACGAAGTTCCCATGCCAGTCCGCGGACATCCTTAATAATGTCAGTCACCTGTGAACGCAGCTTTTCCAGAGCAGGACTAGGCTGTTCAGCAAGCTGGCTATCCAGTTGAATAATCAGCGCAAACAAGCTTTGCCCAATTCCATCGTGAAGCTCTCTTGAGAAACGTTTGCGCTCTTCCTCCTGTATTTGCATCACTTGCGTCATCATCGTCTGAAGCTCAGCCTCTACTTTTTTTAGTTTGGTTACCTCATTACGGATCGCCAAATACTGATAGGGCTTACCTTCTTCGTCCATGGATGGAACGATGGTGGTATTCACCCAATAGTAGGTGTTGTCTTTGGCTCGATTACGTATCTCTCCCTGCCATACCTCGCCTGAACGAATTGTGGTCCACAGGTTTTTCATAAAGGCAGGGGGATGATAGCCCGAATTAATGAGGCGATGATCCCGACCGATCAGCTCTTCACGACTGTATTGCGAAATCTCGCAGAACTTGTCGTTGACGTACTGAATAATGCCCCGGTGATCGGTCAAAGCAACGATAGAGGACGTATCCAACGCAAATTTCAGATTGGATAGCTGGTGAAGTGAGTTACGCAGTGCATGGAGAAAAGGGGATTCCGGTATATGCGCTTCCAAATTATCCAGCAGCTTATCGGCTGACTCGCCAAAAGCATGCTGGAGCAAAGGATTAGAAGGTTCATTCATAATGCAGCAGCCCCTTTTTTAGTGCAAATTTGACCAGCTCGGGCCGTGTTTTCAGGTTAAGCTTCTCCATCAGGTTACTTTTGTGGGACTCAACGGTTTTGACGCTGATCACCAGACGCTCGGCAATTTCCTTGTTTGCATATCCCTTGGCTACCCACGAAAGGATTTCCTTTTCACGTTCAGAAAGGGACTCATATGGGCCGGCTATGCCTTCCTTTTTGATCTTATCCAGATATTCACTCATTAGTCGTTTGGTTGCATTCGGGTACAGATAGGCGCTACCTTCGGCCACAGACTGAATGGCAGCAAGTAATTCCTCGTGAGGTGCGCTTTTTAAAATATATCCGGAAGCTCCGGCCTGAATGGCCCGGAACAGATATTCTTCATCGTCATGCATCGTTAAAATAAGCACTTCCGTATCGGGCAACTGTTTTTTCAATTCAGTAGTTGCCGTAAGACCGTCTTTGCCAGGTGGCATACTAAAATCCATGAGTACAACATGGGGCTGTAACTCTATCGCCTTGCGAATCGCTTCATCCCCGTCCGCTGCATCTCCTACCACTTTAATACCGTGTTTGCCGTCCAGTAGGGCCATGAGGCCGGAACGTACGACAACATGATCATCCACTACAAGTATACGAATCAATTTGTCATCCCCTCGAACGGTAGAACCGTACATTTTATCATCATCATAGCAAATTTAAGGGATTCCAATCAACATAGGCAGTTAGATACAATTATATTTCGTAATATATATCCGTCTCATTTTCTATAAAAATGCTATTAATCTTATAGAGTAAGCGTGTGGGCACATAGCTGACCAAGCTGCTCGGCGACTTGTGTGGCCCCTGCGACGTCGGAATCGGTGAACACTCTCACATCACGATTACCAAGAAGCAATACACCGTTCGGCAGATCCCCTGTGCTGGAAAAGGGAATAGCCACAGCAGAGTGAAGCTGCTCCGCCAGCATCAGCGCACATTCCTGACGTAAACGGATGCTGCCGGAGAGCATAGCACTTACGGTCACGGTACGCCCCAGACGAACAGCCATCCCGGCAATACCATGTCCTACCTTAAAAGAAATACGCCGATAGCGTTCGCTACGGCTGCCAGAGGCATAATACCATTGCAACCTGCCGCCCGGCTTGGACATGAGCGCAAGTGCTGTGAGATCCCCATAGATACGATCTCTCAACTGATCCAGTGTTTTGCGCATTTCATCCGTTATTTCTAGCATAGAAGACACATCCTTTTTCGTAAAAAACCTTTAGCTCTAACTTTATTGTAGTCCCGGCAGTTATAAAAGTAAGTCAGGGAACCCCCTGATCTATAGGTACAGGAAACACTGACTTTTGAACATGCGGGGCAAGGAGTAGGAGGGAAGCCGATAAATTAGGCTCTGCTTGATGGTGGGAGTGATATTTATCACAGCGAATCAGGGAGTAGGAAGGTGTAAAATCAGGTGTTCTCCTGATAACAACTGATGCGTCAAAACTTTATGATATAGATATCAGGTAAACACGAGGAGGACACTAACATGCAAGCCACTTGTACGGAACGGTTTGGGGATGAAGTGGAACGCACGGGAATTCAGCTTTTTTTGACTGAGGAACATTTTGGGCTGCTGAAGGATATTATGTCCTGGAAAAAGGTAAAGGCCGGCATTACGCTTTTTAGAGAGGGCGAAGAATCGGAGCAGCTATATTATATACATTCGGGCCATGTTAAGCTTCGCAAGTCGACAGAAGACGGAAAAGAATTGATTTTGACCATTCAGCATCAAGGCGACTTGATTGGGGAGTTCAGCGGGATAGATGGAGAAGAGTATAGCTGCACTGCAGAAACAGCCGATGCCTGTGAGCTGGGCGTCGTGCGTGTTCAGGATCTGGAATCGCTTCTGTCCAAAAATGGAGCGATGGGCCTTCAATTCATTCAGTGGATGGCTATGAAGCAACGGATTATGCAATCGCGGTTTCGGGATTTGCTGCTGTATGGTAAAACAGGTGCATTGGCCTCTACGCTAATCCGGGCGAGTAACACATGCGGTGTAGCAGTGAAGGATGGCATTTTACTGAATATGAAGCTGAGTCACTCGGAGCTGGGCGAAATGATTGGAGCGACGCGGGAGAGTGTGAATCGGATGCTAAGCTCGTTGAAGGAGCAGGGGACGCTTGATACGCGGGATGGCAAAATAGTCATTCATGATCTCAAGGTGCTGCGCATGATGTGCTGCTGCCCTTCATACGGCCAATGTGCGCATGAAATTTGCCGACTCTAAAAAATATGAACATAAATAAGGCGGAGTCCCTGAGGACCCGCCTTATTTATGTCTTCTGACAACCTGCACTTATACACCAGCATTTTGCAACATTCGATTCCGAACGCTTAAAAGTACAATATATAGACGAACTAAACCATTTCGATCTTTATATTGCTGATTTGAAATCGCTCTTGGGACTTATGCAAAATGCTCACATTTTTAATATAAAAAAAGCTAATCAACGCCGTATAGCGGTCAATTAGCTGGGGAGACGATTATTGATCTATTTCAACCTGTTCTGTTTGGAGGACACTTAAGGCTTGAAGTTTACGTGTAATTTCCTTTTGCCACTTTATATCTCCGACTTGTACCGCAAGATTGAGAAGATCCAAATAATCATCAATATGCAGGGAGGTTCTACTAAAAGCTTCTTTCACTGCGGTCCTGCCTCCTTTGGAGTCCATGTATATTTCCCTTTTAATAATGAGAATCATTATCAAAGAATGAGCTTATTCATATTATGCCTGTGTTCGAGATAAATTGCAAGGTATGATATGAATGAATTTTGAAGCGCACGAATGAGGGCTTGAAAAAACAAACCCTTCTCCTTAAGTTCACACATTGTTCACTTCTTTTCTATAGAACATAATGAAAAAAACAAGCGGGCATTGAGTGTTCACAGACGGGAGACAATTCGCGCAATGCTTCAACAAGAGGAGGAAAAAGATAATGGGCAGAACAAAAATGAAAGCGTTTGCTATTTTGGTGGCGAGCGCCTTGGCATTGACGCTGACAGCTTGTAATAACGGACAGAGCGCAAGTCCGGGAAACTCAGGCAGCAAGGGTGGAGACGTTGCAAGTAAAGAAGTGACGATTACCTTCCAGAACATTAATCCTGATCCTAGCACTCCTTCATACAAAATGATAAAGCAAATTGTAAGTCAATATGAGCAGAATCATCCGAATGTCAAAATTGAGCTGGATTCGCTGAATACAGATCAACAAAAGCTAAAGCTGAAAACACAGGCGGCGGCGAAGGAAGTTCCGGATATTACAATTGTAAACCCGGCCGCACAGATGAAGCCCTTCGTAGATGCAGGGCTGCTGGCTCCTCTGAACGATGTGGCGGATAAAGATGGGTTAAAAGATACATTTCAGGATGGACTGCTCCATTATTATAGCTTTGATGATAAGCTTTATGCTTTTCCGGACGGCAACAATATAGAAGTGGTGTTTTACAATAAAGAGCTGTTCAAGCAGGCGGGAATTCAAAAGCTGCCAACCACCTTTGATGAGCTGATAACGGCGGTCAAGGCGCTGAAGGGAAAGGGGATTACCCCGATTGCGATTGGGGAGAAGGATTCGTGGACCGGATCACTCCTTTTCATGAATATTTTGCTGCGTACGAATGAAGGACCGAATTTCCTCAAGGATGTGCTGGACGGCAAAAAGACGTTTAATGATCCGGCTTTTGTGGAAGCAGTGGATGCATTTCAGGAACTGGTGCAGGCAGGGGCTTTCCCGGATGGAGCAACATCCATTGACTATAATGCGGGCGGCAACATTTTTAAAACAGGAAAAGCTGCGATGTATATCATGGGCACATGGGAAACAGGGTCTATTGATGCTTCTTCGGTAGCAGGCAAGGTGGGCGCGTTCCAATTCCCTACGGTGAATGGCAAGGGAGATGTGAATGAGTATGTGATTGCGCCGGGCAGTGCGTTTGCGGTATCGGCGAACAGTGAGCATTTGCAGGAGACGAAGGATTTTCTGCACTATTTTATTACAGAGATGCCCAAGATCCAGTTTGATCTGAAAAATGCAATTGGCAGCGGGCAGAAAATGAAAGGCGATCTGAAGGAGGCGGGCTACTCCGAGCTGGCAATTAATCTCAATGAGCTGTTCAAAAATGTGAAGGGCGGCGACCTCGCATTTGATAATACGATGAATCCAGCTATCGCGCAGGCGCATCTGAGCAGTATTCAAAACCTGTTCGTGCAAAAAGAAGACTCTGCACAAGTTGCCAAGGAGCATCAGAGCGCTTTTGAAGCGAACAAATAGTTGCAGCTGAACAGGGAAGGGGCGCATTGGTTCCTTCCCTGATTTGGGATAACCATGAGCTGCCCATCCTTAGAAGATGTTCAGAAAAAACACAAAAGGAGATTGGAGCATGAATGTACTTAAGGTGCCGGCACGCACCATTGCCGTTTTCGTGCTGCCCTGCCTGCTGCTGTACACCTGTATGGTGTTTGTTCCGATTCTGGTGTCGGTATACTGTGGACTACTGGATTGGAACGGAATATCTGAGGCGAAGTTTGTAGGGCTGGCGAATTTCGAGCGAATATTTACAGCCGATCCGGTGTTCTGGCCGTCTGTGAAGCGGACGATGATGTTCGCTGTGTTCTCCATGCTGGAAATTCCGTTCTGTCTGCTGCTGGCTATTTTGCTTAATCGCTATGTGCGTAAGGCGAATACGCTGGTTACGATGTATTTTCTGCCAGTCATTCTGTCGGTGGTTATTATCGGGCAGCTGTGGAAGACGATCTATAATCCGGCCTCAATGGGTGGGATGCTGAACGGTATTTTGATGTCGGTCGGGCTGGAAAGCTGGACACGCTCATGGCTGACAGAACCGCAGCTTGCCATGTATGCTCTCTATTTTGTGTCGTTGTGGCAGTATTTTGGCTATCATTTGCTGATTCAGTTTACCGGGGTGCAAAATATTCCGAATGAGTTGTACGAGGCAGCCAAAATGGATGGAGCTGAGGGTTTTAAAGCAGATCGGTATATTACGCTGCCGCTCATTGTGCCTATTTTCAAAATATCCATTGTATTGGCCTTTATTGGTTCTCTGCAATCGTTCGATCTGATCTGGGTGATGACGGGTGGAGGGCCTGCTCATGCAACGGATACGGTGTCCACGTATATGTATAACATGTCTTTTTTGTCCATGAAATATGGATATGGCAGTGCATTGGCTTCGTTTCTCGTGATTATCTGCTTGTCATTTACAATTGTGATAAATTTTGTTTTCAAACGAATCGAAAATAAGGTAAGCTAAGGGGGATGAAGCTGTGATCACCATGAAAAGAACATTGGTCTTTTCCTTGCTGGCGGTCTTGATCGTCACGCAGCTGTACCCACTCTTCTGGCTGCTGACCTATTCGTTGAAGACGAATGAAGAGATTTTGAGCGCAAGCTTCTTTGCACTCCCTCAAGTGCCCCAGTGGCACAACTATCAGGAAGCGTATGAAGCAGGGAGCTACTTGCGCTATTTGGGAAACAGTGTGCTGGTGACCGGGGTTACGATGTTATTCGTCATTTTGTTAAGCTCGATGACTGCTTATGCGATTGCGCGTTTCCGCTGGCGCTTTGGAGCTGCTGTGCTGACCTTGTTTCTGATCGGAATGATGATTCCGATGCAGGCAACGCTGCTGCCGCTGATGGTGATGTTCAAAAACATCAACATTCTCAATACGTATTTCTCGCTAATTTTACCCTACATTGCTTTTCAGACACCGATTGCGGTTTTCATCCTGTCCGGCTTTATGCGGTCCATTCCCCACGAGATTGAAGAATCCGCTTACATTGATGGAGCGAGCATTTATCGTATTTTTCGCAGTGTGATCTTACCTATCTCGATTCCGCCAATGATGACGGTGTGTATTTTGACCTTTATTAATATCTGGAATGAATACATTATGGCTGCCACCTTTATCTCGTCAGAGAAGCTCAAAACACTCCCTTTCGGCGTCTATACATTCGTCAGTCAGTATTCTGTGAATTACGGCAATATTGGCGCTTTTCTGGTCATGGGGGCCTTACCGGTCATTATTATTTATTTTGTCCTGTCCGAAAAGATTACCAAGGGCATGGTAGCGGGGGCGATTAAAGGGTAGGCGAGCGATTCGAAAGGAGCGCACGGAGGTATGATGCGCCGTTTTCAGTCTATTCACCACCGCTTGTTTATTCTATTCCTCTTGAGCATGTCCGGTATTGTGCTGGCGATCAGTCTGTTATTTTATAACCGTACTACAGTACAGTTCCATGATAAGGTCAGTGAGCTGGCTCGTAAAAATGTTTCTCAAACGGCAGGACTGTTCGAACTGCTGCTCAGCAGCTATAACAGTCTGTCCAAATCGATCAGCAACAATATGGATTTGGTTCGTCTGCTAACGACGGATACCAGTGATTTACCCGCCGTCAATTACATCAATGAACGTACAATTACCAATATTCTGGGAGCTATCTATTATTCGCGTGAGGACCTGATAGGCATTCATGTCATTACAGACACAGGCAAGGTGTACAACTACGGTAATTACATGAATGTTATTGATACCGATTACGAACACACTGAATGGTATAAGGAAATTCGAAAGTCAGCGGGCAAAATCGCATGGTTGGGCGTTTATCCTCACTCTGTCATTGACCAGGTGGAAACCAGACCGGTGTTTGCGTTCGGGCGCCAGCTCTATGATCTGGATGAGCATAAGCCGATTGGTATCGTCCTGTTTGAAGCTGAACCGCGCTCGGTTCTGTCCGCCCTCCATAATTTGCGGCTGGGCACCAATAGTCAGGTATATCTGGTAGGCCATAAAAATCGGATTGTGTCGGCTACTTCCTCTGAACCGCCACCGGATCTGCAAAGTCTGGAGCAGCAGGTGCCTGAGGATGATGTCATTGTTAATCGGAGTAATGAGAAGGTTGTAATCGCTTCTAAGTTGCCGTTTGCCGATTGGTCGGTCATTAGTGTGACACCCAGCGGGGATTTAAACGTGGAGCTGGTGCAAAATCAAAGGTATTTGCTCATCGTGGTGCCTGTACTCATTATTTTATCCGCGCTGATTGCCTCCATCGTCTCCAGACGTATTTCGCTTCCGCTGAAGCGGGTCATTCGCGAAATGAAACGGGTAGAGACGGGGAATTTCCGCCATACGGTGGAGATTGAATCTTATGAGGAAATCAACCAATTGGCGACATCCTTCAACCATATGGTAAGACGGATTGCCGATTTGATCGAGCTGGTACGCATATCATCGGTCAGTGAAAAAAATGCCGAGTTGCACGCGCTCCAGACGCAGGTCAATCCGCATTTTCTGTATAATACGCTGGATATGATCTATTGGATGCTGGATGAAAAGGGGCAGGATCAGCTCGGGGAAGTGGTGCTCTCCTTATCCCATATGTTCCGCTACAGCAGTCATTGGGAGGAAGGGACCGATGTCAGCCTGCGCGAAGAAGTGGAGCAGATCGGGCATTACCTCACGATTATTCAGGCACGGCTGGAAGGCAGGGTATCCGTAGACATCAGTATTGATGAGCGCTGGATGGATATCCGCTTGCCGAAAATGACCTTACAGCCGTTGATTGAAAATGCAGTCAAGCACGGACTCGAGCCTCTTCATGCGAATACAGGCGGCAAGCTGCTCGTCAGGGCAGAGGAATATGACGGTGTATTAAGTCTGCATATTATGGATAATGGCGCAGGGATGGAGTACGAACGATGGGAGGTGGTTCAGGTTGCTTTGGCAGAACCCGGCAAGCAGACGGGCAGCGGGCAGGTGGGAGGCATCGGCCTGCAAAATCTAAATTTACGGCTACGGCACATGTTCGGAGAAGAGTACGGCCTACGGATCTCCAGCGTACCTGGGGCCGGAACGACAGCCACTGTAAGTGTGCCTCTGCCACAGAAGGAGGAGAATCATGAATATTCTGATAGCTGACGATGAAAGTATGATTCGGCAGGGGATTCGGCGCACCATTGGTCAGGCTCTGCCAGCCTGCGGCATTCATATCGCTGCTTCCACCGAGGAAGCAGCAGGCATTCTGGCGGAGCATCCCGTGGATATTGTATTGACCGATATCCTGATGCCCGGTATGGATGGTCTGGAATTCATGCGCATTTCCAAGCGAAAGCATCCTCATCTGCAGTGGGTTGTTATTTCGGCCCATTCCGACTTCCAATATGCACAAAGAGCAGTAAAGCTGGGTGCCAAAGACTACCTGTTAAAGCCGATTGGCAAAAAAAAGCTGCTCGAATGCATTGAAATGCTGGCGGCCGAAGCACTTGTCGCTTCACAGCAGGCGAGCGAGGGCAAGCTTCTCAAGTCCAATATGGTCTATTTGCGTGAAGCTGTTTTTCAACGCCATGCACTTGGACTGGATACTGGGAAGCTCGATATACAGCCGTTTGTGGAAAACTATCCGGAGTTTCATCTCTTCATGGTTCGTATGGAACCTGATCACAAGCAGACACACCTGGAGCATTTTATGATTGAAAATGTACTATCCGAGCTGGTTGAGGCAGGCGGGAGTGGCTTTGTCGTCAGTCTCGACCGCCATAGCCTGCTGGGTATTGCACGGCTGCGGGATGAGGCAGAGGCGGCACGGCTGGAAACGTTGCTCGAATCCCACTTGAAGCGTTATGTGAAGGTGCCGTTACAAATTACGCGTTCGGGAGTTCACCACAATTTTGCGTCTATTCCTGAAGAAGTGGTACGGCTAAGACGAACGCCCGAGGAGATTGCAGCGGCGGCGGTGGACGCGGGAGAATGTTTGCGAAAAGGCATGCATACGGTGGATGTGGCGTTGCAATATATTCGTACACATTTTACAGAGGAATTGTCGCTGGAGAAGGTGGCTTCGGTTGTCTTTTTGAATCCGGTGTATTTCAGCCAGTTGTTCAAGCAAAAAACTGGACAAGGCTACAAGGATTACGTTATTTGCTTGCGGATGGAGGAAGCAAAGCGGCTGCTCAGTGATCCTCATCTTCGGTTGGCCGATATTTCCGAGCGGATTGGCTATCAGGACATGCGGCATTTTACACAGGTGTTCCGGCGCAAATGTGGAATGACTCCGACCGAGTATCGGCATCAGGGAGTCAAATAAGGCGGTATCAACGAAGGAATGATGGAAGTTCCTCCAGTATAAGGCTGTTTCATGAGTAGGGCTGTAGAGCATCTACTTGGGAGCAGTCTTTTTCGTGTCTCCAGCCTGTAGCTGTTCAACCAATTTGCGAGCTGCATTAGATAAATAACGATCCTTTGTGGTACTTTGAAGATATAGGCCAAATGTAAAGGGGAATATACTTTATGAAGACACCAAGGATCGGCAAGGAGCTGTTCACGCTGTTGGACGGCAAGGCATTGGAGAACAAGCAGCATGAAGCGATGATGCTGCTGACGGTCACGGAGGATCAATGGCCGCATATTGCAATGATTAGCGTGGGCGAGGTTGTAGCGCTGGATGAGGGAAATCTGCGTCTGGCACTATGGCCGGGCACGACAACGACGGGCAACATGATCCGTACCAGGAAGGCGACACTCGCGGTGTTCATCGGCGGGAAGGCGCATTATGTCCGATTGTCGCTGGAACACTTGTCGGCTTTACCCAGGGCCAAGCATGTACGCGAACGGTTTGCGGCACAGGTATTCGCAGCCAGAGAGGATTCTGCTCAATATGCGGATATCCTGACAGGTGTTACGGTCCGACTTAAGGAGCCAGAAGCAGTGTTAAATCGCTGGGAAGAAACAGTGGCAGAACTGTTAATGTAAAATGTAGTAGTTAATAAGGACCAAATTTTCTTTAAAGCCTAAACTATTCTTTTCCACATGTCGAAATAAAACGTAGGTATAAGGATTTTGCGAAATCCTTAATTTTAAGTTTTGAAATGGGAGGGAATTAGATTTTGAAGAATAGATGGTCCGGTTTCTTGGCGTTGGTCATCCTGATCTCAAGTTTTACATCATACGCAGGGTTTGCATCCGCAGCTGATCCGGTGCTTTCCAAGATTGTCCTTTCCTCTAACGAGGTAACTGTGCAGCAGGGGGATGCGGCTGCGTTGACGGCTACGGCTATTTATGCCGATGGGACGACTTCAAATGTAACGGTAAGCACGGATTGGAAAAGTGATAATACTGCTATTGCTACGGTATATAACGGTACGGTTTCAGGTAAGGGCGAAGGGGATGCGACTGTGGTTGCGACCTATAAAGATAAGATACAATCGGTTCAGGTACATGTAACGAAAAAGGTTAAGGCGCTCACATCCAGTGTACAAAGCTTGAGCTTGCGTTCAAGCGGCACAGGACAGATTAATCTGACAGCGACTTACAGTGATAATACAACTGCTCAGGTTTCGGGCGATGCTACCTGGACCTCGGATAACCAGAAGGTAGCAACCGTAGTTAACGGATTGGTTACCGCTCAGGGAGCAGGTACAGCCAACATTAAGGCCGTATACGGTCAACAAACCGTAACGATTGCTGTGCAGGTAGAACAGGTTAAACGCTTGGATGTCAGTCCATCTGAGGCTTCCCTTTTGCTGAAGGATACCGAGAAGGTCAAATTGACGGCGACCTTCCCGGATGGAACGGTGCAGGATGTTACTGAGTCTGCCGAGTGGAGCTCCAGCAATGCAGCCGTAGCGGATGTGCTGAAAGGCACCATTACCGGCTACAGCGCAGGTAAAGCGACGATTACAGGTAAATATGGTACGATGTCTGCTACCATTTCGGTGGATGTCGATCAAACGAATAAGCTGAAAGCCAGCGAATCCAGTATTTTTCTCCGTTTGGATGAATCCAAGAAAATACAGGTTTCTGCGGTGTACCCAGATGGAACGGTAACGGATATCACAGATAAAGCTACATGGTCCACAAGCGATGAAAAAATTGCGACAGTGAATAAAGGAACGATTATGGCCATTGGAGCGGGTTCGGCTACGGTGACCGCTAAGTATGGTGATAAGACGGTTTCGATTAAGACAGACGTAGAAACCTCCAGATATCTGAATTTGAGTGAGGACAAGCTGAGCCTGAATGCCAAGGAATCCAAAAAGCTCAAGCTGACCGCGACGTATGTAACAGGTGTGGAAGAAGATATCACGGATAAGGCAGAGTGGAAGTCCAGCAATGAAGATATTGCTTTTGTCAGCAAGGGTGAAGTAACGGGCTATAAAACAGGTGAGGCTACAATCACAGCTTCCTATGGCGGCAAAACAGTCACAGCGACGGTATCTGTGAATGTGCCTGGTGACCTGTCCCTGTCCTCCAAAACAGCAACGATTGATATTGATGAGGATTATGTTGCTACTCTGACCGCTACGTATGCGGATGGTCGTAAGGAAGATGTGACACAGGATGCAGAATGGACTTCAAGTGCGGCGGATGTTGCTTCGGTGTCCAAAGGAACCATTACGGGTAAAGCAGCGGGTAAGGCGGTTGTTACCGCCACTTATAATGGCAAAAAGCTGACTATTAATGTACAAGTCGGTCTCGTAGACCGTTTGGAAACAGACACACGCGTGATTGCGCTGGGTGCCCAGGAAACGAAGCAGTTGAAAGTAACAGGCGTCAAGAGCGGCGGTACAAAAACAGATGTAACCAAGGATGCGACCTGGACTACCAGCAGTGTGAAGGTGGTCGAGGTTAGCGAGGGCTTGATCAAAGCGAATGGCAGTGGTAAGGCTACTGTTACAGCTTCTTATGGCAAGCAAAGCATTACATTTACAGTAGAAGTGGATGTAGCGCAACAGATTGAGGCAGATGCTATCGCGCTATCGCTTAAATCCGGAGATCAAAAAACCATCGCAATTGTGGTCAAATCCAGTGATGGCAAAGAAAAGGACGTTACGGCCCAAGCCGAATGGAAAACGTTAAATTATAAGGTAGCTACAGTCAAAAAGGGCCAGGTTACCGCGGTAGGCTACGGTAAAACCAATATTCAAGCGAAGTTTGGCGGGAAATATATCACCGTACCTGTGGATGTCGATACGCTTAAATATCTGCAAACCGACGAAGTCTCGCTGAATTTGAAAGCAGGACAGGTAGCCAAGGTTACGGCTACAGCTACGTATAAGGATGAGTCGGAGAAGGATGTATCCAAGCCGGCAGTCTGGTCCTCGTCCCGAATTATTGTTGCCACAGTCAAAGACGGCAGCATTAAGGCACAGGGTAAAGGTAAAGCTGTGATTACCGTGAAATATGCAGGAAAAACGACGAAGGTACAGGTGAACGTACAGTAAGAAAAAAGGGGTGTCCCAAAAGCCATGGAAATGGCAATGGGACGCCCCTTTGCTTTAAGAAGGATATTCGGTGGCACTACCGCTTAGAAGCTATGACTTATCCTTCTTGGCTGGTATGTTGCGCGTAAGCGACTCCGTCAGACGCTTGCCGGTCGGCGTTTGGGCCAGGCCGCCCTTGGCTGTCTCGCGGTGCTTGGATGGCATCGCGCTGCCGACTTCGAGCATCACGTCGATGACTTCGTCAGACGGGATGGCGCTGCGCACACCCGCCAGAGCCATATCCGCAGCGGCAAGCGCGGTCACGGCTCCCAGCCCGTTGCGCACGATGCACGGAATCTCCACGAGTCCGGCGACGGGGTCGCAAATCAGGCCGAGCGTGTTTTTGAGCGCGAGGCCTACTGCATGGATGGCCTGGTCTGGCGTACCGCCGCGCAGCTCGACCATGGCCCCTGCGGCCATCCCGATGGCTGAGCCAATCTCGGCCTGACAGCCTCCCTCCGCACCGGAGATGAAGGAATTGTTGGCGATGACGTAGCCAATCGCTCCAGCGGCGAACAGTCCGCGCACCATATGCTCGTCATCCCAGCCGAATCGCTCCTGCGCGCTGATGAACACGCCGGGGATGACTCCGCATGAGCCTGCGGTGGGCGTGGCGACAATGCGACCCATGGACGCATTGACCTCCGATACGGAGAGGGCATACGCCATGGCGAGTACCGAGGCATCGCCGGAGCAGGTTTCTCCTGCGCGCAAATATTCCGTCAGGCGTTTGCCGTCGCCGCCCGTCAATCCGCTGCGGGATACAGTGTCCTGTGTTTGCCCGCGATGAACGGCTTCCTTCATGACTTCGTAATAATCAGACATTTGGCGGAGGATTTCTTCCTCTGGTGTGTTCGTCTCTTGCACCTGTTCCTTGATCATCATGCGCCCAATCGTAGTGGATTCCTCGGCGCACAAGGCACCTAATTCATGCAGATGGCTAAACCGCATCGGATTCAGCTCCTTTTTTCAAGTTAATCATTTTGATTTCATACATATGAGGCAAAGCTCGCAGCTCTGCAATTAATTTAGCCGGAGCGGGACTATCTGTTTCAATGGCAGTGAGCGCTTCGCCATCCCGGCCTTTGCGATCCACGTGCATGTAGGCAATGTTAATGTCAGCTGCGCCCAGCGCCGAAGTCACCGCGCCCAATGTTCCGGGCTTATCCGAGTGGAGAAGCACCAGCGTAGGCAGCTCTCCGGTTAGGTTGACCCGGAATTCGTTGAGCTGCTGAACATGAATGTTTCCGCCGCCGATGGAGGAGCCTAGCAGCGTGCGTTGATCTTCACCCTTCCATAGCTCGAAGCGGACCGTATTCGGATGAGGGGCGGGCAGTCCGCTGACAGCCAACTCTACTTCCATCCCGGCCTGCTCTGCACATTGCTCGGCATCTGGAATCCGGTAGTCGTCTGTATCGTAATTCAGCAGTCCGGCAATGAGTGCCAGGTCTGTGCCGTGTCCCTTGTACGTATCGGCAAATGAGCCGTACAGCGTCATGCGGGTACGGTCAGGTTGCACACCGAGCCAGTGCCGGGCAACACGTGCGAGCCGCACCGCGCCAGCGGTATGTGAGCTGGAGGGTCCGGTCATAGCCGGACCGATAATAGAAAATACATCCTTGAAACGCATGGTGTGGCCCCCTGTATGTTTGAATACCATAGTATATGGTGCTGCCGCGCCTTTGCGCGGGTGTGACGGCTTCTAATGCTGACGCAGCATGTGAGTACAAAAAAGGACAGGATAAGGAAATTTCCCTTATCTCTGTCCTCGTTACCTGAGAGTTTCGTACGGTGTCATACCCGCCTTACCCCTTGGGTGGCTTGCGCTCTCTCCAGAGTTGCGTCAGATGACGATACATGGACCTGAGAGATTATCCGCCAGCCGGGTGCTGACGTCTTGCTCCTTCGGTGCTGCCGGGATGTGATTCCCAGACAGGCTCTCCCGTCATCTTCATTCGCGTATACCGTTCAACATTTCCTCCTAAGCGTAATGTATGCCATGCCTGGTGTCAATCACAGGTTGGGATTTTACATAATTTAGGACTCTTCGTTCCATTCGGCCAGGTCAAGGCAGAGGGCGCGTTGACGGTAGCAGAAGCGCTTCAGCACCAAAGCATGGAGCCTATTCCAATCCAGCCAAAGGCATGAGTACGGAAGAAGCTGCATCTCCGGTTATTTTTGGTGCTGAAAATTAATCTGTGGTTGGTTTTTTCAATGATCGTGATAGTCTATTCTTAATTGATATATCCATATACTGGTGATAGGATAAGTTCAAATTATTCCGACTAAATCGGTGTGTAATGTTCATGAGAGGTTTAACATCAAGCGTGGTGCGCATAAGCAGGACAAGACCATGGAGAATGGAGGAAGCATATACATTGAGTAGCGAGCCGGTGTTGGAAATCAAAGGGTTAACGGTATCTTTTGGCATTAAGGATGAATATTACCCCGCAGTCGACCATCTGGATCTGACGGTCAACCCCCTCATGCGCTCAAGGACCTACAGCAGGCGCAAGCTTCCATTGAGGAGCTTCGCACCTCAATGGAAGCTTGCGGATCGGTATCACTTTGCTGGAGCTGGATAACCGGATGGACCTTGGCATTGTGCTGACAAAACGTTCAGGCTGGCGGCAGCCCTGATCATGCTACGCGTGCTGAATGCTAATGAGTGCGCACCTCCAGCCTGCGTGCAAGCAGCGACATGCTGTAATTAACAGCGAAGTACAAGAAGGCGGCGAATAGCAGAGCAGGAATGACGAAGGACTGATTTTGACCGCCAACAATCTGAATGTTATGCGTCAGCTCCGGCAGACTGATAATGACCGCGAGAGAAGTATCCTTGAGCAGGGAAATGAACTGGCTGACGATAGGTGGCACCATGCGGCGGAGCGCTTGTGGCAGAATGATATGCCATAACGTTCTGGAATAGCTCAGCCCGGAGGACCGTGCGGCTTCAATCTGTCCTTTATGGACGGAGTTCAAGCCGCTACGGACAATCTCGGCGATCATGGCCCCCTCAAAGATCGACAGGCCCGTAATAGCTGCCCATTTGAGCGAAATGGACAGGCCGATGGACGGTAAGACCATACCGATGAAGAAGATAATGAGCAATAACGGAAGATTGCGAATCAGATCGATTAAAAAGGCCGCTACTTGTGAAATGACAGGTAAACGCGTATAGCGCAGGATTCCAAACACGATACCAAGCACGAAGCTGAATATGATGGAATAAACGGAGACCTCCAGCGTTAGCAGGAAGCCCTCCAGTATAAAACGCACATTAGGCCATACAAACAAGCCGCTGAAATCCATACGGGCTTCCCTCCTCAGGATGTTTTGGACAGACGACGTTCCATATACAGGACAAGAAAGCTAAGTGGAACCGTCAAGGTAAGGTATAGCAACGCTGTGATGGCATAGACGGTGATGGGCATAAAGGTATCCGAGTTAATCAGATCCGAATAATACATCAGGTCCAGTCCCGCTACTATGGCCAGTACGGAAGAGTTTTTGACCAGATTGATGAACTGGTTGCCAATCGCAGGCAGTACAATTTTAATCGCTTGTGGCAAAATAATACTGATCATCGTCTGGTTGTAGCTCAGCCCGGAGGAGCGTGCGGCTTCGAATTGCCCCTTTGATACAGACTGGATGCCGGCACGTATCGCTTCTGCAATAAAGGAGGCGGTGTATACGGTCAAGCCAAGCGTTCCAGACACAAAACCATCCAAAGGAACACCCAAAGTAGGAAGTCCCAGATAAAAAAACAATACAACGATCAGCAACGGGATATTACGAATGACCTCTACGTAGACGGTGCCAATCCAGTTCATCCATTGAAAGGGAGCGATTCGGAGGATGGCGATGATCGCTCCCAGAATAAAGCTTCCGATCAAGGCAATGACACTGGCTTGAACGGTATGAAGCAAGCCTTCTATGAAGCGGTCGCTATGGTCGAAAAGTACGTTGATATCAAAAGTAAGCATCTGCGGATGACACCCCCATTATTCGGGTTTAACCCCAAGCCATTGCTCGTGGAGCTTATCGTATTCACTGTTGCTTTTCAGCTCCTTGAGCGTATCGTTAATGGCTTGCAGCAATTCCGTTTGTCCCTTCTTCACCGCAATGCCGTAAGGTTCCTCAGTGAAGTTTCCGCCTACGAGGGTGTAATTCGGATCTTGCTGTTGCATGCCGAGCAGAATAGAGTTATCGGTGGTCAACGTCTGACCTTGACCTGCCTTGAGTGCGTTGAATGCATCCTGGTAGTTTTCGAACTCCAGTATAGTCGCTTTGGGTGCTTTTTCGCGGATATTTTTGGCGGAGGTGGAGCCTTTAACTGCGAGTACCTTGGTAGCCGGGGTCAGGGACTCCAGACCGGTAATCGGGCTTCCTTTTTTCACGAGCAGGGATTGCCCGGCGTTAAAGTAGACGTCGCTGAAATCGACCTGCTTTTTACGTTCGTCCGAAATGGTCATGGTTGCGATAATGGCGTCGATGTCTCCGTTTTGCAGCAAGGTGATTCGTGTCTTGGACGTGACTTCCTTCAATTCAAGCTTGGTTTCGTCTCCAAAAATATGTTTGGCTACCGCCTTGGCAATGTCGATATCAAAGCCTTCTACTTTCCCGCTAGCCGGGTCTTTCAGACCGAACAGCTTGGTGTCGTATTTCACCCCAACAACCAGCTTGCCACGTTGCTTGATGGCTTCCAGCCCGTTGGCTGCCGCCGCCTCATTCCCCGACGTTGCCGTTCCTTGCTTGCCTCCACAGCCAGCCAAAACGAGTAGACAGGACAGCGTAAGCAGCATAAGGGCACTCCATGAATATCTTTTTCTCATTTGAACAATCTCCTTTCGATTAAAGGTCTGTTTAATGGTGAATCAGACGGCTCAGGAACAGGCGCGCCCGCTCTTCACCCGGATTCTGAAAAAACTCGGCAGGCTGACTGTCTTCTAAAATCTGTCCTTTGTCCATGAAAATGACGCGATCCGCTACTTCACGGGCAAAGCCCATTTCATGAGTCACTATGACCATGGTGATGCCCTGATGGGCGAGCGAACGCATAACATCCAGTACCTCTCCGATGGTTTCGGGATCCAGAGCGGAGGTAGGCTCGTCAAACAGCATGATCTTTGGATTCATAGCGAGGCCACGGGCGATAGCAACCCGTTGCTGCTGTCCCCCGGACAATTGGGCGGGGTAGCTCTGTGCTTTTTCCTCGATTCCAACACGCTTCAAATAGGTGATGGCTGTTTGGATAGCCTCTTTCTTCGAGATCCCCAGCACCTTCATGGGTGCGAGTACAATGTTCTCAATTACCTTTTTATGGGGATACAAATTGAAATGCTGAAATACCATACCGATATTGCGCCGGAACGCGTTAATATCAATCTTTTTGTCATGTACAGGTATCTCGTTGACGATCAGCTCCCCGTCCGATATGGTTTCCAAACGGTTGATGCAGCGTAGCAGGGTGCTTTTACCCGAGCCGGAGGGTCCGATGATCACGACGACCTCGCCCTCCTTAATCTGAAGATTGATGTCTTTAAGTACATGGAAGTGACCAAAATGCTTGTTGACGTTGCGAAACTGGATCAGAAGGCTCACCCCTTTCAGGCTTGGATACATAGCTTGGTAGATTGGCTGGCATGATAAAGCTCTATCAAAATTTCAAAATTTTCTCTCATGATACTATAAGCTTACAATGAAAAACAAGATTTTATGTCATAAAACTTCACTCAAAATATATTTTTATGTAATTATTCATGAGTGAATCGATATTTTCATATGTAGATGAGCATGCATGCACAAATTAATGTTATTAAATTTGACATAAAATAATCTCCTTCGACATTCCAAGGGAGAAACGTGACAAAAGCAACGTTATGTTTTACAGTAGGGGAGAAGGAATTTAGGGTAAAGGAAGGTTAGTGCAATGACGAAAGCTATTTCACCGCTGGTAACCGCATTGGGCATGGAGCCCCATCCGGAAGGCGGCTGGTACAAAGAAATGTGGAAGTCCCATTTTCAAATTCCGAAGCCTGTACTGCCGGATGTGTATTCCGGTCCGCGCTTTGCAGCTTCATCGACGTATTTTTTGCTGCATCCGGGCGAGTTCTCCGAGTGGCATGTCGTGCATTCGGATGAGCTGTGGCTGTATCATAGCGGAAGCCCTGTGGAGTTGAAATTGGGTGGAAGCGGAGAACAACCTGGTGAAGAAACGGTGATTATCGTCGGTGCCGATGTGGAGGCAGGACAGCATCCACAAGCGCTGGTGCCGGGCACAGTATGGCAAACGGCGCGTCCGCTTGGGGATGAGCCTGTGCTGGTAACCTGTGTCGTTGCTCCGGGATTCCACTTTGACGATTTCAAGCTGATTGCAAAGGACAAAACTGAATAAGGAAGTTTTTATTGGCGGGTGTGTTCCTTAAATTAACAGGATGGCCCGCCTGATTTATATTCTCTGCTGGGTTTGGATTGTTTTCTGGCTTATAGAGGTGAAGGTTTTTTTGGGGCATGGACATTATGGCGCTTTCGAATGTCTTTTGCGAGGTTTTTGATCCGTGTAGTGTTGTATGAGCTGCTCTGTTTCCGGTTAATCTTGGAATATACGGCATAGCGATTTCTTCCCATTCGTTTGGCATGGTACATGGCGATATCTGCCTCTTTGAGCAATGTCTGCAGATTGTCCTTCTGGGATGGGTTCAAGCTAATACCGATACTTCCTGTGACAGATAGTCTGTGTCCATGAATGCTGTAGGCGCTGCTGATTTTTCTTAGGAGGAGTTGCGCCAAAATTTTTACCTGGTCGGAATCAAAATTTTTTATAATGAGTAAAAATTCATCCCCTCCAATTCGAAAAGCCTTTTGGTTCGCATTCATGACTTGTAGCAGATGAAGGCTAACTTCATGTAACAGCATATCGCCAACCTTGTGTCCATAAGCATCATTAATGGCTTTGAAGCCGTCCAGGTCAATGTATAAAATAGCAGTGCTTTCTTTGCCTTTATGTTGCTTCCAAAAGTGGTTGAGCGCATTCCGATTGAACAAACTTGTTACAGGGTCTTGGTAAGCAAGTTTCCTTAGCATAGTTCTTTCCACAAATACAGACCTTAAAAAAATCCCAAGGCATGTCCATACGATCAGGTTTAAGATCAATAAACACAAGAGCATATAGGAGTTTTGAGCTAAATTCAAGTTCATGTCACCACCCATATCATGATAGTACCCCTTCCTCGCTTTGTGTAAGCCAGAAAGGGGATTGTTTGATTATTTCATTCTTTTATTTTTGTGCATCCGTCTGTATTTCAAATAGGCACCCAGAAGAATGAAAGACATTCCGCTCAAATAGAAGGGAGCAGGACTGTTTTCTCCTGTCTGCGGTAATTTATTTACCTGCGGAGTACGACCTGAATCACTTGGGTCCTCGGGGTCCTCAACAGGGAACTTGATGCCTCCTTTGGGTATGGGTTCATCTTCAATCTCTACAGGTGGAGACGATTTCTGAGGAGGATCCATTTCTGGCGATTCCGGCAGCGCATCGGGTTCTTCAGGAGGCTGCTCAATCTCTGGAACACCCAATGGCACATCTTCATCTTCAACGATCTGTGGCTCATTGGTTACTGGCTTAACGGGTACATTCGGCGTTTCTGTGGGCTCAGGATCTTTATCGTGCTTTTTACCTGAACCCGGATTCGTAGGTGTTCCTGGATTCGTAGGCGTTTCTGGATCGGTAGGTTTACCCGGATCAACAGGGGTCTCTTTTTCATTGGTCACCACGATCTGCTTAATACCTGAGCTTTGTTTAACCGTGGCGTCTATGTTGACCGCTGTCTTCGAGGCTGTTATTTTATAGCCTGCTGGAGCTGCA
This sequence comes from Paenibacillus sp. NRS-1781, assembly GCF_050467745.1. NCBI lineage: Bacteria > Bacillati > Bacillota > Bacilli > Caryophanales > Paenibacillaceae > Paenibacillus > Paenibacillus sp. NRS-1781. The sequence goes on from NZ_JBITPI010000038.1 coordinate 23,217, forward strand.
AGTTCCTCCAGAATATATTCATCATACAGCAATGAATTGAACAAAATTTTCCCGTCTGCATTGGTAGTTTGAATGAGCGGGGCTCTTTTTTGGTTCTTATCATAGAGTGCAAAGCGTGCTCCAGGCAACACCTTGTCAGGATGATCCTGGTCAACCTTGGTCACTTCCAGGCTTCCTGTTATGCCTCCCCCTGAACCTGAGCCGGAGGATGTCCGCACGATGATTTCTTTACTGGTTTCTCTCAGCTCCGTAGTTAAGCGGTCGCCCTCAAAATAGACGCTGTTACTCACTTTCGCTTTATCATCCGCTTGAATGAAAGATTGATATTCCAAAATATAGCCGGATGAAATGGCCTGTGTGAAGCCAAGCTCAAAGGATTGCTGACCTTGATCGTTTGTCGTAATTTTCAGCTTATAATCCTGATCCTTGACTAATTCAGTGCCTTTGGCAGCCTCTTCGTTGGCTGATACTTTGGTGGAATACAAATGAAAGGAATCTTCAATCAGGATTTGATTGCTGCTGGGTGTATCCACGATTTTGGCGTTGGAGACATAAGATTGCCCTTCATTGATCCGGATCTGCCATTCGATCTTATTACCATTCTGGCTACCGGCTTTTGTAACGTATTCTCCCCCATGAGGCACAGTTACTTTGGCTGCCCACTCAGAGATCATGTTTTTTCCATCCATCAGCAGAGCCTTATTGTTGATTTCTTTATCAATAAGCTCTCCCTCCAAGGTGGTCTGGAAAGTGATCCAGTAGGGAGTGTTGATCTGTTCATTAAAACGGATACGCAGCTCATTGCCGTTATCAGCGGTGGGAAGAACAAGGGTGTATTGGTCTGCCGACAGTTGAGCTCCCTTTTCCACACCATTCCACCACCCAAGCAGTGTCATGTCATACACTTTGACAGAGCCGGGAACCAGCTTCTGACCTTGCTGTAGCGTATCCTTTATTTCAGCCTGATTCAGGGTTTTACGGTTATAGTTCGTCAAGATGTCCCATGTGATGTGCTTGGAGGTAGCGTTATAGCTTCCTTGCTTGGCACCGTTCTGCTGTGTCAGATTGTCAGGCCATAGCCGGGCTTCGGCTTCAGCAGAGTAGGGCGTTCCATTTTGCACCCATGAGATGGAAGCTTTATTCCAGAACTCCGACTTGCTCGTATCCTTTTTCCATTCATTGTTAAATGTTGTTGAATAGCTGATGGTATACGCGTCCTGGATCGTTTTATGGAAACGTATCGTGAATCCTTGCTTATAGTCATGTGATAAAGGAATCAGTTCATAATCTGCTGGTGATGTTAGTGTTGATTTTCCGTCCGCGCTTTGGATCTTTAATGTATCTGGTAAAAGAGCCAAACCGCCATTCGGAAACGTATCGTTGATCACAACCTGATTCATCGTATATTTATCCTTATTGATGGCAATAACCCAGGGAATCGTTTTTGTGTTGTAGTTCGGTTCCTTGAAGCCTTTAACAATGACCCCGCTTTTTAGCTCAGTGGTGGTATCTTTGGTTACTCCATCAGACGTTACGGTATTCGTTATACGTTCATTTTTAAGTACACGATCTACCGCCTTGGTTTGATAACGGATCGTGTATGCTTCCTCTACATCGTAGTTGAAGCGTAAATCGAAGCCGTTGGCCGTTTCATTGCTAACCAGTGAGACGGTATATTCGGAGGAAGAAAGTTCCTCAGAAGTTGATCCTTTGTACACTTTAAGTGAACCAGCCACGAGCTCTTGGCTTTTGTTGAAGCGGTCAGTTAACACGGCTTTCCCGGCGGGAATTTTCTTTTCGCCAAAATTATACTTGATCGCCCAGGATACCGTTTGCGTAACCGGATCGTATTGCTCCATTTTTTTGGACAAGAATTCGCCGCGTTGAACGGTTACTGTAGCTGTTGCAGAAGCGTCTTTCGTATTGCTGCCAGAAAAAGTGGCTGTGTTGGAAAAACGTGATTCTTCGCTGGTGATGTTAGTGGAGTATTGGATTCGGTATGCGCTACGGATGTTTTCATCTTTAAAACGGATGATGAAGCCGGTACCAGCCGAATCGGCTTCCAGCGTATACTTATCCTTATCCACCGGATCACGCAGCAAGGTTGAACCATCCACGTTGATTTGTAAATAATATAACCGGATAGAATCCCTTACCAGCTCCAATCCTTGGGGAGTCGGGTCAGTGACTACAGCATGTTGAACCGTATCCAATTGTTTATTTACGTCAATCGTCCAATCAATCTGACGGGTTCCATTGGCTTTCCCCTGCTTATCCAGGGAAGGGCCTGCCGCAGGCTTGATATTTACGACTGCTGTTTGTACGCCCCCCTTGATCGGGATGGCGATAATGACCTCTGTACTGCCATTTTCAATTTGCTTGCTGAACTCGGTCTTAACCTCCAGTTTTCCGCTGACATTGGAATGGCTCTCCAGGTAATCGTTAAAAGTCATGACCACTTTGCCTTGGCGGTCTACCGTGAAATGGCCAACATTTCCATCTGTCGTAACCAAAGGAGAGGAGATATCTGTGTAGATTTCAAATTGCTCGGGCAATTGAAAGGTAAAGGTGTCTCCGGCCTTGTACGTATTGTTGGGAAGCTCCCAGTCATAAATGAGATGGACTGCATCGTCAATGTCCAAGCGACTATCGGGATTGTATACCGCATCAATCACTTGACCGGTCGCATCGGTCAGGGTAAGTTTCGTTAATATACTCGCTTGAGCAGCTTCTTCAGAATTTGTGGCGACCGCTGCTTGAACAACAGGAGCTGGTAGGGAAGGAGGCATCTGTTGTTCTGGTTCTATGACTGGTTCTGTTTCGGGTACTACGATATCATATACATCATTTGTAACGGTTTGCTCTGCCTCGGTTCCAGCAATCTCCGGCTGATCCGGGGCAGGGATTTGAGCATAAGCTTGGGTGATACCAAAAAAACTTTGTAAAATGAGTAATAGTGCAATAATTAGTACATTCCATTTTTTTCTCATACTCTATTTAATTCTCCTTTCTAAAGATTATTGTATAAAGATTACTGTATATTGTATTCATGTCAGGACGTTTATAGCATCCCTCCTTCTTTCACGGAAGTAATATATTCAACGGACTAAGAGTCTGTCCAATGAAATAGAGATACCTCTAACGCTGCAAATGAAGTAAATCTAAGTAGCAAAGGGTGTTCGGATATGGCGAACAGTTCCAGCTTTAGGTGCTTTGTCGGGCCTGAACAATGAGGCGATGTGTCGGATTTACAAGAGGGTCACATGTAATTAATGTGAGAAGCTTTTGATTTTCAAAACTTTTCAGAACGGAGACGTCTGTAGGAGCGACAATCGAAATTTTATAGACTGTATAACTATATTGTTCACCCTTGGTATTAATCATGATTTTATCTCCAATCTTCACCTCGTTCAGCCGATTAAATAAACGTCCTGCTGTACGCGCACGGTGGGCTGCTATGGCGGCGTTTCCTGTCTGACCCAGAGCTGCCGTTTCCGACATATGTACAGATGCGTGCTTCATATTATCCCGAGTTGCACCCTCCAGCACAGGAAGCTTCAAATCAATGCGATTAATGCTAATGGTGGCAATGGGGAGTTGCTTGGTGTCTGGTTCATTTGCGGGTACCGAAGGACCTCGTGTGGTTTCGATGCCCGTGTTTTCTGCAAGCTTGCTGGACAAGCGCTTATAGCTGTCGATAATGCTAGGGTTCAATACCTCTGCTTCTTTCAAAAGCTCGCCCTGCTTCCGATCTTCGATCCATTCATTGGCTTTAGGAAACAAAATAATGAGTAATCCCAAGGCGATAAACAAGTATGATAGCTTACGCAATCTAAAAACCTCCCTAACATATGTAAGGTGTATCGCGTACTGATTTTAAAAATCCCCCCTTTCTCATTTAGTGTAGTCTGAGAAAGGGAGGGGATGATTATTTTTATTTTTTGCCCATCCGTCTATATTTCAGATATGCGCCACAAATGATCATAGCTAGGCCTGTTAAATAGAAGGGAGCAGGGCTGTTTTCTCCTGTTTGTGGCAATTTATTTGCCGATGGTGAAACATTCGGATCTTTCGGTACATCAGCAGGAACTTTGATTCCACCACGAGGCAGAGAGTCGTCATCACTTTCCACGGGGGGATTAGGTTCCTTATTAGGTTTAATGATTGGTAATTTCGGTTTTGCTTTCGGTGCAGGTGTAGATGCAGGCACAATACCACCCGTTGGCAGGCCCCCATCATCATCCGTCTGTTTTTTGTCAGGTGTAGATGCAGGCACGATGCTATCTAATACTGGGCTCTCAACATCCACAGTCTGTTCTTTATTGTCCACTAAAGGAACGGATATAGACGGCGTAGTTGTTGTTTCAGAATCTTTGTCGCGTTTTTTACCTGATCCCCCAGGGCTGGTAGGTGTACCAGGCGTGCCTGGGTTGGTAGGTGTACCAGGCGTGCCCGGATTAGTCGGTGTACCAGGTGTACCCGGGTTGGTAGGTGTACCTGGATCTGTATTGTTTTCTTTGTGGTTGGTTACCACAACTTTCTTAATACCAGCGCTTTGTTTGATTGTATCGTCTATTTTGATTTCAAGCTTACTATCCATTATTTTATAGCCTTGGGGAGCTACTAGCTCTTCCAAGATGTAATCATCATGGAGCAATGCAGAGAACACAATCTTCCCTTCCGCATTGGTAGTTTGAATGATTGGGGCTCTTTTCTCCGCTTTATCATAGAGCGCGAATTTTGCTCCAGGCAGTACCTTATCAGGCTCATCCTGATCAACCTTTGTAATTTCGAGGCTTTCTTTAATACCACTGCCTGAACTGGAGCCGGAAGAAGTCCGCACAATAATTTCTTGATTCGTCTCCTTCTGTTCTGTTGTTAAGCGATCCCCTTCGAAGGATACTTTGTTGCTCACCTTTTCTTTGTCAGCTGCATCAATGAACGCTTGATATTCCAGAATAAAGGCGGAGGAAATCTCCTTCGTAAAAGCAAGCTCAAAAGTTTCCTGACCTTGAGCATCTGGCTTGAAAATGAGCTTGTAATCAAGATCCCTAGTTAGTTCTGTACTCTTGGTAACCTTCCCGTTTTCAGACACCACAGTTGAATACAGATGAAAGGAATTCTCGATCAGAATCTGATTGCTGCTGGGATGATCCACAATTTTGGCATTTGTTACTTGAGACTGTCCTTCGTTTATACGGATTTGCCAGTTAATTTTATTCCCGTTCTGGCTGCCGCTTTTAGAAACATATTCTCCACCGTGAGGTAAGGTTACTTGGGCTGACCATTCTGAGATTATATTTTCTCCATCCAGAAAAAGGGCCTTATTGCGGATTTCTCTTTCAATAAGTTCTCCTTCCAGCGTCGTTTGGAACGTAATCCAATATGGGGTTTGAATCTGATTGTTAAATTGGATACGCAACGTGTTGCCATTTTGTTCGGATGGGAGAATAAGTGTGTACTGGTCTGCTGGTAATTCGGAGCCCTTTTCCACGCCGTTCCTCGATCCAGTCAGTGTCATGTTGTACACTTTAACGGAGTTTGGCAGTAGCTTCTGACCTTGCAGCAATGGATCTTTTATTTCCGGTTGTTTTAGGGTCTTACGGTTATAGTTGGCCTTAATGTCCCATGTGATGTGTTTGGAGCTGGCATTGTAGCTTCCTTGCTTGGCTCCATTCTGCTGGGTCATGATGTCTGGAAAGACCCGGGCGTCTGCTTCTGCAGATTTTGAATCTCCGTCCTGCTGCCATTCAATGACGGACTTATTCCAGAACTCAGTCTTTTTCACATCTTTTTTCCAGTCATTATTGAATGCGGTTGAATATTTGATCGTATAAGTATCTTGAATTGGTGCATGGAAAATGATATTAAATCCTTGCTTATTATCCGGTGATAACGGAATAAGCTCATAATCTGCGGGAGCTTGAAGCTCCGTTTTTCCGTCAGCGGATTGGATTTTCAAAGTATTCGGCAACAAGGCCAAGCCGTCGTTGGGAAATACATCCTTGATGACGATATCGTTCATAATATATTGATCTTCATTGATGGTAATAACCCAAGGTATGAATTTTGCGTTATAGTTCGGCTCCTTGGATTCTTTAATAATAATTCCACTTTTAAGAGTTGCTGTGGCATCCTTAGAGACTCCACCTGAAGTCACACGGTTCGTTACCTTATCATCTTGATATACACGTTCTTTGGCTTTCGTTTGATAACGAATGGTATAGGCTGTATCCACATCGGAGTTGAATTGGAGATCAAAGCCGTTGCTGTCCAGATCATTCGTAACCGGAGAGACGGTATATTCTGAGGATGGAAGTACCTCTTGAGTATCGTCTTTGTATATTTCAAGTGAAGCGGGAAGCCATACCTGACTGTTGTTGAACCGATCACTTAACAAGGCTTTGTCGGCAGGTATTTTCTTTTCGCTGAAGTTGTACTTGATCACCCAAGATACCGTTTGTGTAACAGGGTCGTAGCTTTCCACCTTCTTGGACAAGAATTCTCCGCGATCAACCTGTACGGTAGCGGTAGCAGAGACACCATTCATAGAGTCTCCCGAAAAAGTAGCTGTGTTGGAGAATCGGGTCTCGTCACTTGTAATATCTGTAGAATACTGAATCTGATAGGCTGGGCTGATGCTCTCGTCTTTAAAACGAATAACAAAGCCCGTACCGGCCTGATCTGGTTCGAGCGTATACTTGTCCCCACTGATTGGGTCCTTAACTACCGTCGAGCCGTCAATATTGACTTGCAGATTATACAGTTGGAAGGAGTCTCGCAACAGCTCCAGCCCTTGAGGAGTCGGGTCAGTTACGATCGCATTCTTTACGGTGTCCAATTGTGTATTCACATTAATGGCCCAGTCAATCTTGTTTTTGCCGTTAGCCTTTCCTTGTTTACTTATTGGGGGACCGGACACGGGTTTGATGTTGACGATGGATGTTTGTACCCCGATCTTAATTGGAGTCGAAATAATGACTTCTGTACTGCCTTTTGCAACTTCCTTACTGAACTCGGTTTTTACTTGCAGTTTTCCGCTTACGTTGGAATGATTCTCTACGTAATCGTTAAAGGTCATAATGACTTTCCCTTGGCGATCTACCGTAAAGGTACCAACCTCTCCATCTGTTGAAATCAACGGAGACGAGATATCTGTGTAAATTTCAAATTGTTCCGGTAAGTTAAAGGTGAAGGTATCACCTTCTTTATACTGATTGTCCGGAATCTCCCATTCATAGCTTAGCTGGACTGCCGCGCCAATGTCCACACGGACGCCAGGATTATCCACAGCATCAATGATACGGCCAGTTTCATCCGTCAAGATCAGCTTGGTTAAAATATTGTCTACTTGAACTGAGTTGGTCGCTGCCTGAATCATAGGGGCTATGCTGGGAGGTGCCTCTAACGGTTCAGGGTTTGGAATACCGTATACATCTTCCATAACTGTATTCGCAGGATCGCTTATAGCGCTTTCTGGTACAGCCGTGGTTGAAGTGTCTGCGTAAGCCAACGCTGCACTAAAAAAACTTTGGAAAATAAGCAATAGTACAATGATCGTTGCGTTTATTTTTGTTCTCATACTCTTAAGTAAGTCTCCTATTCATCATAATATTATGGAAAGTACCCGGGCGGATTTGGCTCCCCCCTCTTTCTTGTCCCGGAAATAGTATATTCAACAAACTTAGTTTTTAAATGACTGACTAGATATACAATACCTTCCTTATCTCAACAATTTCTCAACAATAATAGAAAAAAGCCCTGATCGCAGTGATCAGGGCTTTCTACAAAAAAAATTAATATTGTTTTGTTTTTGTATATTTGGAGGGTTCTTTGGCCATTGCAAACTTCTGTTTTCCGCTTTTTAGAGCAGCATCTACTGTAGTGTCAATGATAACCCATTGATTGTTGATATTGACTTCATTCCAGGCGTGGTAAGTTTTCACATAGGAGGATTCACCCATAACCAGCTTCGTTGGAACATCCACACTTCGAAGCATGGCGGCGAACAGTGAAGCGTATCCATAGCAAATGTCTTTTTGCGAAACTATTGTACGATCAATTTGTGGAAGGTAGTCTGTTGATAGGTTGAAAGGCTGATTGGAATCGTATTTAATATGACTAATGACATACTCGTAAATACGTTTCACCTTTTCATCATCTGTCTTTGCACCCTTGGTTAATTCCTTGGCTTTCCGAATCGCCTGATTCGTATCGCTCCAGTCAATATTTTGAATAGAATTGAGGTATATGGTTTTACTGTCATTCAAATTTAACTGGACCGTTTCTTCACCTATCACTTTATACTGGTTGCCAGTTAGCTGTTCCAATAAACGAATGTTATAATTGCCATTGCCCATTTGAAGAGCAAATGCTTCTTCAGGCTTGCCCGAATTCAGATAATAAGAGTATTTCTCCGCATCCTTGGTAATTACAATCTTGGTTTTGACATTGGAGTTGACAGGATAACGTATACTAACAATACCGTGGTTTACGTTGTTTTGATTCAGCCATGCCTGACTTTCGGCAGCAAATGCTGTCGTATGTAGGGGGATGGATAACAAAAAAACCAAAATAATTAAAAAAGATGACATTTTCCTCATAGAAAAACTTCCTTTCGGCGGCTAGGCTGCCATCTTAAAAAGAAGGCCCTATAGCTTTGCGTCCCTGCCTTTCGACAGGTTTGCTATTATCGTATAAAGTTTTTCAGGAAAAAAGACACGACAAAAAGCCTCTCCAACCGGTAGCTGGCTGCCATCTTAAAAAGAAGGCCCTGTAGCTTTGCGTCCCTGCCTTTCGACAGGTTTGCCATTTATCCTGAACAGTCTATATCTATCATTCTATCAGTTGGACTTCCGATTAGGCAAGCACAATCTCAGATTTTCTCTGTTTTTCGACAAAGTCATCTAATAGATGAGTTTATAGTTTGGTTCGATTCCCCCATTTTTTGCGGAAGGAATGTGGGGTTTCTCCGACATGTTCCTTGAACAGGTTGATAAAATGGCTAGTGTTGGGAATCCCTACAAACCGTGCGATATCCACAATGGATTCGTCACTGGTTTTAAGCCAGCCTTGAGCCGCTGTGATGCGGACATTAATGAGATAATCAATTGGAGAAAATCCAATCTGTTTCTTGAAGTTTTTAGCGAGATTGAATTTGTTTAACTCAAACATGTCTGCCAGCGAATCCAGCGTAATTCGTTCACTGTAGGATCGATCCAAATATTGCTGAACCTTGCGTACCTCGGTGATCGTATCCTGATTTACATACGGATGATCGTAGGGGTGCTGCAAAATATAAGTCAGCAACTCACTGATGAGTCTGGATGTCAACAGTTCAGCAGAGAGAGTTCTGTCAGATTGTACGCATAAGAGGGAACGCAGCTTGTCCAATATGGTGACTGGATCGTTGAGTGATATTACAGGCTTGTTGTGCTTGGCAAATTGTTCGTAGAAATTGTCGATCAGATTGCCGTACACATTTACACTGATAAACTCCCAAGCTTCATGACCAGCACTGCTGTACTGTACGAATTCCTCACAATTAACGAAAAACATATCATGAGGCTTCAATATGTATTTTTTCTCTCGGTACAGTAATTCCCCTTGTCCTGATAACGTAAAAACGAGCAGAAACGAGGTGAGTTCCTTCCGTTCCATGGCATAAGCAGATGTTTTTTTGAAATAACCTATTTCCTGTATATAAAAAAGGGATCGCTTGGCAAAAGCGGAGGGAGTACGTGCAATGACGACTGGATCGCTGCTCCAAGGGGTCCCATTCCCGTTGTTTTTTTGGTCTGTTGTCATGTCCAATTCCTTTACAAAAGAGCAAATTTATCAAGCTAATCACTGTTTGTTTAACAAACAAAATGGTGGTTTACACATGATTTCCTACTTAATACGGTTTATTTTATCACATCATATAAATGCATGTAGCGAATAATATTTTGAATTATTTCCCAATCTAAATCAGGTGTACTATTATGGTGAAAACAGCCTCGTTTCCTCCATATTTTTAACTCATTCATCCATATGAAAAAGTTAAATTATGTTGAAAAAAATTCGGAGATGCCATGGATTTAATTCAATTCTGGAATAAAATCCAGGAAAGGATGCTAAAGGTATTCTATGCCCATTCCACCTTCCAACGTGCATATCCTTTTGTTTTGAAAAAAATGGGTCTTTGTTCTAGCGAAATAGTTCATTAGGCTTATCATGGAAAAAAATGAGATTGGGTCCAATGTTGTGATTTTGTTCACAAATATGTAGACGCACGAGGGAGATATATGAACTCTTTTTGTGCTGATTAGTGCACTGTAAATATATGCAAATCATATGTAAAATAAAAGCATAAAAGTACAAAATAACACAAAAAGTGCATTATCTTATTTGCGTGATTTTCTGCTTCGATGCGTTCTAATATAATAGGAAATAGAGTGCCGTTAGCTTTGGAATTCATACAGGCAATGATATGATGGGTAATACAGATATAGGGCTTCACTTACTCAACAGTCAGTTTGGAGGATTAATAGGATGGGAAAACCAAAAAATACGAAAACCGCAGCGGCTTGGTCGCTCGTTATTCTGGGAGCGGGCTTTGCAGCTATGTTGCCTTTTCAGCAATATAGCTGGGCTCGGTTGTTAGCAGGTGCTTTCGAGGCCGGGCTTGTCGGAGGACTGGCGGACTGGTTCGCCGTCACCGCATTGTTCCGTCACCCGCTGGGCATTCCGATTCCACACACAGCACTTCTTCCCAAGAACAGGGACAAGCTAACGAGTACCTTGGTGAGTACGGTGGAAAATAACCTGCTTAATAAAGACAGTATCGCATCTAAAATTGCCGATATCCGGCTGGCCGATTTGATGCTGGATGGTGTGGAAAAGGGCTTGCGCACGCCGGAAGCGGCCGCATCCATAGATGTTCTCGCCAAACGACTGGTCCGGTCGCTTCCGCTTGCGGAGCTGGCCCCAGTAATTGCGGCCGAGATCAAGCGGCAGGTGACAGATTTCGACGCCGGACCGCTGCTGGAGGCGCTTGTCCGTCAAACCAGTGAGAAGGGCTATGACCGCCGCGCGCTGGATGACTCGCTGGAGCAGGCTGAATCCTGGCTTTTGAAGCCGGAAACGGGCTACACGCTGGGTACCTTGGGAATGCAGGCTATTAGCGGTTTGCAAGTGAGCGGGCTGATGCAATTTGCCCTGAATGCGTTCCTTGGCTATCTGAACGAAGAGCGCATGGGTGAAATGATTCGCCACTTCCTGCTGGATCAGGTTGCGGAGCTGCAAAGGGAAGAACATCCACGCCGTCGGGCCGTGCTGGATGGTCTGAAAACACAGCTGACCCGTCTGGCGACGAAAGATACGGTTCAGGAAGGCTTGAACAGCTGGAAAAACAACCTTGTGGGAACCTGGGAAGGCGATGCGTCGGTGCTTCATAAGATGGAAGAGCTGCGCGTACGCTTATTGGACTATATGGAAGACGGCAGCTATGTGCCGACCTATATTTTGCCGCTACTGGATCGGATGCTGGCTGATTTGAGAGGGAATACCGAGCTGCTGGACAAGATCAATTCTAGAATTGTGGCAGGCATTACCGGGCTGGTGGAAGCCAACCATAGTCGAATTGGTAATCTGGTACGCGAAAATGTAGATAAAATGGATAACGATTCCCTGATTGCTCTGATGGAGGACAAGCTGGGGCAGGACTTGCAGTGGATACGTATTAACGGCGCGGTTACGGGCTTCCTGATCGGTATTGTCCTGACAGGTGTCCGTATGCTGATCGGTTGATTCATTAGAGAAGAAAATGCTACAGATAAGGTTGTGAAGCAATGAGGCTTTGGCACGAAGAGTTGATCGACAAGCTGCCGCGGCCGCAACTGCTGGGGCAACACCGCGAGTGCTGTGCACTGCGTGGGAACGGGTGGGGAAAGCGACATGCTACGGTTAATTATGTGTTCGACTATCACCCCATGCTGCTCGTCCGCTACCATAAGCTCATCATGGACGAAATGAAAAGTCGCGGTTACAACGTTGATCCGCTATGGGAGCAGCCGTTGTATCGCGGCAAGCAGTGCGAACCGTGGGCGACAGAGCTTGGCGAGGAACTGGAAGCTGTCGGAGCGTATGCGGAGCATGACGATGCTTATATGCAGGAATGCCTGGATAATCTGGCCTCCAAGGGTATTCTGATCTTGGAGCAAGGGTCTATGGCTATGTCCAGGTACAATTTATCTGGCTGCGGTGATGAATAAAAGTTGTTAGAGGAGAAGAATTTAATATAAAGAGGGCGGGCTGCAATAGTCCACCGTTAAAGTGAATGATCGCAAGCTCGCCTGTTATGATGTACTATACTTAAAGCTTGGGTAACCCTGTTGGACATGCTTTTACAAGACCCAGCGTGTGACCTTTTCCAGCTGTTGTCTGGATTTTTCCCGCTTGGGTTCGTGAGCGCGATAACCAAAGGCAGCAATGACCGATATATCCAGCAGTCCGTTCTCCAGCAGTCCTTCTTCCTCCAAAATGGCGTGCACCTGATCGTAGTTAAAGCCCTCAATCGGGCAGGAATCAATGTCGATCTGAGCCGCCGCCGTCATCATATTGCCCAAGGCAATGTAGGTTTGCTTGGAAGCCCAGTCGAATAACGTACGTTCGTTTTCCAGCAGGCGTTGATTTTCACCCTGAAAGATTTTATATCGGCCCGGCAGTGAGGCAAAGTCTTCCTCGGACATCCCTTTAATCTCTTTATACATATACTCCACATACGGGGAATCATAACGAACATCCTTGCGTGCCAAAATCAGGACAACATGGCTGGCATCAGGAATCTGTTTTTGGCCCCCGCTTGAAACCGCAGCCAGCTTTTCTCTCAATGCCTGATTTTGTACGACCACAAATCGCCACGGCTCAAAACCGACAGAGCTTGGGGAAAGTCGACCGGTTTCGAGAATAAATTGAAAATCTTCCTCCGGTATGATGCGATCAGGATCGAATTCCTTGGTGGCATGTCTGAACAGAAAGGCATCCAGAATCTCCTGTTTTTTAGCTGATGTATTGGACATGAAGTGTACTCCTTCCGTTTTGGGTTAAGTTGGTGCTCCACTTATTTTCTGCTACTATAATGAGAGCTGATATCGAATGTATAGTCATCATATAAAAAGTTTTTCGCAGGAACAAGTACGCACATATTTGTTCCTTGTCATTACTCTGAGATTTCGGGTCTACAATCAGTAGAAAGAAGGGGAAACCATGACGCAAGAGATGGAAAATACAGTCAGCGTGAACTTTGGATGTCCGGTAGCGAAAACGGTAGGGGTTATAGGCGGAAAATGGAAGGGAGTCATTTTATATCATTTGACCACAGGACCGCGCCGGTATAACGAAATTCGATGGACCTTGCCCAATATTACGCAGCGTATGCTGACCTTGCAGTTGCGTGAGCTGGAACGTGACGGTATCGTACACCGTGAAATCTATAACGAGAATCCGCCGCGTGTGGAATACTCGCTTACTCCGTTGGGGGATACGTTGAGGTCGTTGCTGTATTTTATGAGAGAATGGGGTATCTTCTATGGGGAACAGACCTGCGAGCCTGTGGCGGCAAATTCCAAGTGTGGGGAGCCTTCTTGTTGAAGTGAAAAATGAGGAATGCCCGTTGATGATCTCATGAGCTTCGCATGGAAGATGCATGAAATTCATCAGCGGGCGGAATAAGGACAGGGTTATTTTTATAAAATGTAAACCTATTTATTCTAGATTATTTAAACTTGATGGATTCGTTCATCTGCGTCCAGGCGGTTTCTCCAATGATGCCCAGCCGCCAGATGGCGATGCCCTTCAGATCATAGCGTTTCGCCAAACCGATCTTAGCGTTGATGGTGCTGTCTTTTTCGCTACCCATAGAGATCCCCAAAATCAGCTTGTCCCGTGAAGCTTCCTTCAAAGCCAGTCGAATGGCTTCGTCTACCTTATCGAGTGGCTCAGGCGTTGCCTTTTGTCCGTAATCATAGGCCATAATGATCAGATCGTCCGCCAGATTGCCCAGTGTCTTGTAGTCGTAACCTGAGTAAGAGCTGTTCAGCGGGTGCAGGACGACCGTGAGCTTGAGTCCGGTCTGATGCGCTTTGGCCGACAGCTTTTGGATGAAGGCGTTGTAGTCTGAACGCGCCTTGGCTTTATCGCCGCTCCAGCCCAGTCCCTCCAGATCCAGCGTGATGCCTTTAAACTGCTTGTCGGTGGCGGTGCTGACGATTTGTGAAATCGTCTGCTCCTGAAGCTGTACATTTTCCAAAACTTTGGTCAGCTCGTGATTGCCGTCTCCAGAATAGACCATCAGGTAAGGGGAAGTCCCCTGACTGTCTGCCTCCTGTACAATGGACTCCGGTGTTACGGTGCCGGCGGCTTGAGGCCATTTGTATTCCTTACCGCTGGTCGTAAATTGTCCGTTCGCATCAATTCGGCTCCAGCCGAAGGCTATCGCGTTAAAATCCGGTATTTTGGATTTTTGGTCGAAGGAAGATAGCGCATAAAATCCCACTGTATACATAGGCTCACGCGGCGATGTAATGGATACTGTCCGCGTTCCCTGATTCCAGTTGACCGTGGCTCCAAACTGCTGCCCGAAGAAGCCTAACGGAATCATTGTGCTGCCACGCACGGTTTGGGGTGCGGCTGTTAGTTGCACCGTTTGCCCGTCGACTGTCGCATTGCGGCTACCCATTTTCAGCACGACCTGCTTGGTTGCAGAGACCTGTGATTTGGTAGCGGTAATGCTTTGGCGGGCTTGATCCCATTTCACCGTAATGCCAAGAGCCTCAGAAATAGCACGAAAAGGGACCATGGTCGTGCCGTTCATCATTGCGGGCTGTACGGGGAACGGTAACGGATATCCGTCCAGCACAATGCTGACCTGCCCCGCTTCTGCCTGCGCAGACGGGCTATAGATACCTGCTGCGGCACTCAGAAAGATGGCGCTGGATAACAGAGCCTTATTTACGATTTTCATCTTATACTCTCCTATGCATCATAGATTACAAAGCTATCATGTTAGAATCGTGAGGTTTCTACTATTTTACCAAAAAAAATGATAGATAGGTGAATGTTAAGTTCGTACATGCAGTTTCGAATTCTATGAAAAATAAAAAGATATAGGGACGATGGTTAATTGCTACATAAATATTGCAAGCTTAATTAAAATCAGCAAAAAAGCTGACACCCTTTTAATACAGGTGCCAGCTTTAGCAAACAAAAATTACTTGCGGCGCTTGAGCGCAATACCGACGGCTGCTGCACCAAGCACGACTGCAATGATCGACAGAACGAGTGCGGTCGTTTGTGCAGCAGAGCTGGCAGCGGCAGGTGCGGCTTCGGTAGCATTGTTCGAAGCGGGTGCCGGGCTGCTGCTATCCTTAGCTGTGTCTGTGCTTGCATCGCCTGCGGCTGCACCAGCCGAATCATGACCATGATCTGCGGAAGGTGCGGCAGCTTCGGAGGCGGCATCTGCCGTGATTTTTGTAATGGAATGCGGATTGTTGCTTCCTTCATCGCCTGTCCATTCCACGATACTTCCGTCACTGTAATATTGGAAAGCATTCCATGCGGCTTCCGTATTCCGATCTGCATTTTGTGCTACGAAGCTGAAACGCATGTATTGACCCGCCTGAATGCCATCTTCGTCGGTCGTCCAGGTAACGGTGGTTACTTTGCCGGAGCTGTCTTTCTCGGTTGCTACCTTCCAATCTGGTACAGGCTCATACTGTTTGAAAACGACCTCTTTCGGGATTTTTAAAGCCACTTTGGTGGTTGGAATGTTTTTCTCTACAGGCACTTTCAACGTGTATGTCTCCCAAGCATTAGGCTGTGAAACGGAAGGCTTGACCGTCACGTGGGCACTGGCCATACCCGCAAAAAGTAAAGCACCTGCTGCAATCAGACCCAACGAGGTCGCAAGCCTGGAAAATCTGGATTTTACCATTTGAATTCTTGTATTCATATAAATAAGCTCCTTTAGTTTGAAAGATTTGTAATTACGTGCCCTAGGTTATTTTATGGGGCTGACATGCAGAGTAAATTCGGCGTCAACTGCATCCAAGGATGCGGTCAGAGCATGTACCTGTACCGCCCACGTTCCTCCAGCGGTCAGCAGCTCTTGAGTAAGGAATGGTTGCTGCTGCCGCTGCCGCACAGGGAGTACAAATTCCTGTCGGGATTTGTCAGGGGCATCCGGAACGAGTGTCAGTGTGACCTGCTGGATTCCCTGTACGGTGGCTCCTTTGGCATCCCGCACGGTTACCTTAAATTCATTGCTGCCCACGGTATTCGGGCTAACCGCCAGCGTGACGTTATATTTGCCTGCGGTGCGAGTTTCCTCAAACGGTACCGCAGGTGCCTGACCAGGCGAAAGGTGGGTGAGCACCGCCGCCAACAGCAGCACGAGCAGGCCGATGGATAGCTCGATGCGCAAGCCCCCGGCGGCACGCTTGGCTGCCGCCGCTTGCCGTGCGCTGCGAAATTGGCTGGCCGCGAAGGCCAGCATGACCAGCAGCAGCGCTGCTTTTCCAAGCAGAACGAGTCCGTAGGACGTGTTCAGCAGCATGTATGGAGCCGGGACGTACAGCACGGCTCCATACATGCCGGTGGCGAGCAGCGCCGCCACCATGGCAATGCCCCAGCCGGCAAAGCGGCGCAGGGCCGCTTGCCGCAGAGCTGCCCGCTCGGACACAGGCAGCTCTGGACTGGCAGCAGGCAGGCACAACGCCATGACGGCGAGTGAGCCGATCCAGAAGGCTGCCGCGGCCAGGTGGACGAAGTCCGCTGCGATGGCTGGAGTCGGATGGGTAGCCGCCGCCGGATGGCCTATAAAGGCCTTGGACAGCATGAGGCCTAGCGTCAGGACGACGGAGCCGTAGCCCCAGAGACGGCGCTGGCGGTTGGAAATGCTGTGATCCAGCGTATAAATCAGCGCTACGCTCAGTATCAGCACGAGAATCATCTGGATAAACCAGATTTGTCCCGCCCCCGTGAACTGGAGGGCTTCTCCAAGAATCGGGAACGAAAAGCCCTGCCCGATCGAAACCCCGGCATCCCAGGATGCCTGAAGCGGCAGACTGATCAGGATGGCGACAGACGTGATGCCGTAGCCGCTCCATAGCAGTGCGGACCAGCGTGGTAACGTGATGCCGGTCTGTTGATCATGCTTTTGATGCTCACTTGCGTACTTGCTTTGATCCGTTCCTGGCAGGATGAACAGCCGAAAACAGAGCGCTCCCAAAAGCAACGACAGTCCTATATACAGCAGCCAGCGGATAGCAATTAGGTCAAGCCGCGATGCTCCCGAGCCTTCGGATGTGATGGCAGCGGGGTCCGTATACGCATGGGAACCGTTGCCGACCTGGAATGGAATCACTCCGTTGATCGGATGTCCGTCCGCGGATAAAGCTCTCCAATTGACGGTATAAATTCCATTTTTCATCCCCGGAATCAGTTTGATTTCCATCGTGTTTTCATACTCCGGATGGAGCTGCGCTTTTCCTGTATCGACCCGTTTTCCTGTTTCATCGGTCACTTTCATCGACATAAAAGCGGATTGCAAATTCTCATTGAAGGTGATTTTTACCTGTGAAGGCGGCTTGTCCAAAACCTGATTTTCGGTCGGACTGGATTCAACGATAAATGCATGGGCCCATGATAAGTGAGGAAACAGTAAAAGTAACGGTAGACATAGCAGCAGAAGACAAGCCGCGCGGGCTGGTCTGGACAGGTGCAACATGCCCGTGGATTCACCTTCTCTCGATTACTTGAAGCGAGGATGTCCCAAAGTACGACATCTCATACGGTCAAGCCTAAATTCATATCTTAATCATAGTGCATGTGGCAGAAATAGATGGAGCGAATTATGACATTTATATGAAATTTGAAATAAATAGTATTTTGCATGTGCTATCCATATGAAAACCCCTACCGATGTAGAAATCTGGACGATTTTAACAACGGTAGGGGTGATGGGCAACCTTATGTGGAATTAGTGGTCTGCTTCTATAGAATCCATGAAAGCAGGCTGCTTATGCTGGACATGGCGGATAAAAATAGCCGTTAGCTCCGGATCGAATTGGCTACCCGAGCAGGCCCGCAGCTCTTCGATGGCCTCCTCGAACGTTTTGGTGGGTTGGTAGGGACGCTCAGTGGTCATGGCATCGAAGGAGTCAATAATCGTCAGCATCCGGCACAGCCGGGGGATTTGCTCACCCTTAAAGCCGAACGGATAGCCACCCCCGTCATAGCGTTCATGGTGTAGCTCCACAAAAGGAACCAAGTCTGCGAATCGTTCGTTGGCCTCGATAATTCGTTTGCCCCACATGACATGTGCTTTCACCATCGTCCATTCCTCACAGGACAGCTTTTCTTTTTTATTGATAATATTCCAAGGAATTTCCAGTTTTCCAATGTCATGAATGAGAGCACCCAATATAAACCGCCGTTTATCCTCCGGGCCGAGCTGAAGCACCTCGCTCATATCTGCTGCATATCTGAATACCCGTTTGGAATGTTTGAAGGTATTAATATCCTTGTACAAAAACAGATTAAGCTGCTGTTCAATATCACGAATATCCTGTCCCAGATCGACTTCACGTTCCAGTTCATTTAAACTGCCATGTGTGTGAACGATATTTTTCCCCTGCTTCTTGGCGTAGTACAGTGCTTTATCTGCCAGATCAACCAGCTGTGATTTGTCGTAGATGTCAATGCGGCTTTGTGCAATGCCTGCGGAGAAGGACAAGCAGCCGTGTGGGAAAATTTCCACGCCCTCGTAGCGGGAATCATTCAGTCTTTTTCGGATGGCATTGACCGTTTCGTAGGCTTGCTCGGCGGTATGGTCAGGCATAAGCAACGTAAATTCTTCTCCACCATAGCGGGAGACGATAATATTGGAGCCGGAGGTTTCCTTTTTGAGAATCTCTCCGAGGAATCCCAACAGCTGATCGCCTTTCAGGTGACCGAAGTGATCGTTGTACTTTTTAAAATCATCAATATCAATTAGTGCAAGGCTGAGAGGCGTATTCTGGGATCTGGCTATATTCAGTTGGGTTTCGAGTGCATTTTCAAAATAACTGTGATTGTACAGCCCTGTTCTGCGGTCCATGTTGGCTTTTTCTTCAATTTCCCGGTACATCGTAAACAACTGCTTGAATGCGTGGGATAGCAGCATACTTAGCGCAAGGAACAGCAGAAGCCCCAAAATACCGTTATGATAAATCAGTGTGGTCAGTACGAGAGACAGGATGAGTGTGCATAAGTAAACAAGCAGGGATTCAGCGAGAAAAGCCTTTTTTAGCTCATGAAGAGAGCCTTTGTAAGCAATATAAAAGTAGAGACCCAATGTAATGGTATTCACCGTAAAGTAGCAGAACAGTGCCAGCAGGTAGGAAGTAAAATGCTCATCGTTCAAGCCTCCCTGCGTTCCGCCGCTAAGCTCAAAGACGACAGACGACAGGAAAATGGAGAGCGCATAGATGGAAAAATTGGCGGCATGCTTCCACCAGGAAAGTTCTCTATACCGGATTGCGGCAATGAGTACATTGAACAATAAAACGAGCATAGCGATTTCAGTGCCATGTACAAAAATACAAGCGAGATACACGGAGGAATCCATCGACTGCTTGTTACTGGCTGGCGGCAGCTGGAAGGTAAAATGCTCCAAAATCAGAACTGCCCCCAGCAGGGAGTAGATCGTGACCCACTCTGTAGACGAGTAATGCATAAAGGACCAATGGTTCGTATACAAGAGGACGACTAAGCCTGCCGTACATACGAGAAAAACGTATAATCCCGTCGCGCTAACCCGTTCTTGCAGCTTTTTTATTATACTCATTATTTCATTCTCCTGCCTTGTCGTATCTTGATGTCAAAGCTACCAGGGGGTAAATGGGTAATTTACAATTTTGTAATCGAATATTTCACATGAAAAAACAGGCCGGAATCCAGCCTGTTTTGTTGAGCCTGTGCTTCCCTCTTCCTTATCAGTGATTAGCCTCCGATTTTGTAACCGGAAGTCAAAGCGATTACGACAGAAGCGACGATAATAGCGTTGATAATCACACGGGAATATTTCAAATTTTTCATAGGTTTCACTCCCTTCCTTGGAATAAGGCGCACACTAGGCGTGGCGAGGATGGGTTTTTTGCTGAGAGGTCTTCTTTTTGTTCACGACCATGACGCTTTGAATAAACAGAAACATCCCAAAGTTCATGATGACATCTCCAATACTGATCACCTGCGTACGGGGATAGGGCTTGGAGAGTGGAATAATATCACCCAAAAATGATAAACGCGTACCCGCATCCATCATGTAATGCTTCGATATAACGCTTCCAGATTTAAGCATTTCCGTATAATAAGGGCCTAGCACTTCAGAAGCGCTCAACGAGACTGGCATCCTGCCGCCATTGACCGCCATGACGACAAAATTCAACAGAACTCCGATTAAAATAAGCTTGAATCCCTTGTGGTGCCTGTTCAGCCAGAGAAAAATCAATCCAACCGCATAGATGCCCATAAACAGATACCCGTTGATGGACGCAAGCCAGGCCCATTTTTCCTGAGCATAAAAAATAATGAACTGCACCAGCAGTAGCACAGGGAACATCCAGCCAGCTATGAGGCGAATTTGGCTAAAGCGGATTAACCCCTGCTGCCAGCCTCCTCTGAACAGTCCTACAATGAGACCAAGCAGCACTCCATCATAGACCATAGTTATTCTCCAGCTTTCGCAAATTTTTTGTTTTGGTTAAGGTATAATTCGACCTTAAATTGGTAAATTCCTGCCTGATATGTAGCAGTTTCGAAAAAAATTGCGGATTAGCGTGTAAATGATCGAACCAGGATAAAATGAATGTTATCATGATGTAATTGAAGTGATATTTTATATTTTCAGAAAAGGATGATTGTTATTATGAATCGGTTTGCCAATACAGTAATGGTTGCCGCAGATATGACCAAATCCCGGATTTTATGGATTGCCTTTGTTCTGGGAGCGTTGAGCGCTTTCGGACCCTTGTCCATAGATATGTATTTGCCATCATTGCCTACATTAGCCAACAATTTGCATACGACGACTTCTCTGGCCCAGCTCAGTCTGACCGCCTGTTTGTTGGGGCTGGCAGTCGGGCAGCTCGTTGCTGGGCCGCTGAGTGATGTAAGAGGACGTAGAGGTCCGCTGGTCGTATCGCTTGTCCTGTACGCCGCTGCTTCACTGTTATGCGTGTTTGCGCCGAATATCGGCGTGCTGATCGGGCTGCGCTTTATTCAGGGGCTTACCGGGTCTGCGGGGATCGTCATCTCCAGAGCCGTTGCGCGTGATCTATATTCGGGCAAAGAGCTGACGCGCTTCTTTTCGCTGCTCATGCTGGTGAACGGTGTGGCTCCGATTGCTGCTCCTGTGCTGGGCGGTGTAATTTTGAATTTTGTATCCTGGCGCGGTGTGTTCATGGTGCTTTGCGTAGTCGGTGTGGCTATGTTAATTGCCGTTGTGTTGGGGCTTCCGGAAACACTGCCTGTCAGCCGCCGTTCATCGGGTGGTTTGAAGCAGACGCTTCGTACACTCGGTCATCTTTTTACGGATCGGCGCTTTATGGGATATGCCTTCTCGCAGGCGCTCATTACAGGAGCCATGTTTGCGTACATCGCTGGCTCGCCGTTCGTGCTTCAGGATATTTTCGGGGTTTCACCTCAGACATACAGTATTATTTTCGCGGTGAATGGTTTGGGGATTGTACTGTTTTCTCAATTGACCGGGAGGCTTGTGGGCCGTTTCAGCGAACGGCAGCTGCTCTTATCGGGTTTGGTGATTGCGGCTGTAGCCGGAATTAGCTTGCTTACTGTAGCTTTTACCGGAGGTCAACTGTTTGCTATTCTAGTTCCGCTATTCTTTGTTGTTTCCTGCGTCGGGATCGTGAGTACCACCACCACTTCATTGGCAATGCAAAGCCAGCAGCGCTCCGCAGGCAGTGCGTCCGCTATGCTCGGCTTGCTGCCTCTGTTGCTTGGCTCCATCGCTTCGCCGCTGGTGGGCTTGGGCAGTGGAACAACCCCCATACCGATGGCTATCGTCATCGCTATAGCGGAAGTTGGTGCGTTGTTAAGCTTTATGGTACTTGCCCGAGGAAGTGCGCGCGAAGGTCTGAAATAAGGCAAACAGGGGACATTTTTCTGGAAGGTTGACATACCCCATAGGGGTATATTATGCTAGAAGCATATTACAAATGCATGGATGCATATACACAACACAGGAGGCTAATGTATGGCTGAAGAGCAACCTGTTTCCAACGCTGAAGTCCATGAGGCTCATTGCGGAACAGAAGGGGAAAAGACCGTCAGAAAAAGTCATCACTCGGCAGAATTCAAGAACAGTCTTACATCCCGATTGAACCGTATTGAAGGTCAGGTTCGGGGAATCAAGGGCTTGATCGAGAAGGATACCTATTGTGACGATGTGCTGAACCAGATTGCGGCTGTCCAGTCCGCCCTGAATGGTGTCGGCAAGCTGCTGCTGGAAGGGCATATGAAAAGCTGTGTCATTGAGCGCATGCAGGCCGGAGAGCCGGAAGTGATTGATGAGCTGCTGGTTACGGTCAAGAAGCTGATCCGTTAAGAGCAATATCCATACACATGAATCGGGTACACGAAGTATCCAGGAGGAGGAAACACAATGGCACAAGTAACATTGAACGTAGAGGGCATGAGCTGCAATCATTGCGTGAAAGCAGTAGAAGGAGCCTTGGAGAAAGTCGGCGCTTCCGGCAAGGTCAGTCTTGAAGCGAAACAAGTGGCTGTAGAATACGACGAGTCCAAGCTGAACGTGGAAGCGTTGAAAACCGCAATTGAAGACCAAGGCTATGACGTCGTTTAAGATTGAAGAAATGGGTACATGAACATGTTTTACAAGGAAAAGCTTCCATATAGGAGCTTTTTCTTTTGATCACAAATATACCCCATAGGGGTATATGGAGGAGGGGTATCATGGAAAACCGTGTGACGGATGGTGACAAGCAGACAACGCTTCATATTACAGGGATGTCCTGTGCTGCCTGCGCAGCCCGGATTGAAAAGGGGCTGAATCGAATAGACGGCGTGGCGCAGGCTAATGTAAATCTGACCATGGAGCAGGCATCGATTTCGTATGATCCAAAGCAGGTGGATATTCCTGATTTTCGCGATAAAATTGCTTCACTTGGTTTTGGAACTGTGAGTGAGGAAGCCAATCTGAATGTGACAGGCATGACATGCGCAGCCTGCGCAACCCGTATTGAGAAGGGGCTTAATCGGATGCCGGGTGTGACAGGAGCTACGGTGAATTTGGCGATGGAAACAGCTCATGTGGAATATGCGGCGGGGAGTATTGCAGTCAATGATCTGGTGAGCAAGATTGAACAGCTTGGCTATGGAGCCATTCCACAAAGTGCCGAAGATAACATTGCAGATGTGCGCAGCAAGGATATGAATCGTAAAAAGTGGAAGTGGATCGTCTCGGCGGTGCTGTCGCTTCCGCTGTTGTGGGCGATGGTGGCTCATTTCTCCTTTACCTCATGGATTTATGTGCCTGGCTTATTTCTGAATCCGTGGTTCCAGCTTGTGCTGGCTACACCGATCCAGTTTATCATTGGATGGCAGTTTTACGTGGGAGCGTATAAGGCGCTGCGCAATGGCGGCTCCAATATGGATGTACTGGTTGCTCTGGGCACGTCTTCCGCCTATTTTTACAGCTTGTATCTCACCCTGCGTCCGTCTACCGTGATGGACAGCATGGGAGGTATGGCAGGGATGCCTGTCATGAAAATGCCTGAGCTGTACTATGAGACAAGCGCGGTGCTGATTACGCTTATTCTCGTCGGTAAATGGTTCGAAGCAGTAGCCAAGGGCCGTTCGTCCGAGGCGATTAAGAGTCTCATGAGTCTCCAGGCGACGACGGCGCGTGTGGTACGTAATGGGCAAGAGCTTGATATACCGATTGAGCAGGTTCGTGTGAAGGACATTTTTATTGTACGTCCCGGCGAGAAAATCCCTGTCGATGGTGTGGTTGTGGACGGACGCTCGGCAGTGGATGAATCTATGCTGAGTGGCGAAAGTCTTCCGGTGGAAAAAGAAGCGGGTTCTGTGGTCACAGGAGCTACGCTCAATAAAAACGGTGTACTTCGTATCCAGGCTGAGCGTGTGGGGGGCGATACGGCATTGGCCCGTATTATTAAGGTCGTGGAGGATGCGCAAAATTCCAAGGCACCGATTCAGCGGATCGCTGATCAAATATCAGGAATTTTTGTCCCAATCGTTGTAGCTATAGCGGCAATGGCCTTTATCGTCTGGTTTTTCCTTGTAACTCCAGCAGATTTTGCAGGCTCCCTGGAGAAAATGATTGCAGTTCTCGTCATTGCATGTCCTTGTGCGCTCGGATTGGCTACGCCAACGTCTATTATGGCGGGTTCGGGACGTGCCGCAGAGTATGGCATTCTGTTCAAGGGCGGCGAGCATCTGGAAATGACCCGCTCCATCAACGCGGTGGTACTGGATAAGACGGGTACGGTTACGAACGGCAAGCCGGTGCTGACGGATGTTATGGTCGGAGAAGGAAGCTTGAGTGAAACGGATCTGCTGCGGTTGTTGGCTGCGGCGGAAAAAAGCTCGGAGCATCCACTGGCGGAAGCCATTGTAAGAGGGATTACGGATCGCGGCATTGAGCTAGCAGAGCCAACGGATTTTGAAAATATTCCGGGCTATGGCGTGATGGCTCATGTGGAAGGCAAGCAGGTACTGGCAGGTACCCGTCGATTGATGAGCAGGGAAGGCATCGCGATAGCTGACTCTGCCGAGCAGCATATGCATGAGCTGGAGAACGCGGGCAAAACAGCCATGCTGATTGTAGTGGACGGTTCCTATGCCGGACTGGTAGCCGTGGCAGATACGATCAAGGAAACGTCACGGGAGGCGGTTGCCCGTCTGCGTGCGATGAACATTGAGGTTATCATGATTACGGGTGACAATGAACGGACCGCGCGGGCAGTTGCTGCCGAGGCCGGAATTGAGCGGGTGCTGGCTGAGGTGCTGCCGGAGGGCAAGGCTGAAGAAGTAAAACGGCTTCAGGAGCAGGGACTGATCGTAGCCATGGTGGGCGATGGTATTAATGACGCGCCCGCGCTGGCTACCGCTAATATCGGGATGGCGATGGGGACGGGTACGGATGTGGCGATGGAGGCTGCGGATATCACGCTTATGCGCGGCAACCTGAACAGCATTCCCGATGCGATCGAAATGAGCCGCCGTACGATGACGAATATCCGGCAAAATCTGTTTTGGGCGTTAGGTTATAACGTAATCGGCATTCCGATTGCTGCCTTGGGCTTCCTTGCCCCGTGGCTGGCGGGAGCAGCTATGGCATTTAGCTCTGTTTCGGTGGTGTTGAATGCCCTGCGTCTCCAACGGGTGAAACTGTAGATAAAATCAAGGGCTGTCCTTAGGGCAGCCCTTTTTTTAAAATTCAAACCCCAAGTAACGGTTCTTTGATAGAATGGAATTACACGATTCAAAGAGGAGGATAAACTATTCTTCTAAAGGTTTTTATATTGTATGAGTATTCAGTCAATAATAGGAATATAATTAAGTATTAGCAAGATGGGGAGGAGCGATAATTTTGAATCATATAAATGATTTATATATTGAAAATTTTCGTGGAATTAAAGATTTAGAACTGAAGAATTTGAGTCAGTTCAATCTTTTAGTGGGGAAGAATAATGTGGGTAAGACTTCCATTTTAGAAAGTATTGAATTAATAACAAGTCCAGGGGATATATTTCAGCTTATTGCTACTTCTAAAGGGAGAGATAGAACATTTTCAATATTATCTCGGAAACTATCGACAGTAGACTCTGTTCTATGGACTTTCCCAGTTGCCTTTTACGGGGCTGTTAATGAGTTAGTCAGGGAACGTATTAATTTAGGAGCGAAATTAGAATCGGGATTTATAGAATGTAATATTGAATGTCATGAAACATCTGTTATGGATTTAACGAATAGTGTGAAACAACAGGAGAACATTGGAGAAGTAGAAGAAGAACGAGCAGTTGAAATCATGTTTAGAACTAAAGTACTCAATGATGAAGTAGAGCAAAAGTATTTGATTACCGATTCACAAAGAGTTATGCGAAGAGATCGGAAAAATGTTATTTTCAAGACAAATCTGGTATCTCCCGTGGATCACCGTGTATTGCCTATCTCAGCAAAAGCGATTTCAGCAACTATTATGACGGGAAATAAAAATAGTATTATTAACTTACTACAAGATTTTGATGAAAATATTGAGGGAATAGAGATATTAGATCCTAATGGCAACAGATCTACTCCTTATTTTAAGCATAGGACGATGGGATATGTTCCGATTACGGTCTATGGTGATGGTGTGCGGAGAATTTTAACTATTGCAACCGCTATATTACAGTCTAAAAACGGTGTGTTGTTAATAGATGAAGTTGAAACTGCCATACATTCCAAACTATTTAAAAAGTTCTTTGATTGGCTTGTCAGCAATTGTAAAGATTTTAATGTACAGCTATTTGTAACAACTCATAGTTTAGAAGCCCTTGATGCGATATTGTCAGCAGATACAAAAAATTTAAACGAGCTTACTACCTATAGATTAGAGAAACTTTTGTCAGATAGCAGAACATATTCAAAAAGGTTTATAGGTGAGGATATGTACTCATTGAGATATGAGCTGGGTCAGGATGTGAGGTAAGCAAATGGAATATGCATATTTGGTTGTCGAAGGTCCTCACGATGTTGAAGTAGTGGGGAAAGTCTTGAAATCGAATGGTTTTAAAAGAGTTCAACAACTTTCTAAATTAGACGAGTACTGACTAGATATAATACCAAAGAACTTTCCTCCTGAAGGCGATTTACTAAAAAGAGTTTCTATTCCAGTTTTCTTTCAGAGCAACAACTTGTCAGTCGCTGTACACTCTGCCGGAGGAATAACCAAAATAGCTAAAGTGCTGAGGTTAACTTTGTTAAATATTTTGCGGAAGGAAAATGGTTTTTTAAGTGCAGTTGGCGTTCTGATTGACGCGGATGATGAAGAAGCCAAGATAAGTTGTCAAAATATCATTCAGACTTTAGGAGATGACGACTTAGCGTTTTCGAATATAGGATATCCAGGTGAGATTATAGAAAATATCCCTCGTATAGGAATACATGTTTTCCCTAATAATAGAGATAAAGGCACATTGGAGGATGCATTAATTCAGTGTGCTGAAGTTGTGTATCCAGAGATTTTAAAAGGTGCCTTAAACTATGTGAATAATATCGATGACCAGTATAGACATAATTGGGGAGTAACAGACGAGGCAAAAGTTGTAGTTGGTTGCATAGCTAATATTTTAAAACCAGGAAAAGCAAATCAAGTCTCTATACAAGACAATGATTGGATTTCCTCAAGCACATTGGTCCTGATACCAGTCAAAGAAATTACTGACTTTTTGAAAAACTTACTAAGGTACTGAGTGAATGTAGAAAGAACTTTGACTCATATAGATATTTATAAGATTTGGGCAGCGACATTATTAGAATACAAATAGACCATTTTTTTAGCAAGTAAACAAGGATTAACCTCCTGAGTGCTTGCTTTTTTGTTATGTTCAGCCCTTTTTCATAGAATCCTTCCTTGCTAAATGGCTTATAGTTGCTTATCATTCCCGAAAGTTTCATAATACTTGTAGTAATGCCATGCAAACATGCAAAACCTCTTCGTATACGCACAGCTTGACACAGATAAAAAGCTTATATTATGGATTAGGAGTGAAGCAGTCATGAATGATACGATTTCCTTGTTGATGAATCATCGGTCTGTACGAAAATTCAAGTCAGATGCCGTTACCGACGAGCAGCTCGCAGCTATTGTGGCAGCAGGCCAGATGGCTTCCTCGTCCAGCAATGTACAGGCTTATACCGTCATTGCCGTTACAGAGCCTTCTTTGAAAACAAAACTGGCTGAGTTGGCAGGTGGTCAGGCTTACGTTGAGCAATGCCCGGCGTTCCTTGTGTGGTGTGCAGATTTGTACCGCTTGAAGCAGGTCACGGTTCATCATCAACCGGGCAAGTCCTCCTATGAAGGTTCCGTCGAAAATTACACGGTTGCGACCATTGATGCCGCGTTAGCTGCACAGAATGCAGCCGTGGCCGCCGAATCACTCGGTTTGGGCATGGTCTACATCGGGGGCATCCGTACAAAAATAGCCGAGGTATCCGAGCTGTTGGGATTGCCTGAGCTGGTATATCCGGTGTTCGGCATGTGTATTGGTGTACCGGATCAGGAAGGGAGCTTACGTCCACGTCTTCCGCTGTCCGGTGTTTTGCATATGAACGGCTACGACAAAAATCAGACGATGAAAGCTGTGGATCTGTATGATCACACATCGGCTGAATATTTGAAGGAACGCACAGGTGGCCAGCGGTCTACTCCATGGTCAGAGCAAATGGCAGCAAGACTGACCGAGCCTGCACGTTTGCAGATGAAGTCTTTTTTGGAGCAAAAGGGATTTTTGAAGCAATAAAGGTCGGGTAAGCGATAAAAATAACGCAGCAACATATAAATGGCATGAGCCATAGGTATGTTTGAAAAATACAAAGAATCTCCTTTTGCGCATGATGAAGTCCGCGTAATAGGAGGTTCTTTGTTTTTGTTGTAAGCTGGCTTGTATATCTTTTCAGGGAATAGCTGATATGGCTTTATAAATTAGACAATGCGTAAAAGCGTCTCGTATTGTCATAAAATAATTGCCGAACGACAGTTTCATTTTGACCTGTCAGCCTGCTATACGCCCGAATGACTTCGGCGGTCATGCATGGATGGGTCTGTTGTCCGGAAAAAGGCCCCTCAAAGGGCCAAGGGCCGTCCGTTTCCGCCATCACCTGCCCGGATGGATACTGTATTGCCAAGCCTCGGATTTCATCCTCATACAAGAGATCCGGTGTGAAGGAGACATAATAGCCGTTACGGGCCATGCGTTCGGTCGTGGCGGGAGAGCCTTTAAACCAATGGAAATGCGCCTGCGTAACGCCGTGGCGTTCCAGTAAGTCGCAGGCAATGTCCGCGTCCTCATAGACGGCATGCAGTACAATCGGCTTGTTATGTTTTCCCGCAAATCGGACAAAACGTTCCAGCAGTTCTATGTAAGGAGCAAGGTCAAAGGAAACGGCTCTCTCCAAGGCTTCCAGCCGATTATAGTAGGGCAAGCCGACCTCACCTATGGCGACCATATGCTCTGCATGCTTGTCCATCCAGTTGAATAACAGATCGAGCTCAGCTTGCGATGGAAGAGGCTGTTCGGGATGAAAGCCAAAGGCGGGTCGTACCAGCCCGGGAAAACGCTCAGATAAGCACAAATTGGCCCGGCTGGAGGCGAGATGCATGGACACGGCTATGACGGCTTCGACGCTGCTATCTGCAAGCGAAGCGAGCAATAGCTCTTGCTGCTCGGACGGATAGCCATCCACATGAATGTGCGCGTCGATTAGAGGCGCCGGTACTGGCGTCGTCGTTGGCGCTGCCGTGTCCAGTTTCTTATTCTTCGAGTCATTCATAACGGCTTGCCCCATTACCTGAAGCATCCTCACGGACGCCTCCAGTGTTGTCCATGTCGCCTTCCAGTCTGTACTTTTCCTCGCGCATCCAGCCTGTCATTTTCCGCTTCCATTCGATAAAGCGCGGGTCGATGGTGATTTCTTCCCTGCGAGGGCGAGGGAAGGGAACGTCTACGATGTGTATCACCGAAGCAGGTCGCGCCGACAGTACATAGATACGGTCGGAGAGCAGCAACGCTTCCTCAATGCTGTGGGTAATAAACAGCACAGAGCGGCGGTTCTTCTCCCACATCCGCAGGAGCCATTGTTGCATGTCTCCGCGCGTCAGCGCGTCCAGTGCGCTGAACGGCTCATCCAGTAGCATCAGCTCTTGCGGACTGAGTAGCGCGCGCAGGAAAGCCGCCCGTTGCTGCATGCCGCCAGAGAGCGTATGCGGATACGCCTTAGCGAATGGGCCAAGCCCAACCTGCTCCAGCCATTGCAGGGCTTCCTTACGGCGTTCGCGTTCGCTGCTGTGCCGAGGCTGCGCTGTTGTATCTTTACGCCGCGCATTTTCCTGCCCGAGCAGCACGTTGTCCAGCGTGGTACGCCACGGGAAAAGCGCGGGCTGCTGGGGCATATAGCTGATATGCCCGCGTTCGCCGGTCACGTCCTGTCCGTGCATACGGATGTGCCCCTGCTGGGGCTTGAGCAGCCCGCCGATGATGTGAAACAGTGTGCTTTTGCCGCTGCCGGACGGGCCGATCAGGGAGACGAATTCCCCAGGTCGAACGCTCAAGGATACATCCTGCAATACAGGCAGCGGGCTTCGCTTTTCCCGGAAGGCCAGGCTAATACCGTCCAGTTCCAAGGCTGGAGAAGTGGAAGAATGCTCCTGCGGTTCCACGGCTCGTTGGACTCGTTTTTCATCAGCCATATTTTGCGGTGATAAGTTAGTAGGATGCAGACTCATACATGCCACGTCCTTTCTTTGGTATCCTTTGATTCCACTTGGAAGCTATTCCTGGTCGGGTTTCCAACGTACCAGCCATTTTTCCAGCAGTAGAATAGCTACGAACATTAACAAACTAAGTGTAACAATAATGCCAATGGCGGCAAAAATCAGATCCGTGCGGTAGGCCGACTTTTGCAGGTTCATATAATATCCAATTCCTTCACTGGCGCCGATCCATTCCGCAATGATCGCGCCCATTACGCTGTATGTGGCGGCAATCTTGATGCCCGAAAATACTTGTGGCAGGGAATGCGGCAGCTCCAGCTTCATGAAAATAGTCATGCGGCCTGCGCCCGACATGCGCATATAGCTCATCATCGTGCGGTCCGTCCTCGTCAGCCCGTCCATGGCCGCTACAGCCACAGGAAAAAAGCAGACCAGTGTAATAACCATCAGCTTGGGCAACACGCCAAAACCAAACCACACCATCAGCAACGGGCCGAGAGCGATGGTCGGAATGTTTTGACTAAGAATGAGCAGCGGATACAGAGCCGATTTGAGAAAAGGGATGGTATGAAGAACAATGGCAATCAATAATCCCGTTGCTGTGCCGATCGTAAATCCCGCCAGCGTTAAGCGAACGGTAGCCCAAGTATGGGCGCCAAGTAGCGCCGACTGGGCCATTCCTTCCTGCACGATTAGGGACGGAGCTGGCAGTAGCCAGGATTCAACATGTAAATAGGAAACCGCTCCCTGCCAGGCGGCTAAAAAGAAGAGGACCGCCACAAGGGGCGGCCATACGCTTTTCCACCAAGAAGCGTTTTTGCCTTTCGGATTCATGGGCGATATTTCTCGGTCAGCTTATCCATGCTGATGCCCTGCGGGTTATGTGCGATTTTGATTTGTGAAATGATGCTTGGACTGCCTGCTTCTGTCAGTGCCTCGTGCATTTCTTTAACCACCTTTAGCAGCTCGTCCAGCTCGCCTTCCATGGTCGTATCCAATGGGTTCACCTGATGTTTGACACCGGAGCGCTGAATAACTTCAATTGCCTTATCTACATATGCGTAAGAGTCCTCGTTATTGGGGGTTTTAGGAATTACTTGAATACTGAGCAGTGTGTTAGCCATGTGAATTCACCTGTCCTTTATTTGGAGTGTTTTTAGGGAAATATGGTGGTTTAAGGGGGGGAGACCGCTTCGCTTCTTCAGATTCAAATGTAACGCTACGCTGCCAACCGCCTTAAAAGCACCATATTTTTGGGTTTTATTGGTGTGGCATTTTTATAAAAGCGAAACAAGCATAAGAACGAAGTAGGCGGAATGGTGCTTTACAAGCGAAGCACCATCCGACTGCGTAGTGGCGCAAAGGCTACTTTTAAGCTCGATTTACAAGATCAGCGCTTGGGCAGGAAGTCGTTGGTGAAGGCTTTATTGACTTCCAAAGGCTTGCTGAGCAGCTTGCGCTCGTACATCCAGTCCGAGTAGTTTTTCCAGACCTCCGTTTTTTGTACGCCCCATTGGGCGGCATCGTCCTGATAACGCGGGCTTAGCCATTTTTGGCTGGCGAGTACCAGCTTTTTATCCAGTTCCGGAACCGCTTTGGTCAAGATGTCTGCGGCTTCTTCCGGGTGAGCGATGGTATATTCATAGCCTTGGGCGGTCGCGTCCATGAAGGACTTGACCAGCTCGGGATCATTTTTAATGGTCTGTTCGTTGCTCACGATGACGGGTGTATAGTAATCCAGACTTTTGGAATAATCTTTTACATACAGCATATCCAGTGGTTCACCCCGTAGTTGGGCTTCAATCCCGGTCCATGCGTAGAAAATCCAGGCAAAGTCGATATCCCGCTTCACGGCTGTAAAATAATCGGCATTGCCCATGTTAATGATCTTCACCTTGCTTACATCGCTCTTGTCTGCGTCCATGATGGATTTCATGACCGCTTCTTCTACGGGCGAACCCCAGCCGCCGTATTTTTTACCTTCAAAATCCTTCGGGCTCTTAATCCCGCGGTCAACCGGGGCTGCGAAGCCTGATGTATTATGCTGAATGACCGCAGCGATGGATACGAGCGGTACCCCTTGCGTACGAGCTTGTGTGACGCCCTCCTGATAACTGATACCAAAAGGTACAGCATTGGAAGCAACCATTTGATCGGCTCCGCCCGAACCGGGCTGAACGATCTGGACATTCAAGCCTGCTTTTTCGTAAAATCCTTTGTCCTTGGCGACATAGAGTCCCGTATGATTCGTATTTGGCGTCCAGTCGAGCACGACTTTTACATCCTGGAGTCCCTTGGTCGGGGAGGTCGCTTGGGTATTGGCGGCAGGAGCCGCACCTTGTGGCGCAGAGGAGGAGCTTCCGCCGCAGGCGGTCAGAGTCAGGGTCATGAGCAACAGGCTGATCAGCCCCAGGCTTAACATTTTCATGCGCTTCATCGTTGTTTTCTCTCCTTTTATTACCCGTAATCCGTCGGATCAGACAGCTTATGTTTCCCATTTTACAAAAATAACTTCTGCCGGACGCTATCTGTTCCAACAACAACATCATCCTCAACAAAAAAAAGCGCCCCGATGTTCCGGGACGCTTGCGCTTGTATATACCAAAGTAAGGGATGGCCCACCGTAGTAAGAAAAAGGGGGCGCATCTTGCTTAAGCATTCCTACGCTGGCATTACCCAGATCAGGTTGTAAGGGTCAGTGTCTTGGGACACACTCTCAGCCGGCCGATTCCAGCACCCCTGGCATTGTATAGTCAAATGGGTTATTCATTCGGGTTTACTACGACGATTATATGCCTAGAAGGCGGGTCTGTCCAGCATGGGGGAAGAAGTGACGGTTCATTTGCCGCACGTCAGGGTACACTTTTATTGTGAGCTTTGTTCTGAAAATGACTATGATCCTTCGGTTCAAGGCATGGCATTCACAGGAATTCTAATTTGCGAAAAGGAGTTGTTGTACCGTGGGTAAAACGGAAACATTGGATCGCAGCCAACTGGAACAAGCCATTGTAAAGGCTTTGGATAACAACAAATTTTGCTCGTTGGGTACGGTGGAGGGCGGCAAGCCGAAGGTACGCTATATGGCTCTTTTTAACGAAGGGCTGAACATTCATCTCGCGACAGATCGCAAAACACATAAGGTGGAAGAGCTGAAGGATAATCCAAACGCTTATCTGCTGCTGGGCTATGAGGTTGGCGGTACGAAGGAAGTCGTGGAGGTTGAGGCTACTGTCCGGGTAACAGCTGACGAGGAACTCCGTAAACAAGTGTGGAATGATTCGCTAAAGGAATGGTTTTCTGGCCCAGATGACCCCGATTATGTCATTCTGGATGTGAATCCGACTCGTATTGAGTATATGGGTAAGCAAAACGGACGTCAGGTTTGGGAGAAATAGAACGGTTAGAATATGAGGAAACCAGCAATTCTCCGAGTTATTTGGGAGGTTTGCTGGTTTTTTAAGTTTACGGAAAATTAATTATTTTTTCATAAATAAATGGAGTAAATGACTACTCATTTGTCCGTCATTGGATTAAAATAGGAATGGTGGGTTCAAAGCTTACATATATGTGCAAAAGCATGTGTATGACGCCTACACCTTAATGAGGAGGGATATATTTTGATATTTCATAAAAAATGCTTTAGAGGGCTTACAGCAGTAGTTGTAGCCTGTAGCATGCTGGTGTTTTCGGCCGCTCCGTCCTGGGCTGCCAGCGAATCCAAGGATAGCGGTACAGTGAATTTGCGCATCATGGAAACAACAGATATTCATGCGGCCTTGATGAATTACGATTACTATGCGGACAGGGAAACGAATGAATATGGCTTGATTAACACAGCTGGACTGATTCAGCAGGCGCGCAGTGAAACAAGAAACAGCCTGTTGTTCGATAACGGCGACTTGTTGCAGGGCAATCCACTAGGTGATTATATGGCCAGAAGCAAAGCCTTCGAGAAAGAGGGCGGAGTCCATCCGGTCTACAAGATGATGAACTTGATGGGCTATGATGCGGCTACGGTGGGGAATCACGAATTTAACTATGGTCTCGACTTTCTGGAAAGATCACTCAAGGGAGCCGATTTCCCTTACGTAAATGCGAACGTGTATTACGATGATGGGGGCCAAGGAACTAAAAATTATTTTACCCCTTATCGGATTCTTGATAAAGAAGTGACGGATGAAAAGGGTCAAATTCATCCACTCAGAGTGGGCGTGATTGGCTTGGTAACGCCCCAAATTACGCAGTGGGATGAAGGCAATTTGAAGGGGAAGGTCGTTACCAAGGATATTGTGGAAACGGCGAAAAAGTTTATTCCTCAAATGAAAACCGAGGGTGCTGACATTATTATTGTGCTGGCACACACAGGTTATGAGGATGTACCACAAACTCCGATGATGGAAAATGCCGTTAAATATTTGAGCAAGGTGGACGGAATTAACGCTATTCTGTTTGGACATGCGCATAAATCCTTCCCCGGCCCTGATTTTAAAGAAATGAGTGGTGTAGACCTGGATAAAGGAACGATTAATGGTGTACCAGCTGTGGAAGCTTCCTCATGGGGCAAGGAACTGGGCATTATTGACCTGAGCCTGGAAAAGAAAAACCGCGTGTGGAATGTAACCAACTCTCAGTCGGAAGTACGTCCGGTTGTGAATACCAAAAATCAGACTGCGCAGATCAAACCCGAATTCAAACTGACAGATGCGATCAATGAAGAGCATACAGGAACGCTGGATTATGTTCGTCAACCAGTAGGAACCACGACCGCACCGATTAACAGTTATTTTGCATTAGTTCAGGATGATCCATCCATTCAGATCGTGACGAATGCACAAAAATGGTATGTACAAAACCATCTTAAAGGGACCGAATACGAAAATCTTCCCGTATTGTCGGCTGGCGCTCCATTCAAGGCTGGTGGTCGAAACGGTGCTGAGTATTACACCAACATTCCTGAAGGCACGATAGCCATTAAAAACGTGTCCGATCTGTACGTGTACCCGAACACAGTTCAAGCCGTAGAAGTTACCGGTGCTGAAATTCAGGAATGGCTGGAGTGGTCTGCTGGCCAGTTCAACCCTATCGATCCAAAGAAAACCGATGAACAATCGCTGATTAACAAAGATTTCCCTACCTACAATTTTGATGTCATTGACGGTGTAAAGTACCAGATTGATGTGACTCAGCCTGCACGATATGATGCGAAGGGAACCGTTATTAATCCTTCTGCTCATCGTATCAAGGATTTACAATACAACGGGAAAGCAATTGATCCTGCACAGAAATTTATCGTAGCGACCAACAACTATCGTGCTTCCTCATCCAAACTGGCGAATCCGGATGGCAAACGTATTGTGATGGCAGCACCGGACGAAAGCCGCCAAGTCGTTATTGATTACATCCGTACGAACGGAACGATTAATCCGGCTGCGGACGGCAACTGGTCTATTGCTCCTTTCGGTGAGGCTAAGGTTACCTTCGAATCCTCGCCTGATGCAAAAGACGTACTTGCCGGAAACCAGAAAATCTCATTCCTTGGCAGTGCGGCTGATGGCTTTGCCAAATATAGTCTTAAAGCTGGCGCGAAGCCCAATGCAGCAACAACTCCTGTAAAGGAAACAGTCACTTCAGCGAAAGCAACAGCGAAGCCAGCCGTAAAAGCGACCAAACCTGCGGTAGCTCAACCAGCTAAAACCACCAAACCAAAGGCTTCCAAATAAGTCTGGGTTTCTGGTCCATTTAAATTCAAAATGAAGCAGCAAGTCTCCGTAGCCGAGAGACTTGCTGCTTTTTGGTTCCACGTATAACGGCACTTGAATTTATAATTGGTGCAAAAGACTTTATTTTTTGTTAAAACACGTATTTATATAGTTCTTTTGTTCTAGTTATTTGTGATATAATGGTGAAAAAATCGGAAAATTGTTCCGAGGAGGACCATTATGACTTGCAGCAATTGCAGCATCATATTACCTATTAAGGACCAGGGATTGCTGAAAATCAGGCATTCGAGGGTGTCGCTTACTCAAGTGCTGGGTAACTTGGGTTTGCTGTCGGAACAAAGGAAACAGGAACAAGGGCGCGAGGACGGCATTACGTTGCGTTATGACAGTCCTGCGGAGCTGGAGCAGTTGATGGATAGGCTTGCTTTTCTGCCGAAGGAATGGTTGTTACATATGGAGGTCGTGGTGGCCGGATCGTTTTCTGTCGAAGGATATGAGGACTGGCTTCCATTCAGTCAACTGCAAGCACGAATCAAGCATCCAGATGTC
Organism: Paenibacillus sp. NRS-1781; assembly: GCF_050467745.1. Lineage (NCBI taxonomy): Bacteria > Bacillati > Bacillota > Bacilli > Caryophanales > Paenibacillaceae > Paenibacillus > Paenibacillus sp. NRS-1781. The sequence continues at coordinate 60,045 of NZ_JBITPI010000038.1, forward strand.
ATGAATGTTATTGTGGATCAAAGCTTTTCCAGCCATATGCAGCCTATTATTGACCACAAGCTGGACATTATCGGGTTTGAATTTTTGTTGCGTCCGTCACATCCACAGAGATCCTTTCAGCCTTTTCGGCTGTTTGAAACCGCACGTGAAGCCGGATTACACGCACATCTGGATCGGTCGGCCCGTATTTCTGCGATTGAAAAAAGTGCAACATGCCTTCCTGCGGGAATCAAACGTTTTATTAACTTTCTTCCTTCCACCATTTATAATCCGACCTACTGTTTGAATCAAACCTTTGAGACGATTGATCGGTTGTCCATGAATACGGAGGATTTTGTATTTGAAGTTGTAGAGACGGAAGAAATAAATGATCTGAATTTTTTAAATCATATTTTTGAGCAATATCGTAAGCGTGGAATTTCGGTGGCATTGGATGACGTGGGAGCGGGTTATTCTACGACAGAGCTGATGAATCGGCTCCAGCCGGATTATGTGAAAATTGACCGGAGTTTAATTAATGGCTGCTACCGTAACAGCGACCAGCAACGACAAATTACGGGGATCGTGGAATCGGCTTTTCATTTTGGCGGGCAAGTACTGGCTGAAGGAGTCGAGCAGATGGAAGATTTTGAGTTTTGTCGTGAAGCAGGAGTATCGCTGGCTCAGGGTTATTTGTTTGGCAAGCCGGAGTCGAGTCCGCCCTCCAATTTTATGCTTAATAGCGTAATGTAGTCAGATACAAATATAAACCGTATTAGACAGTGCTTATATCACCATTAATGTAAAAAACGCGAGTTGCAGAGGTTTTTTCACCCCTGCAACTCGCGTTTTTTGGTCTATGCTTGCCTACCTGAGCAAGTAATGGGCAAGCGAAAGCTATCAGTAAAGATTGACGTTTTGAAGACAATCGGATACAGTGTATTTTATAGGAAACATCGTTTCTTTTGCAGTACAGTGTATCCATGGTGAGTAAAAAGTTAAAAATTGCAGGGAGGATAACCAAAATGAAAGCAGTGCAACTGAAAAACGGTTTTGGCTTTGAAGAATTAGCCTTGCGTAACTCGACATACTCGTAGGGACGGACTGTGAGCATGGTCGGGTTCTTACCGGGCTTGACCATTTCTCGCCATCGTTTACATCCTGTCATCGACCGGGTATTCCCGCTCAGCCAAATCGGCGAAGCCTTCGCACTTTATAGCTGAAGGAAAGCATTATTTCGGTAAAATCGTCGTTCAAATCTAAATATTATTCACATCACTTAGGAGGCACTCTAATGCCCAGTAAACCTGATTTGTCTGTCAAAGATTCTCAAGGAAGAAAAAATAAGAAGCCGCGTAGATGGGTACGAAGAACCGGATTGTCGCTGCTGGTGGTCATCCTTCTGGGAGTGGTTACTTTTATGCTCATCCCTTCCCCTGTCCAACCTGCAAAATGGCTTGCACCTTCACCCCCCTCTTTTGAAGAAGCGGGGCCATGGCAACAAAACAATAAACTTAGCTCCGCAGAGCTTGTTACAGATGCCCCTAAGTTTCCGGAATTTATCACTTTTGATAAGAAAGGAAATTTATATACGGGAGACTCCGACGGGAAAATTTATAAGGTTGCCTTTGATACAAAGGGCAATCCGCAAAAGGCCCAGCTATATGCAGATACCAAAGGGACGCCCAATGGACTTATGTTTGACGCAAGCGGAAATCTGATTGTTACGGATGTTAAGAAGGGGCTGCTGTCAGTAGATCCTTCCGGAAACGTGACGGTGTTGGCCGATCAAGTCGACGGCACACCGATCTATTTGGCCAATGAGCTGGATATTGCCAAAGACGGCACTATTTATTTTTCTGACACCTCCAATTATGGCAGTGTAGTTTTCAAAGAAATCGCCGAGAACAAGCCACATGGACGTTTGCTAAAATATGATCCGGCGACCAAGCAGACGACAGTTCTGTTGGAAGGCCTATATTTTGCGAACGGGGTTGCCCTGTCTGCGGACGAAGATTTTGTGCTTGTGGCAGAGTCGTATCACTATCAATTGACCAGATACTGGCTCAAAGGACCGAAAAAGGGGACTTCGGATATTTTTGCGGATAATCTCGCCGGTTTTCCGGATAACATTACGCGTGATGATCAAGGCCATTTCTGGGTCGGTCTCTTCACAACACGTATTCCCTTTGTAGATCAGATGCATAAAAGTCCTTGGCTAGCTGGAATGATGGCCAAATTGCCTCAATCGCTGCTCAGCGGTGCAAGCGCACCTGTGAAGCATGGGCTTGCTTTGGAGCTTCATCCACAGGGTAAACTCATCGGAAGCTGGCATGATCCTGAAGGCTCGCTTTATGGCATAACCACGGCTGTAAACCATGACGGATATTTATATATAGGCACAGCTCCTGGAGGCAGTCAGGGTGTTCATCGCGTGCTTTTAACCAAATAAGCTTGGGAGGGTTAAACATGATATTGGATGAGTTGAAATTATCCTGGAAAGCGAAGGAAAGCCTGGCGGGCTGCCCTTTATGCACTGGAGCAGCCGGAGCATGTCAACATTCCGGAGTTGACCATTATGCCTTCGAGGCAGGTCCAGCGGTTCAAATAGAGCGGTATGTATTCTGCTAATCCAAAAAGCGCAAGTTACAGGGGGAAAATAACCCTTGGACTCGCGCTTTTTTTTACACTAATGACGAAGCGTACACTGTCCAATAAATTTTAAAACTGTATAGCTATAGTGTGATGACGTACAGGCCCAACGGCGTGGTTGCACTGCCTGCAATCATAAAACTTAGAGAATAGCTGGACTTGCCGGGGGGCACGCTGATATCAGCCAATCGACATACCTTGGTATTATCTCGTAGCAGAGGGATACCATATACATGATCATCCACACGCACAGACCCGGCGAACGCTCCCCCACGCGGATTGGCGTAGATGCGGACCGTACGTTTCTCGTGACCGTCGTTGACGATGGGAATCGTAGCGTTATATATGACACCGAATTGTCCACGATTATCAAGCCCAGGGCTTAGCTCGCTGCGAGCCCCAGTAAATAGTAGATCGGCGGGAGTCTCACCGTTCAATTTTTTGGTGGCACATGCTCGGTAGTTAGCGCTTTGCCCGACCACGTACTCCGGCATCCGCGCGTTTGTTTCGGAAAAGGACCATGTACCGCGCGGATGCGCCTGCGGCGGCGGTACGGGTGGTAGCGGCTCCGCATGAATCTCGCGCAGGTCGGTCTGTATATCCTTGCTGACCACGGTGCGGATTACATAGTTCAACGTACCGTGGCCTTCGGCATATTCCACAGTGAGATCATAGGTGAATCCGGCCAGCGATCCTTCTGGCAGCTCGAATTCTTCCAGCAGCGCTGTACCTTTGCCTAATTTATGACGGTCTACCGGCTTCAATCGCTTCATCGTACCCGCCACACAGCTTTTGGCAATAGACTGCCCGACATCCATAATCCAGTTACCATCCTCAGGTGCGATCTCTAAAGCCCGCTCGATATGACGTACCTCCAGCGCAGCATCGCTTTTGTTCTCTACGGTGATGCCCAGTTTGACGGGGGCGCCAATTTTGTTGTAATGCCAGCCGAAAATGCGATGCTTGACCGTCCGGGTTGTTGTGCGTACTACGTCATGCCACAGGGTGGCTTGCCGTACAGGTACAGTCACGGAGGTGAGCGTCTCCGGGTTATCGCTAAGCATCAGGCGGCGCTTTCCCCCTTCGGTGGCTGATTCCACATCCACATTGATATTTGGCGGGATCACAGCCGACTCCACAATCAGATCCTTTGTCTCTTTGGGGCGATGGTTCATGTGAGTTCCTCCTTTGATTTAGAGAATGGGACCGCTTCTGGCTCATGGATATGGGCGGTTCATATATATAGATAACGCCAGAGTAACTTTTACAACCTGTTTTTTTTAAAAAAAATTCAAAAAAATCTGAATGCCTCATCATGGCTCTGCGATTGCGTCGAAGCAAGCTTCAAACTTCCTTTTCCGCGTGACACCAACGATTCGCCCGCAGGTATTGCGTGTATGTTAAGAGCATATGCTATTGGATGTACAGAGAAACCACAGGAGGAAAACATGCCTAAAAAGATATGGTGGAAGGAAGTCGTTGTGTATCAGATTTATCCGATTAGCTTTCAGGATTCGGATGGAGACGGAAAAGGAGATTTACAGGGTATTCTGTCCAGGCTGGACTATCTGAGTGAACTGGGCATTGATGTCATCTGGATTTGTCCGGTGTACAAATCGCCCAATTATGATAACGGCTACGATATTAGCGATTATTATGCCATTATGGATGAGTTCGGGACGATGGAGGATTTTGATAAACTCCTTCACAAGGCGCATGAACGAGGCATTAAAATTATGATGGATCTGGTCTTAAACCACACATCGGATGAGCATCCGTGGTTTACGGAATCTCGCTCGTCCAAGGATAATCCGAAACGAGACTACTACATATGGCGAACAGGCAAAAATGGCGGATATCCGAACAATTGGGAATCGTATTTTTCCGGTTCTGTGTGGAAATATGACAAGCTTACAGACGAATATTACATGCATCTGTATTCCGAGCATCAGCCGGACCTTAATTGGAACAATGAAGAAATGGTCGCTGAACTGTACCGCATGGTGGAATGGTGGCTGAAAAAGGGAGTCGATGGCTTCCGATTTGACGCCATTGCCCATATTGTCAAAGCGGAAGGGCTGCCGGACGCCGATAATCCCGAGAAACGGACATGGGTACGGGCCTATCAGCTTTTTTCCAATTTGGAACAGGTGCATGTGCTTCTTCGCATGCTGAATGAAAGGGTGCTGGAGCGGTATCCCTTAATGACCGTCGGTGAGACATCAGGCTTGGGCCCTGAACAGGCGCTCGATTATGTGGGGGATCAGCGACATGAGCTGAATATGGTTTTCCAGTTTGAACACATGTTTATAGATGCCCAGGGACAGGGAACAGAAAAGTGGAAACCCAAGCCGTGGACACTGGTAGAGCTTAAAAAAATGATGAGTAGCTGGCAGACGGTGCTTCATCAGGAGGGGTGGAATGCGAATTATCTGAACAACCATGATCAGCCGCGCGCCCTCTCGCGATTCGGGAATGATGGACAGTACCGATTGGAGTCGGCTAAAATGCTGGCAACCTTCATACATATGCTTGAAGGTACGCCGTACATTTATCAGGGCGAGGAGATCGGCATGACGAATATCGCTTACCCGTCGATTGATGATTACCGGGACGTGGAGACATTGAATTATTATGAGCAGCAGCGGAAGCTGGGCGAACCGGAGAAGCAGATTATGGCGGCAATTTGGAGAAAAAGCCGGGATAATGCGCGGACGCCCATGCAGTGGAATGGAGGGCGTGCAGCCGGGTTTACCGATGGAGAGCCGTGGATGAAAATCAACGATAATTACACGCACATCCACGCTGAGGCGGAAAGACATAACCCGTATTCGATTTATCACTATTATCGTAAGCTGATTGCCCTGCGTAAACAACATGAGGTGATCGTTTATGGTGAATATAAGCTGCTGCTGCCGCTGGATAACGAGTTATATGTGTTTACCCGTACGTTGGGCAAGGAGCATCTGCTAGTCATATTGAATTTCTTTGATCGTGAACCGATGTTCCACTGGCCTGAGGAGGAGGGCTATCCTGCCGCCAAAGCGGAGCTGCTTCTGTCCAACTACGAACCATCGCAAGGGGAGAATCTGCATGCTTTGAAGCTGCGCCCTTATGAAGCAAGGGTGTATAAGCTAACCTTAGAATAAGTATATGATCCCCTACCTTCCTTGATCGTAAAGCAAAAAGCCCGATTGACACTGTCTGCTGTACACAGTGTCAATCGGGCTGATTATATTTAGCGATTCGTCCAATTTTCAGTTGCTACTTTAGCGGTAATGCTTAACCTTAAGGTCGTCCAGGCTTTTGAACTCATACCCTTGCTTGCGGGCTTCATCAATAATCGAAGCCAGCGCCTCGGTATTGTCCTTGGATACGGAATGGAGCAGAATGACTGCTCCAGGGTGAAGCTGACGTATAACCTGTTGGTAGGCATAGTCTGCACCCTGCTGGATATTCGTGTCCCAGTCCTTGTAAGCCACAGACCAAAATACGCTCGTATATCCGGCTTCTCGGCAGGAGGCCAATGCCTTTTCGCTAAAAATGCCGCGAGGCGGGCGGACGTATTTCATTTCCTTTTGTCCGGTGAGCTCTGCCGATGCATTTCGTACCCGATCCAGCTCAGACCGGATCTCTGTCGAAGATATGGTACTCATATCAGGATGACTCCATGAATGGTTGCCAATGATATGGCCTTCACTCGCCATGCGGCGCATCAAAGCGGGCTGATCCTTCACAAAATGTCCGGTTACAAAGAAAGCGGCTGGAACCTTTTTGGCCTTTAATACATCCAGCACCTTGGGTGTATATCCATTCTCATAACCGTTGTCGAACGTGAGAAATATTTCTTTTTTGGTAGTATCTCCGAGAAAGATGCCACCCTGTTTTTCAACTAGGTGCATAAATCCCTCTTGTGCGATAGAAGGCAGTTCGCCCCCCTTGCTTTTTTTGAATCCAAAATGATAAGGCTGTTCGTCAACAGTTTGAGCAGCTAGCGCGGATTCACCCGTAACTGCTAACATCCCCATAATCGCAACGCATAGCCACAAGGCAAATATTCGTTTCATTTAACTTCCTCCGCTTCCGTCCCATTTGGGCAAGGTGTGTATGCTTCGGCATATTCCATAGCGTCTGCAATACTACGCCTGTTTATGCAAAAAATGCTCTCAACTTAGGACAACCTCAAAAAACACATATTGACATGAATATTAAATCGAAGTAGTATACTTTATAAAACTTACTAGAATACTCGGATTTAGTGAATTAACGATAAAGGGATGCAAACAGCTCAATGACATCTTACTTTCTTAAAGGAATCGGAAGGAGCTAGAAGTAATGATTGAACTAAAAAATGTATCCAAGACCTATGTTAGAAAAGGGTTAAGCATTGAAGCGCTTAAAAATATAAATATCAAAGTAGATAAAGGCGATATCTTCGGTTTTATCGGTTTCAGCGGCGCAGGTAAAAGTACGCTGATCCGGTTGGTTAACCGTCTGGAGAAGGTCACCAGCGGGGAAGTTCTTGTCGAAGGAGAGCGGTTGAATACCTATTCGACATCAGGGCTTCGGAAGGTAAGGAAGAAGATCGGAATGATTTTTCAGCATTTCAATCTGCTGGAGTCGAAAACGGTGTTCGACAATATTGCGATTCCGTTGGTGCTGCTCAAGCGCAACAAACGGGAGATTGAGCAACGGGTAAAAGAGTTGCTGGAGTTCACAGGCTTGTCTGACAAGGCGAACAGCTATCCGAGTGAGCTTTCTGGTGGTCAGAAGCAGCGTGTTGGTATTGCGCGGGCGTTGGCCAGCAACCCGTCTATCCTGCTCTGTGATGAGGCGACTTCGGCGCTTGATCCGCAGACCACGCAGTCGATTCTGGATTTGCTTCGCAAAATTAATAAGGAATACAAGATCACTATTCTGATCATTACGCATGAGATGTCAGTCATTCAGCGGATTTGCAACAAGGTAGCTGTGATGGAAAAGGGTGAAATCATCGAGCAGGGCAATGTGCTGGAGGTATTCGGACAGCCGCAGCACCAGACGACGCAAAGCTTTGTGCGCACGGTTATTCATGATACGGTGCCGGATAGTGTGCTGCAATCGTTCGAGCAGCAAGAAGCACATCGGATGTACAAGCTGGAATTTATCGGACAGGCTGCTTCCGAGCCAGTGGTTCATGAATTGATTCGGCAGCATGAGGTCTATGTGAACATTTTGTTTGCCAATATGACGGAAATACAAGAGACGACCATTGGCTATATGACGATCCAACTGCGCGGCGAGGAGCATGCCGTCCAGCAGGCTGTTGGTTTTATCAAGAGCAAAGGGGTCAACATTCAGGAGGTGAAGGCCATATGATGATTACGGGAACCTCTATAACCTGGGATCAACTGTGGGAGGCTTTGTGTCAATCCTTGCTCATGGTCAGCATCTCGTTGTTCATTGGCGCATTGATCGGTATACCTATCGGTATTTTGCTGGTCATTACCCGTCCGGGCGGGATTTTGGAGAGCAAATGGTTTTACGGCATTTTTAATCCGATCATTAATATTGTTCGTTCCTTACCGTTTATCATATTGCTGGTAGCGATCATTCCGTTGACGCGTCTGATTGTGAATACATCGATTGGGACGAGCGCGGCGATTGTTCCGTTGATTTTCTATATTGCGCCATATATCGGCAGACTGGTCGAAAATTCGCTGCTGGAGGTGAATCCCGGCATATTGGAGGCCGCAGACGCGATGGGAGCGACCCCTTTTCAGGTCATTCGTTACTTCTTGCTCCCCGAAGCATTCAGTTCCCTGATTCTGTCGTTAACGACAGCTGCAATCGGCTTGATTGGAGCCACTGCCATGGCAGGCGCGGTCGGTGGCGGCGGGATTGGCGACCTGGCGATATCGTACGGTTATCAGCGGTTCGATACGGTCGTTACGCTCACTACCGTCGTGATTCTTGTCGTATTTGTGCAAGTTGTTCAGTCCTTGGGTAACCTATTGTCCCGTAAAGTGCGCAGGGGTTGAAGTGTTCCGACAGCCTCTTTTCTACTATGATCTGCTATTCGCCGATACAACTTCTCTTACTCTAGCATATTCATATAGCATATCTCTTCACAGTTTAGATCGACTCAAGGGATGGTTCTATATCCGAAGGAAACAAAGGAGTCGCAATGGAGAGATTGAAAGGAAAATCACGTATTTTTAGGAGGTAATTGCTTTGGGAAGAAAGAGACGAAGCGGCTTTAAAAATAAAAGAATTTCGGTAGACGTCAGACAATCTTCTTCAGCTCAGTCTGGACAAGGTGGCAACCCCATCTCTATTAATGCTTCTGATGTCGGGGTCGTAAGAACAGATATTCAAAATAAGTAATCCGGTTAAGAAATCTATGCAGCCAACGCGTGCCAATACTCCATCGACACGCGTTGTTTGAGTTTAGCCTGAGTTAGTAATCATCATTCAAATACATTCCGTCCATTAATCTCTTGTACTCTGCATCAGTTTCACGGGACGCAAATAATCGGGAATGCTCATAAAGCCCAATATAATTAATGATACAGGATTTATTATCGACCTCAAAGGCTTTTTCCATACCGTCGATCAGATATTGAAAACCAACGTCAAATGCCCCTCTGCTTAAATAATAGTGTGCCAGCTCATACAGAAAAAGAACATATAAATCTGGCGTGATCTTGTGCGTATACGTAACAATATCTTTTTCCCGCACAATAAAGGCTGCAATGTCTGTGTCGAACTTTTTAAGAAAATAGTCTACCTTGATATCCTGTTGATTAGCGACTCTAACGATTTTAAACAGTCCCGGCATCAGCCCGGTTGGTGAAGCTTCAATGCATTTAACATAATCCAAAATAGCGCTTGCATCCCCGGTTAGCATTTTATATAAAAATAGACTGGACCGGGCCCATGCTTTACATTTGTTCAGCCAGTATTGTGTTTCCTCATCCGTCTCCTTCACCCAGCTTAGATCAGCATACGCGTACGTATACTGTAGTGCTTGCTTGTAGTTTCCTTGGGCCTCACAAATGTTCGCACGAAGATAGTTAGAATAGGCCATATAAAAGAACATGGGTCTTTGTGGCTTTTTGAGTGGTTCCTGATTAACTTTATTGGGCTGGTGCATAAGAAGGTATTGAATATTAGCCTCATCATCCATATCCTGCGCCAGGTCTTTGGCTAAATCCCATAATTTCCTATGTATATATGCATTCGTCAGTTCTCTTAATGCGTCGAGTCGGTCGATGTCATCAAGCTGATCCAAAAGTGGAAAAACCCGGTTAGCAGCGTAGACGTTTTGTTCTTTATCGGGCCCCAGCCCAAGAATAAACAAGCGATACTGGCACAAGGCCAGTCGTTCTGAACGTCGGCCGTACTATTCAACTCTAAATAGCTGATTTGCTGAATGCAATCCAGCTTGTTCAGTTCTTCACATCGGTATAAAAAAGGTTTAATATTGCGCCAATGGGGGACAGCCTCGACCCAATATTCCTCGATGTAATGCCCATAAAAATGGCCTGGATTCAGTCGCATACCGTATGTAACCCGATCCAGCTGCTCTACAGAGAAGGGCATTTTTTTGCCCAGAATAGCATGGACTGTCTCCGCTTCTACATCCGCCATTTCGCAAAATTGCGTTATGCTCAGGTCTTCTCCTGCCATAAATTGCTCCAGCTCTGTGCGTATCGTGGTTGTATGTTCCAAATGAACCACCCCTTTCACAATCCGGATGCTAAATCAGCGATTATCTGAACATATTATATCACCGTCTTGGGAATGTTTGTATGTAGAAAAGAGAGTGTCTATTCAACCCGCTTCGCAGGCGTTGCCTTTAGCACGGCGTAGCCGTAGGGTGTAAGCTCAGCGCGGAAGCCCTTCGCTCCTGCGGACCACTGGCTTTTGCCAAAAGCCAATTCCCATTCCTGCTCGGGACTGTCCAGCTCAAACACGTGGCTTTTACCGGAACGGTTAAGCAGCACGAGCAGCACCTCTTCCTCGCTGCGGCGTTCATAGGCGAGTGATCCGCCTTCCGGCTGTGCCTCCAGGAAAGTGAGGCTTCCCGCAGCACGCAGCGCCGGATGCCCCTTGCGCAGCGCAATCAGCTCGCGGTAAAAGTCGAACAGCTCGCGGTCCTGCTTGTCGGGGTCCCACTCCATGCACTTGCGGCAGCCTGGATCGGCATCTCCATCCAGACCGATTTCATCACCGTAATAGATGCAGGGCGCACCTATGTACGTGAACTGGAACAGAGCGGCCAGCCGCATCAGCCGCTGGTCATCGCCACACAGCGTCAGGAGGCGCGGCGTGTCGTGGCTATCTAGCAGATTGAAGGCCACTTCAGCGGCCTGCTGCGGATAGCGAGCCAACTGCCGTCCGATAGCAAAAGCGAAGCTTTGGGCATCGGACTCTTTTTTGACGAAAAAATCATTCACCGCATAAGTGAACGGATAATTCATCGTCGCATCGAACTGGTCGCCCTGTAGCCATTCAGACGATTCATTCCACATTTCACCCAAAATGTACGCATCCGGGTTAGCTTGCTTGACCGTGGTGCGGAACTCCCGCCAAAAGGCGTGATCCACCTCATCTGCCACATCCAGCCGCCACCCGTCGATGCCGCTCTCTTCGATCCAATATTTTGCCACCTTCAGCAGATACTCCTTCACCTCAGGATGCTCGGTGTTCAGCTTGGGCATCATCGGCTCCAGCCCGAAGGTATCGTAGGTCGGTGTATCATCCACCACTTTCAGTGGGAAGCTATGTACGTGGAACCAGTCCTTGTGAGGCGAGGCTTCGCCTTTTTCCAGTACGTCCACGAACGGCTTAAAGGTACGTCCCGAATGGTTGAACACTGCATCAAGCAGTACCCGGATTCCCCGGTCGTGGCAGGCATCCACCAGTTTTTTTAACATCTCCTTGTCCCCAAAATGCGGGTCCACCTCCATATAATCCTCGGTATCGTATTTATGATTGGTCGTCGCCTTGAACACAGGCGTCATATACAGGGCGTTAATCCCCAGCTCGTTCAGGTGGTCCAGATGATCTATGATCCCCTGTAGATCGCCACCAAAAAAATTGTCGGTTCGCGGCTTGTCCCCCCATGTCTCCGTACCTTCCGGGCTAATAGAGGGGTCACCGTTCGCAAAGCGTTCCGGGAAAATCTGATAAAAAACCGCATCCTTCACCCATGCAGGCGGCTTGAGAATATCGATTGGATTCAAAAACGGGTATTGGAACAGGCCGTCTGCATTTTGCGGTTCTTGGGTGGTAAAATCGTTCTCGTTCATCCATAATTGTTCTGCTTCGTCTTCCAACAAAAATCCATATTTCAGTCGGCGGTGAGTGGGCTTTACGGTACATTGGTAGTAATCAAATCTGCCGTCGGTGGCAAATTTGGACATCGGAATGAGCTGTCGGGTGCGATCCCAGTCGTATTTGTCCCCGGTGAGAGCGTGCACAGCGGTTAGGTCATTTTTTTTCACACGAAGCCGTAAAAATAGGGTTGCATCATCATAACCAAAAGCCCAATTGCGCTTCGGATGGTGGTATATCGCTTCCAGCAGCATATGGCATTCCTCCTAATTAACGAGCCGTAGAATTTGAAATCATATAGTATATGTCGTATAAGGTAGTTATTAACCTTTTTACGCGGGTTATGTACCAACAATGCTATAATGCCCATTACATAAAAGAAAAACGATAAGTAGGTGTGTGCCAATGAAAACAAATGTGTTATATATCGAGGACGATCAGGATATCGGTGCTTGGATGCATCAGTATTTAGAAGAGCGGAATTACGCTGTGGTGTGGCTGCGCAGCGGAGATGGAGCTGTGGAAGTATCCCGTACATCCCAGCTTGTGATTCTGGATGTGATGCTACCCGGTCTGGATGGATTTACGATTGGAAAACGGCTCAAGAAGGAGCGGCCGGAGCTTCCGATTCTTATGCTGTCCGCCCGAACCTCCATTGACGATAAGCTGCAAGGGCTGGATTTTGCCGACGATTATGTGACGAAGCCCTTTCATCCGGACGAGCTGATTGCACGTATGGAGGTTTTGCTGCGTCGTTCAGGTACGGTGCCCGAAGAATCCTTGCAGTTGGGACATCTGACAGTGTACCCTCCCGATAACCGTATTGTGAACCGTGATACCGGGGAAGAAATTACGCTGACAGGCAAGCAATATCATATTTTTGCTTATTTGCTGCGGCATTTGGGCCAGATTATGACGAAGGAGCAAATGTATGAAGCCGTGTGGGGCGATCCATATATCGACGGGGACAAAACCCTAATGGTCCACATCCGGCATCTGCGCGAAAAGCTGGAGGCTGATCCTGCCACTCCCCGCATCATTGAGACGATCCGTGGTGTAGGCTATCGGGTGAAGGCATAATGAACGGGCTGCGAAAGGGAGTACGTTTCCGAAATTCACTGTTGTTCCGCTATCTGATCATTATTGTGGTTGCCATGACGCTATTGCCGAGTATGCTGCCTGCTATGTTAATTGTAAGTAGTGTCTTGTCTGATTGGGGTACGGATATGAAGCCCTCCAATCCACATTATCTCTCCAGGGTTCAGACCGAAGATAGCTGGCATCGTGAGGCCGTAGCCTTAAAAGGAGCCACCCCGGAGCAAATTTCAACCCATTTACGCAAAATACAGGGAGATTCTTTTCCCGATTCGCAGATATTTTGGGTAGATGCAGCGGGAAAAACAAGGCTGGAGTTCCCCGCACAGCCTGACGTTCCAAAGCAATGGGATGCGGCACAGACTGTTGTATTTATGAAGCAAGCCATGAATTCAGACTTATTTACTGTAGTCGCGTCTATTGGCGGTGGGAAGAAGAACGCCGATCAGGGCTATATGGTATTAAAAATTCCCCGTTCGTTCTTTGATCAGCAGCGTACGGACAATAGCATGATGCTGTACTACCTCTTTTTTATTTTACTGATACTTGCAGCTTTTATATTCGTATCCCTCCTGTTTTTTGGAGGCATTCGGCGCAGACTGGTGCGGCTTCAGGCAGCTATGTCGCAACGGGGAGAGGATGGATTGCCCATTTTCGTCAGCACCGGACGCCCGGATGAAATCGGCAAGCTGGAGGACGCGTTCAATCAGATGGTTGAGCAACTGGCCGAGAGCCGGGGACGTGAGCGCCAAGAGGAAGAACTGCGGAAAAGGCTGGTCGCTGATCTGTCACACGATATTCGTACGCCGCTTACGGTCGTACGCAGCCACCTGTACACATTGGACGACGAAAACCTGAGTGACAGGGGAAAACAGTCTATTTCATTGATGGAAAACAAGCTAAAAGACCTCGGAAGTCTGATCGACAACCTGCTTGCCTATAATCTTCTCTCCAGCGGCAAATACACGTTGAATAACGAACCGCGTGATATCCTGCGGCTGATACGGGAGTGTGCGGCCAGTTGGTACCCGGTTTGGGAAAAGGAAGGCTTTGAGGTGGATATCGACTTGCCTGAGCATAGTATCGTGTGGAAGGTCGATGAGCAGGGCTTCCGCCGTTTGCTGGACAATCTCTTTCAAAATGTAGTTCGCCACGCCGCCTCAGGCCAATATATCGGTATCCATATAGAGGAGCATAACGGGAAAGAGGCGTTAGTCATTGCGGATAAAGGACCGGGAATGGAGCAGCAATCCAGTGGAAAAGGAGCCGGGATTGGCTTGGCGATTACTGAATTGCTGGCCCGTGAAATGAATCTGGAGAGGGCCATTGTCAGTTCATCCTTCGGGACCCAAATCCGTTTTTTAAACAAAACTTAAACTAAGAGTTCCCTTGGTCTTAAACTTGGCACGTTACGATAGGTGTCGAGGTGAGAAACTTGAACGAATACATTATTGAAACGAGCAGTCTCAGCAAATTATACAAAGGACGTCCTGCGGTTAACCAGCTGGATCTGAAAATAGGGCGTGAAGATATTTACAGCTTTCTCGGCCCGAATGGAGCGGGGAAAACGACAACCATCCGTATGCTGCTCGGACTCATTCGCCCGACTCGGGGAACGATTCGCATATTCGGTAAGGATATCCGCAAACATAAGTTGGATATTTTGCGTAAAGTAGGCTCACTGGTCGAATACCCCTCGTATTACGGTCATTTGAACGCAGTGGAAAATCTGGAGGCCATTCGTCGCATTTTAAATGTGCCCAAGGAGAACATTGCGAACGTGCTGGAGGTCGTTCGACTGACCAAGCATGCCAAGCGCCCGGTCAAGGGCTACTCGCTGGGTATGAAGCAACGGCTTGGTATCGCCGCCGCGCTGCTAGGCAATCCGGAATTGCTTATTTTGGACGAGCCTACCAATGGTTTGGACCCGGAGGGCATTCAGGAAATGCGTGCATTGATTCAGGCGATGCCCAAGGAACGAGGAATCACCGTGCTGGTATCCAGCCATCTGCTGAGCGAGGTGGAGCATATGGCGAATACGGTGGGAATTATCCGCGAAGGAGAACTGGTTTTCCAGAATACGATTCACAATCTCCGTCAGGAATCCGCAGGGGGGATTCGTATTGTGACGTCGGACCCGGAAACAGCCCAGCTCATTGCACGTGAGCAGGGTTATCATTCGGTGAGGGACGGGGCTGCTCTGAATTTTGAAAGCATGAATGATGCGGCTGTAGCGCTGCTGGTCAGAAGGCTGGTCGAAAATACGCATGCTATATACCGGGTAGAGGAACGTCGCAAATCCCTGGAGGATATGTTCATGCAGGTCGTCGGCAAAGGAGGGACTTCCCTATGATGCTGCGGGCGCTGACTGCGGATCTGCTCAAAGCGCGCAGCAAGGGGATCTGGTTTCTGGTGTTCCTTGGACCCCTTGGGCTGGTGGCGATGCAGGCGCTGAATTTCGGGCTTCGTTATGATTATCTGATTCCGCGCAGCAAGGGTCATCTGTGGGAAGCCTTGATGGATAACATCGCTGTTTTTGTTCCCCTTGCGCTGGTGTTAGGGGCCACGATGGTCGCTTCCATGCTGGCGAATGTGGAGCATTCGTCCAACTCCTGGAAGCAGCTATTGGCCTTGCCGATCTCCAGATTCAGCGTCTATATGGCCAAGCTGACGCTGGCTATCGGGATGCTGTGTGTATCCTGCCTGCTCCTTACCGTTGGAACGTGGGGACTGGGCATGATACTTGGCTTCGGGGGAGAGCCTGCTCCGATAGGAGAATTGCTGCGGCTCGGGTTCTGGCCCTTGGGAGGTACACTGCCCATTCTCGTACTGCTGTTGTGGCTAACGGTCACGTTTCATAATCAGGCGCTGCCTGTAACACTGGGCATTACGCTAGGCATTGGCAGTTTGTTTGCATCACAACTGTCTGAATGGTTTCCCCTAGCTTGGCCGCAATTCGCATGGGTTGCACCTCAAGCGTGGATATTTGCGTCCATTGGCTGCGGAACGGGTGCGCTTCTCAGTCTGCTGACGGCGGCTCATTTTAGCAGAAAGGATGTGGCGTAATGCTCGGAGGATATGTACGACTGCTTTCTGTCGAACGTTTGAAAATAGCCAAGTCGCCCGTCTGGTTGCTTGCGCTCGTCAGCCCGGCGATTGCCGTTCTGTTCGGACTACTGTCGACTCCCGGAGGGAATTGGCTTGCCTTGTTATCTACTATGCTCACATTGCATGCGCTGCTATTTCTGCCGATGCTAACCGCCGTATTTGCATCTATGGTCTGCCGATTCGAGCATGGAGGCGGCGGCTGGAAGCAACTGCTGTCGTTGCCACTGTCCCGCACCAGTCTCTACGCAGCCAAGCTGACGATGATTATGGTTTTGGTGGGGCTGACTCAGCTAGTGTTCGGGGGAGCGCTGCTGGGTGTCGGAGCTGTGCAGGACATGAACGGGCCGATTCCTTGGTCAATTATTTCCCAAAGTCTGCTCGCAGGCTGGGTAGCCTGTCTGCCGCTGGCTGCGTTACAGCTGATGGTGTCTTTCCTGTGGTCCAGCTTTGCCGCGCCGCTCGCTTTGAACTTTGTTTTCACAGTGCCCAATATTCTGGTCGCCAACTCACAGACCTACGGTCCGTACTATCCGTGGGTACAGCCTGTGCTGGCGATGATGCCTGCCGGAAGAGACAGCTTCGGGGCTTTCATCGTACCAGCCGATACGCTGATTATGGTTGTCCTGGGTAGCTTTGTTGTGTTTGGGATTGCGGGCCTGACGGTATTCCGTCGTAAAGAAATATAAGACGGAATATGAGGATTCAGCTTCTAGCTCGGGAAGTTATTCTAAATGCGGCATAGGTCATCAGGGCATAAATAATACCGTACATCGCCCATGTGTCCAAGTTGGCTTTAAAGGTGGCTATATTTGTTGTGATAAACAGGAGGGGAAGTAAAAGAGCTACACTTACACCTGGCAGAACCCTCGAATGAAGAATTGCACACATAATTCCCAATATAATGGCGATTAGAGGGCATACGAGCAGAGTGGGAACAAGGGGGTTCAGTTGGTGAAAAACTAAATAAATCATAAATACACCTCGCCTTGAAGGAGTATGGCAGCTTCATAGCTAATTTGTGCCCAAAAAACGAACTATTTCTTTATCGGAATGATAGCTCAAGGGAATGACAGCCTCCTCGGAACCTGTCTCTAAACTGTAGCGTCGTATTTCTCTGACTCGGTCCAAAGGTTTTTTCTTAACAAAGTCATATAATATATCAATTGAATTTCCAGAAATATGTGTACCTGATATATATCCTCTTTCAGTCTCCTTTTTTTGAATAAAATCTTTACTCTGTTTTAATTGAATTTTTTTAACGTTTTGTAAGGAATCATCCCAAACCATAATTTTATTATTATTTGATATGACATACAAATTTCCGTCATGTATTGCAGTATCATACAAGGAAAATGATTCGTTAGAGATAGAAATTTCTTTATCTAGGGTACCATTTAAGGGATTTACAATTTGCATAACAGGCCGATCCTGAATACCCGGACGATTTCCATCCAGCATGACGATTAAACGATTATGAAACCATTGAAGGGACGATCCGTTATTTTGCCCCACTGGATAATATGCTTGTTCCTGAGACTTATGATTTGGGATAGAATAATTATGAAGCAAGCTATTTGTGTTTAGATCAATTACATAAATACCAACGTTTTCTCCATTCCCGTCTATGTATAGTACATAAGCCTTACTATCTTTTTCTACCACAGATTGGAAATATCCTGGTAACATTATGTGATGAAGTGTCGAATTGCCGGTCTTTGAATATACCAACTCATTAGCATATACCTTTGGCGAATATTGTGGATTATTACCCACATTCATTGAGAAAAATAGATATTCTCCACTACTTTTGACAAAAGAGGTGCCGATTGCTCTGTCCTGTTCATACTTTGAGGGACCAAAAAAAGAGTGAAGTATACCTAATTTATCCAGAACATAATGCCGATTTTGTCGCTCAGAGGTGATATAGTAGTTGCCAGACAATTTGGTAGAATAATAGAGGGCACGGCCATTTTCTAGTTTCTGCACACCTATAATATCTCCAGTCGGGCTGTAGCTTACAAGATCAGCACCTTCCTTCATTGCGTCAGAGTAGATGGCCACAAAGCCTTTTTCAGCGGTATTCAGTTTTATATTTTTTGAGAGAGCACTCATAGATGGATTAGAATTTTGAGATGATTTTTTTTCTGTATTTTTATTAATAATAAAAAGGGTTAAAAGTAGACCGATTATGCATGCCATAACAATGACGATCCAAACCACCTGTTTCTTTGTTAGCAATGTCTTTACCCCCATGAGAATTTTGATATCAATATAAAAAATGATTCCAGTTAGCAGAATCACGTGCTTCAACTAACTGGAATTTTAAGTGTTATAGTTGATTACTATGACTAATTACTATAATATATACTCGTATTGCCTGATTTTGCAATTTCCAATGGAGTTACAATAGGATCGATAGTGACATAATCGACATCAATTCCTTGAGTTTTCCACGCTTTCCATACTAATTGTGAGCAATAAAATTTATCTTCAGACCACGGATTAACAAAATTCCAATTGTAAGGTTTACCTATTTTCGTATAGGCATAGCTGGCAGCCCCTGTATAATTACTGCTACTAGCACCTTTAACATGCATAGCATAAATATTGGAACGACTACCCCAATCGTTTGTATGATACTGTACTCCATCTGCGGGGAATGATTCTATTGTGTAGCCGTTGGTATTAGATACGATCCCTGCATGTCCAGGGTAACCAAAATCAATTCCCCAAGAGCTTGCATTAAAGGCTACTAAAATATCTCCGTAGGAACCCAATTTGGTAGCGTTCGGCGAAATAGCTGTGTTCCGTTCGTCAGATTTATCTCCTTGCAACGCGATGGTTTGCTGGTCTTCGAGTGCTTTTTCTTTTAATTTTCCACTATTGATATACTTAATTTCTTCCATATTATGCTTTTCAACCATTTCAATATCTTGGTCAGACATTCCTGCACCCTTCATTTCCTGGTAAACATCAGTGGAAATGGATGAATTCACTTCTTCAGCACTGACTTGAATAGTAGGGAGTGCCAAAACACTGATTACAACACTTAAAGATATAATTGTTTTAAATAATTTGTTCATATTACCTCAGCCTCCATCGTTAATAAATTAGATAAAACAATACACTACATACATAGATACATGGTTTTCAGTTTTTCGTTTGAATCAAAGTCAGAATTCACCTCCACATGTAAAAGTGGTCATCCAGCCCTTTGATATTTTTATAAAAGACCATGGTAAAAGTAAGCTTATGTAATGTTATAAAAAGAAACAAAGGGAAGAAGTGACAGCCTTAGTATATTGAATCAGGTAAACGCACTTCGTCAGAGGTATTACCTGAATACAACCATTCTATTTTCGGAAGAAGATTAGGTCTTAAAACCCTTTATTTCTTGTATCCTTTTTTATTCATTATCTGGTATCATAATATACATATTTAACAATAAAATTCTTTAAAATGGTCTAAATGGATTCGTTTTAGGTATGAACGACATCTTTATGTCAGGTTATTTTTTTAAAAGAGCTGTTTGTAATCAATCATTAAAATCTGTCGGGAGTTTTGAAAGGGGATGTTACTTTGCTGAAGGTCGCTATTTGTGATGATGAAGTGGAGCAACAAAATCATGTGAAAAAGCTATTCTTGAAAATGGACCAAGAATTTCATATTTCTTGTTTTTCCTCTGGCGAGGAGTTATTAGCATATTATCAAGAAAGTGAAAATGATCCTTTTCATGTTCTTATTTTGGATATTGAGATGATAGGTATGAATGGCCTTGAGACAGCAAGAAGGGTACGTGCAATTCCAGATTATGATGTTCAGATTATTTTTTTAACAAGTTACCCTGAGTATGTGATGGACAGCTTTGATGTTCAGACATTTCAATATTTGCTCAAATCTGTTTCCTACGAAATTTTTGAACAAAAAATCATTAAATTATCAAAATATATTCTTTCTTTAAAGAAGCGTTTTCTGGTCATTAAAGTAGATTGTCAAGAGATTGTATTGAAATATACCGATATTATATCTGTAGAAATGCATGGTGGATCTATGAGTCGTCGGAAACTGGAAATTACAACCGTATGCGACAAATTCCTCATGAGGGGGATTCTGTCCGATTATGCAAAAAGACTGGGGCATTATCAATTTTTACAGGTTCATCGTTCTATCCTTGTTAATATGGAGCATATTAACAAATTCTCTAGCCATTCCGTTTTTATGTCGAATGGTACAGAATTCCCTATAGGTCGGTCCAAATTAAAGTCGGTTAAGAACACTTATACCAAATATATGATTGGTGAATTTAAGGTAAATGGGTGATTTAATGATATACAAGTTTCTTGTGTGAGATATTGTTTTGAAGTTAATGTAGCAAGTACATACATGAAGGTAATCAGCGGATGATGGGAAGTTATTTAATTCGTTTTATGGGAGGAGGCTCACTGAACGATTGCAGAATATGTGAACAGGCTGCTGGTATTGTCAGTTTCTTTTATAATAACACTTATATTTATTATGTTTAAAAAAAACATTAAACGCGGAGGTAATTCTAAGGTACACGGAGGATACTATTTAATAATAGTACTTGTTATACTAATCAGTACACTCATTATAAACACGTTATTTCTTTATTGCAGTACAAATATTTTTTGTGTAATCTCTGTTATTGGACTATTGATCGTTAATTTGTTGGTTTTTTATCTGTTTTTCAATATGATTGAAAAGTTTAGACTGGCTGAAGTGATTGTGCAATTGCTAAGACAAATGGAATATCAGGATACAACTTATGATAAAACAACTAATTCTTTTAAGGACATCAAGCGGGTTATACATGATACCAATAAGCATCTCTTGTTTATAGATCGATGTATTGAGGAGGGGAGGTTGCATGAGGCCTCAGGATATATCCATCTGACTCTGGACAAGATAGACATTTCGTATCTGAGAGTAAATACTGGAAACCTGGTCATCGATGCGTTGGTAAGTAATATATTGAATATTGCACAGGATAACGGAGTACGCGTCAAATACAAGTTTAATCTTCTTGATAAAAACCTGAAAATCGAAAGATATGATCTCTGTGTCTTGTTAGGAAACATACTGGACAATGCAGTTGAAGCAGCGATATTATCAGGCCAGACAGATGATAAGTATGTGGAAATTAATATATTTTCTAATGAGTACACGCTATTTATGAATGTTATTAACACGATGAAGGATTTCACATGTAGTTTTCGTACGAAAAAACAAGAGCCTGATTTTCACGGAAACGGATTAGCTAACATTCGAAGGGTTACGGAGAAATACGATGGAAATATACGTATTGAGGCTATGAACCACAGATTCAATATCATGGTCTCTCTACAGCTTTTAGAATGAATATAGTGTATTGGATAAGTGGATTTTTTTGAAGTATACATCGCGCCGGATTGATAAAATATGATAATACATCTCAATCCGGCGTATGACACATTTTATACCAAGCCCGGCAGGGCACGGATATTGTCGCTGATGAGGCGGCAGGAGGCGTCGAACCTGGCTTGCTCTTCCGGGCTTAGCTCCAACTCGATGACCTCCTGAATTCCTTTACTGCCGATGATCGCTGGAACGCCTGTGCAGACATCTGTATGTCCGTACTCGCCGTCTAATACGGCCGAAACTGCTATAATTTTACCGTCATCATTTAAAATGGACCGGGTAATATACGCCAGCGCATTAGCAATGCCGAAATAAGTAGCTCCTTTGCGGGTGAAAATCTCCCAGCCTGCATCCTTCGTTTTGCGGGCAATATCATCCAGATCGACGTGGCTGAACCGCTCCTGATGCTGACGCAGGATGTGCAGGATTGGCTTGCCGCCAATGGTAACGTGTGACCATGCAACGAATTGGGAATCGCCGTGCTCGCCAAGAGCATACCCCTGTACGCTGCGCGGATCTATGGAAAACACCTCGGAAAGCAGCGTCTTAAGCCGGGACGAGTCAATGGAGGTGCCCGTGCCGATCACCTTGTTGCGTGGCAGACCGGATATGCTTTGTACGAGATAGGTCACAATATCGACAGGATTAGCCGCAATGACGAAAATGCCGTCAAAGCCGCTCTCCATAATCGCCGTTACAATTTCGCGCGTAATGATCACCGCATCATCCAGTACGGACAGACGATCTTGACCTGGTTTGGGGTTAGCTCCAGCCGTAATAATGACAACGTCCATATCCGTGCAATCTGCAAATGTTCCTGCATGTACCTTGGTACGTGTGGACGTAAAATCCATACAGTGGGATAGGTCCAGCGCATGGGCCAAAGCCCGATCATATGTGCGGTCAATCATCATAATTTCATCACAAATGGACTGATTGACCATTGAGTAGGCACAGCTCGAACCGACCATACCCGCGCCGACAATAGCTACCTTCCTTGCCTTCCCCTTCATTTATGTTTCCTCCTCGTTCCAGCGAACGTTAATATGCTATAAATTATGTCTAAAAACCATTTTACGTTACATAACATAACATATTGCTGAGCTTTTGGAAATATCCATTGTTTTACCTTCATTCCGAAAAATATAAAAACAACGATGACCAGAGGCACAAATATATGCTGAAATATAGAGAATACGTGGAATATGCAGTGCTTTTGCAGGTGTGGATTGCAGGGGGTGAGTAGCTTCTTTTTGAGGTGGTATACGCATTGATTGTACTTTCCGATGCATTGATGGTAGGAATAGTGCCATGTAATTATGTGAAGTATGACATTTATGTGACGTTTCTAAAAAGGCTCCTTATTGAATGGGAAACAGGCAAGGCACCACATATTTTGTCAGATTTTAAATGCTGCTGGTTTATCCGACTGTATATGGTTGATTTGAAGTCGTTTCCTGCATTTTTATAAAATATTCGGTTATGACAAAGGTTCCTAGCAGTCCGCAATATTAGAACATTTTTGCCAAAGGGTTTCCATTTGATTCCGCGAATTGTACATATACAAGCTTATTTCTTTCCATACCATCCGGGGAGGTAATGATCAATGGAAGAAAGCAGATCGACGACGGAAGCAGCAAAGCAGTTGGGAATCGGGGCCAGTACCCTTCGTAAATATGCGGCAGCGCTGGAGGAGCAGGGCTATGTGTTCCCGCGCTCCGCCAACCAATCGAGAATGTTCAGTGCAGAGGATGTAGAGTGCTTGAAGGTGATGCGAGGGGCGTTGCGTGAGGAGCATTTGACGATGGAGCAGGCGGTTCAGGTGGTGCTTGAGAGGGTAACAGCCCCCTTCCAAATCGAGGATGCAGGCATCCGCTTGCCATCCGTATCGGATGGTGAATCGCTGGCTGCAACCTGGGAGGAAATATTGGCTGCGGCAGAGAGCAGGGAGGAGACTGTAGTGCAGGAGCAAGTAGCTGCTACTCTTGAATCGGCAGGATTAGGGGATGAAGTGAGCGTGCAGGAACAACAAACGCGTACCTTGGCGCTAACGATTGAGCACAGGCTGGAGCAAACAAGGGAGAGGGAAAAAGAAGAGCTGGAACAAACACCAGTGCAGCTACAAACGCAGGAGCCTATAGAGTCCCAGGCACTGACGGAGATGCAGATTATGGTTCAGAGCGCGCTACAGGAGATGCGAAGTCGTTTGGAAGAGCTGGAAGTGGAGCATAGCCGTTTGGTGGAGAAGAACACCAGCCTTTCCAATCAGTTGGAGGACCAAAAGCGCTGGATGAAAGAACGGGTGGAAGAGGAACGGGATCGGCAGTTAATCACCAATTTGCGTACCTATCAGGGTAGACAGCGTAAGTCACGCGGTTCGCTGCTGTCCTGGCTCGGTTTGACACCACGCAGACGAAGAGAGGCATAGGCATGATAAGACCATCAGACCTTCTTCCCGGTTCTGGTGGTCTTATATCGGTAACGGGCATTCGCCGTAAAAATGGGGGAATGCCCCCCTTACGCATCTGACCATATCTACATACAATGATCCTGTAAATGAGCGAAAGGAGTGTTGTAAATGAGTCATATGTGTGGAATGGGCGGTATGGGGTGCGGCGGAGGTTGGACTTCCATAGGAGCAATTCTGGTTCTGTTTATTTTGCTGGTAATCATATCCAAGACTCTATTTCTGTAATTCCGGTGATAGACGGCTTCCCGTAAAATGCACAGATGTTGCCTTGCATAACGTCAGGCGTACAACAATAAAGCGAAGGCCCTTGATGAGAAGGGTCTTCGCTTTATAGGGTTTGAAGGAGCCAATGGCTTCCTTAATGCCTGTTAGATCGTTTTCTGACATAGGCAGGTTCCACTAGTTTAAAGGCTTTAAGGATTTGGCCTGAAACTCGGCAATATCCTTGAACTCCTCTTCAAATTTACGCGAAATACGGATATAGATCGGCAGTAAATCACGGTAAATATCCACATGCTCCGCCACGGGCTTATGCTGGTGAGTGGTGCCGATCATACCGGATACAGCATCCAGCGAATCAATCCGTCCCAATGCGTACAAGCCCAAAATAGCTGCGCCAAGGCAGGAGCTTTCCAGACTTTCCGGGATAATGACCTCCTGATCGAAAATATCCGCCATGAGCTGTCGCCACAGCTCCGAGCGTGCGAATCCGCCAGTGGCGTGAATGACCGAAGGTCTGCCAATGACCTCTTCCATGGCCAGCATAACCGTGTACAGATTGAACAACACACCCTCCAGAGCGGCGCGGATCATATGCTCTTTTTTGTGACGCAGGGACAAGCCGAAGAAGGAGCCGCGGGCATTCGGGTCCCACAGGGGCGCACGTTCACCGGACAGATACGGGAGAAAGAGCAGGCCGTCCGAGCCGGGGCGTACCTGTTCCGCGATTTGGGTCAGCACATGGTACGGATCAAGCCCCAATCGTTTGGCGGTTTCCACCTCGGAGGCTGCAAATTCATCGCGAATCCAGCGGAACACAATGCCGCCATTATTCACCGGGCCGCCGATCACCCACAGCTTTTCCGTCAATGCGTAGCAGAAAAAGCGTCCCTTGTCATCGGTCAACGGCTTATCAACCACGGTACGGATGGCTCCGCTGGTACCGATCGTGACAGCGACAACCCCCGGCTTGATGGCATTCACACCAAGGTTGGACAAGACACCGTCACTGGCTCCGATGACAAAAGGAGTCGTCTCCAGCAAGCCCATATCATGTGCACAGGTCGAGTCCAGTCCCTTCAGGACATGAGTTGTCGGCACCAGTTCAGACAACTGCTCCTTTGTGACACCAGCAATACATAACGCTTCTTCGTCCCAATCCAGTTGCTGCAAATTCATGAGACCCGTAGCGGATGCAATCGAATGATCCACGACATATTGCTGGAACAACCGGGCAAATACATATTCCTTAATGGAAATATATTTGTACGTCTGAGTCGCAATATCCGGCAAATCCCGTGTAATCCACATCAGCTTCGTCAGTGGAGACATGGGATGAACGGGTGTCCCGGTGCGTAAGTAAATATCATGTCCGTTGTATTCGTGCTTGAGCGCTTCAGCCCATTTGGCACTGCGGTTATCTGCCCATGTGATCGAGGCGGTCAGCGGCTTGCCGTTCTTGTCCACCGCCAGCACGCTGTGCATGGCCGAACTGAAGGAGACGAACAGCACATGCTCGGCTGCTACTCCGCTTTGTTTCATGACCTCCTGCACCGTTGTCACGACGGCTTTGAAAATATCGTCCGGGTCCTGTTCCGCCGCATCCGGCTCAGGTGTATGTAGTGGATAGCCCACATGATGCTGAGCAGCAATATTGCCGTTTTCTTCGAAAAGCACCGCCTTGGTACTGGTCGTGCCAATATCGACTCCGATCATATATCGGGTGTCTGCCATATTCAATCTCCCCTTCACTTACCGTTATTAGCTCATTATCGTTAAATTAACACACTCAGCAGCATAATCTTATTTAAAGCGTTTGCAAAGGTGCGATGGTTCTTCCAGAACCAAAGCCTCATGGAAATTGAAGTCCTGCAGAGAAAATTCAACGACGTCTCTGTGCTTGAGAGCGACTTTCATTTTGTCAATCATTCGGTTTAAAGCGGTCACAAGTCATTTCGTATTATAAACCCCGTAAAAGATGCTTGTAAACGGTGTCATTGGACATCGGTTTCATTTCAATGCTTTTAGCGTTACAATAGAAGCAGAAAAAAGCAGCAGTGAAAAGTGGAACGAACACGGAAAAGAAGGAGACCGTTTAATGATTATTATTAAAACCAAAGAACAAATTGAAAATATGAAGAAAGCTGGCGACATTTTGGCTGCTTGCCACCGGGAAATTGCCAAAATGATCAAGCCGGGAATTACAACGCTGGAAATTGACGCCTTTGCGGAATCATTTATGAAAAAGCATGGCGCAACGCCCGAACAAAAGGGCTATAACGGCTATCAGTTTGCGACTTGCGGATCGCCTAACGATGTCATTTGCCACGGTTTCCCGAACAAGACACCGTTGAAGGACGGGGACATTGTGACGATTGACATGGTTGTAAACCTGAACGGGTGGCTGGCGGATTCCGCTTGGTCGTATGCAGTGGGTCATGTTTCCGAGCAGGCGCAAAAGCTGCTGGACGTTACCAAGGAATCCCTGTACAGAGGGATTGAGCAGGCTGTAATCGGTAACCGGATCGGAGATATTTCCCATGCGATTCAAACGTATGCGGAAGCAGAAGGCTTCTCGGTTGTTCGCGAATTTATTGGTCACGGCATCGGGGAAGATATGCATGAACAACCGCAGGTGCCGCATTATGGACCACCGCATCGCGGACCGCGCTTGAAGGAAGGCATGGTCATTACGATTGAGCCGATGCTGAATACAGGCACCTACCGCAGCAAGGTGGATGCGGATGGTTGGACGGCGCGTACACTGGATGGCGGTTTGTCGGCGCAATACGAGCATACGCTGGCGATTACAGCGGACGGCCCGATCATTTTGACACAGCAATAAACCAGGTAGGCGTATTACAGAAAAGGGGCTGTCCAGAGGGCAGTCTCTTTTAGCATAGGCACCTCGTTGTTATGTATACTGTGAAGATGGAGGGGGCAATCGGGTAGCTTTTTCCGGGCAGGTGTAATGCAGCTTTACAACAAGTACAAAAGACACGACTCCTGTTGGAAGATCGTGTCTTTTTGGGTTCAGCATTTTACAACATTCGATTCCCGACGGTAGAAAGTACAATAGATAGACGAACTAAACCGTTTCAGGATTAAGCTGACGATATTGAAAATACATACGAAGTCGCCAGTGAAGCAATGTCCCGAAGGCAAGGATAAAAAATAGCCCTGCCGTCTGTGGAATGGTAATGTAGCGCTGGATAAACTCATGCAGCAGCAAGCGAACGATCAGCAGACTGATCAGGATAAAAAAGAAGGTGCGTGAGCGTTGTACAAAAACTAATCCTTCTTGCATCTCAAACTTGGTGCTGCGGATCAGCGGGTACGAGAAAATAAACCAGCCGACCAGAAAAGCGCCCATTGCCCAAAGCGAGGGAACTCGTACCTCTGGCACGATAAACATCATAAAGCCGGTGCTCATACCGAGCGGAGGGATAATAATCTTTTTGGCGTTAACCGGGCGATGACCTGTCTTCATACGGATGAAAATAGCCGAAACAGCGATCAAGATCATGCCGAAGGTTGCGCCATATTGCAGAATTGGGGTGCTGATATGAATCATGGACGGGGCCCCCTCTATCAGAAATGTAAGCGTTATTGGCCAGACTGCAAATATTTTTTCATTATACCACATATGTAATGGATATATTTAGTTACAGTCTTTCCTCCGGCAAGCGGATTATACGCTCGATTGTGGTGACTGATCCCACGTCCTCGGGCCTCTTTCATACTTATGCAAGATGCTCTGCTTGTACCTCTCCTTGCACCGATTTTTTCTCCTGACGCATGATATACCCCATGGCTGCAATAATAAGGATAAAAGCGATGAGTGCGAGAAAAGGAATGGTAATAAAATCAAACCAGTTCAGATAATCCTGTTCACAGGATACTCTGCCGCAGGAGGTTGAAGCTTGCGTAGCTGCTTTGGCGGCTGCATGGATACGCTGAATCGTAAAGTGATAGGCCGAAATGGCGCCTCCAATAATAGCCAGCGGCATGACATAACGACGTATTCCCGTATCTCCCCGAAAATAAGCGATTCCGAGCAAGAGGGTCAGGGGATACATCAGAATGCGTTGAAACCAGCACAGCTTGCAAGGCTCGTACCCCAAAATCTCGCTGAGATACAGACTGCCTAATGTGGCCACACAAGCCACAACCCAGGCGGCAAACAAAGCTATATCTGTTTTTTTAAACGATCCAATCATAGTAACGCTCCTTTTTCGATTCAAATGAGAACAAAATGAACTCACCGTGTCTTGTCCGATCAGCAGTTATCTGCTGATATGGATGTCTTATCCATATTGTACTGTATTTTGAGTGCAGGATCATACTTAAATATATTGACATCATTCACTACCGTTTTTATAATTACAGTAGTTTAGGAAGTTAATAAGGATTCAAGATCAGATATATATACTATGAGAAATGTAGGAGTGTGTCCAGAATGTCAAGTATCCAAAAAAACGAAACTCTGTCTGTCATTAGTGAAAGACATGCGGTAAAAAGTTATGTTAAGGATTTTAAATTGCCAGAGGAAGACCTGGAAGCTATTTTGACAGCTGCGATAGAAGCTCCTTCCGCCTGGAACCTTCAACACTGGAAATTCCTCGTGATTGAAACCGAAGCTGACAAGCAAAAGTTGCTGCCTATCGCTTACAATCAGGGGCAAGTAGCCGAAAGCTCTGTGACCATTGCCGTTTTGGGTGATCTGGAAGCGAACCGTAACGCTGTGATTTATGATCAAGCGGTAGACGCTGGTACAATGCCTGCGGAAATCCGTGACGCATTGGTAGGTCAAATCAACGGTGCTTACCAAAACGCACAAGTAGCTCGCGATGCAGCGATCCTGAACTCTGCTTTTGCGGCACAAAA
The DNA here is from genome assembly GCF_050467745.1 of Paenibacillus sp. NRS-1781. NCBI lineage: Bacteria > Bacillati > Bacillota > Bacilli > Caryophanales > Paenibacillaceae > Paenibacillus > Paenibacillus sp. NRS-1781. Next base: position 89,194 of record NZ_JBITPI010000038.1, read on the forward strand.
CATTATGCTGGCTGCCAAATCTCTGGGCTATGATACTTGCGCTATGGGTGGTTTCATTCCTGCGCAATTGATTGAGCAATTCAACATTCCTGCACGTTACCTGCCAACGATGCTGATTACGGTAGGTAAAGCACAAGTACCAGCACGTCCATCCGGACGTTTCCCATTGTCTGAAGTTGTTGTAAAAGGTAGCTTCTAAGAAGAATTTTTAACATCAGGATTTTGCAAAATCCTCACATAAAAAGGGTGTTCCTGCAACCGTCGTGGTTGGGGGAACACCCTTTTGTTATGCTTTCGTTGCAAGAAATGCTTCTACCTAATCTGATCGTTTGGAGACCAAATATACCAGCTCCAGCGTCAGAATAGGTAAAAAGACAGAAGCCGGATAGGCCAGATAGCGTGGCTCCCATTGCGGCTTGAACTTATCCTTGAAGCGGCGAAGCCCTTGAAAGCCGTAAAAATGTCCTCCGTATTGGAAAACGAGCCGAGCCAGCTTTTCCTCGCGCAACGCTTTTTCGCTTTGTCCTACTTGGGACAGCGGAGCCATGCCCAGATTGAAGGTCGTATATCCGCTGTCCTTGGCCCACTCGATCACTCGTGTGAACAAGTAGTCCATCGTGCCATTCGGTGTATCGGGCAGATGACGCATCAGGTCTATGGAGACCGTTTGTCCACGATCATAGGCAGGGGCCATCGTCGCGAAGGCGATGATCTTTCCTTCAGTGTCCTTTAACAGCGCAATCGGGGCTAACTGAAGATAAGGCTCTTTGAACCAGCCGAGCGAATAGCCCTTCTCCTTCCGTCCATCCAGCCAGATATTCGAAATGTGACGAAGCTCCTCAATGAATGCTCCATCTAAAGGCGGCTGGATTATCTCGAACGTGTACCCCTCGCGGTCAAAGCGGTTTTTGGCGCTGCGCAGCACCTGATTGCTTTTACCTGTCAGTGTAAAGGACTCCAGCGGCACCAGCGCTTCCTCGCCCAGCTTGAAAAACCGATAGCCGTTCTCGTGGTAGATGGACAAATACTCTGGTGATGCCTGATAAAATACAGCCGTTAACGCATATCGGTCTGCGAAGCGCTGAAATTCTTGAATCGCTTCGCTCACACGTTCTTTCGGACCGAGCGGGTCACCTAGCACAATCAGTTTGTCCCGACTGCGGGCATAGGGAATAACCACTTGCTCGTTCTTGGTCCAGTACAGATACTTATCGCCGAGAAAGAGCATATGTGACACCAAATTGCCGCCCTGCTTGTCCAAAAATGCTTTTAACTTATCCAGCTCTTGCAAGTCAGGCAGATTGCCAATTTCACGCTGGGGACGGAGGAAGAGATACACTGTCAGGAACACCCACGCCAAAATCAGGCTGAACACCGCTGTAACCCCGTAATCGCTTCGGTTCATAAAAAAGTCCAGATGGACCTTGGCGTGCAGATTGCGCATAAACGCAGTATTGGAGCCTGCCCCGATGACAAAATAAGCTCCAGTCACGAGCAGAGACAATCCGCCCCAGATTAAAATATTGTGCCGATTCAGCGGCGCACTAACCCGATAAAACCGCGAGCGTGAGATCCACAGCATCAGCGCTACGAACAGCAGGAATAAAGCTTCCTCGAAATCCAGACCTTTAATGAAGGTAAAAATGGACCCTGCAAGCAGCAGTACAAGCGTCAGCCGCAGGGCTCTGCGAATGCGCAGGGATATTCCGTGAGACAGCACCACGAGCATAATTCCGATGACGACGGAAATTTCGTGCGACAGGCGCATGACGGGCAGACTGAGCAGATGCTCAGCAAAACGCAGCCGATAGAGCAGACCGGGCGTAGCCGCCGACAGAAGGAGCACTACGCCGGAGATGAGCACCAGCTTGCCAAGTGCCCATACCCCCAGGTCGGCCAGAAAGCGGAATTGACCGGGCCAGCCCCATACCTTTTGCCAAGCGTTGAGTGAGGTTTCCCAGCTTGTTTCTGCCAGTTGGCTCAGACGCTCGCTGCGCGGAATCATTTCCAGCGCAGCCAGCACGAGGCCGATCAGCCACGGAAGGATGTAATAAAAGACGCGAAAGGCCAGTAGCACAGCCAATGCCCGATCCGAGTTGGCGCCTGCCATTTGCAGCCCGAGCAGGGCAATAATATCGAAGGCACCGACTCCACCCGGCGCGAGACTGATCAGCCCGGCAATCGCGGCAATGACATAAATGCCGAACACGGCATTCATCGGCAGCTCATGCAGCAAGTGCGAGCCGATCCATGCAAAGGTAAGGCCAGCCAGCAGCCATTCCAGCAGCGAAGCGCCGATGGAGGCGGAGATGGTGGACCAGGAAAGCTGGCCTGCTCCCTTGTTGAACCATGTGGCGTACCGTTTGGAGCGCTGCATAATCAGGAACAGTGGCAGGTACAGCGCCATTCCCCATAACGCCCAATGAAGCCACGGATGAGCATTCAGCACGGGTTGTACCGGATATAGATGGGCAATCCCGCCCCAGGCCAGCAAGGAAAGCCCGGTAATGACTACAGGCGAAAGGAACACAACCGCAGAGGTGATGATCCCCAGCGGCACGCCGCTTTTTTTGTACAGTACCGTACGCAATCCCGCTCCTGTAAAGCCAGCGAAGCCAAAGACGTTATTGAAGGTATTCGAAATCCAGGCGTACCGGAATGTGGCTCCGGGCTTGACCTGTAGCTTGAAATGATGCCTGATCACGTAATCGTATGCGCTCATGGCGGCCACCGCTATCAGTGAGAACACGCCGATTTCGATGAGAAAGGTAGCATCCATTCGCCGCAGCTCATGAAGCATACGTGCCAGATTGAAGCCTTTCAGCTCTCGTCCAGCCTCCCATATAATAAAAGCCAATACAGCCAGCGGAAGCAAAATACGTGTCAGCCGCTGCCTGTAGATGGTCATCATGAACTGTACGATTTTAAAGGATTGAATGGGTTTGTGATTTGAATTCATAGATTCACCTGCCTGAAAATAATAAAATAGATTCTGAATGATACACGGAGATATCATGCCCAATGAAAGGCTACTATATATTATACCTGTAATAAACGCCTGAATAACAACAGAAGGGTTACGAAAGCCGAATTTCAGATTGATTGCCGTAAATAATTCCAATATAATGATGGAAAATCCAGTCATTTGCTTGGTAATGGAGCTGAACGGACATGAGTATATGGGATCGTGATCTTTTTGTACGCCGATTGGAGCTGATGTGGCCGCAGGATGCTGACGAGAGCCGATATCCCTTTAATTTAAAAGCCATGCATCAATGGAATGAGCTGAAATTTCACCCGTCTGTTACCTATATTGTTGGAGAAAACGGTGTGGGTAAATCAACGCTTATGGAAGCGATAGCGGTCGCGTGGGGATTTAATCCGGAGGGTGGCACCCAAAATTTTAATTTCTCTACACAGGCCACGCATTCCTCGCTGCATGAGTATGTTCGGCTGGTGAGAGGGGTCCGCAAGCCGCGGGACGGTTTCTTTTTCCGTGCAGAAAGCTACTACAATCTGGCGAGTCATATCGACGAGCTGGATCGGGAAGACGGTGGCCGCCCCATTCGAGACTCCTATGGAGGAAAATCGTTGCATGAGCAGTCGCATGGCGAGTCTTTTTTTGCCGCGTTTTTGCATCGGTTTGGCGGTCAGGGGCTGTATATCATGGATGAGCCAGAGGCCGCGCTATCGCCCCTGCGCCAGATGGCCATGCTTGCACGTATCCACGAGCTGGTACAGCAGGGATCACAGTTCATCATTTCTACGCATTCCCCCATTTTGATGGCCTATCCCGACTCTGTTCTGTACCACCTGACACATGAAGGAATAGACACCCGGACGCTGGAGGAAACCGATCATTTCATCATCATGAAACAATTTCTGAACAATAAAGAAAAGATGATGCAGGAGCTATTCGAAGATCCCCAATAAGGAATGGGTGAACCTCAAGAGGGCTTTCCATACTCATATAGCTATACGTTGGTCTAAGCAGATGAGATCGAAGCTTGTCTTTTGCCCAAATATTCACCGGCTCTACACCTTATTATTGGTTATCATGCTCATGTATGGTATATGTATAAGGGTAAATAAAATGAGCATGCTGCTCTTATCATGAGGTGCGAATGTGAAGCTCACATAAAAACCCCGGATCCTTCGCACCTCGAAATTTGTCGAAAAACATTAAATCAGCTTTCTTCAGTAGAAGTCAATGGTTGATTCAAGCCTTTTTGGCATCGTTTTTTGCTAAAATGTATGGAATTTATATCAATAAGGTATGAATGACTGCATTTTCGCTGTCGCACTCTATATGAGTGCGTGGATTGAAATTTCTTCATAGTGACTTTGGTAATAATCTATCGTTGTCGCACTCTATATGAGTGCGTGGATTGAAATTATTACTGAAAGTGATATGGTCGATGGGCTTACTGTCGCACTCTATATGAGTGCGTGGATTGAAATTCTAGTTTTATAGGATGTGGTGAGAAGTGGGATTAGTCGCACTCTATATGAGTGCGTGGATTGAAATTTTTTTGTAAGAAAAGTCTACCACGAATCTAGTATGGTCGCACTCTATATGAGTGCGTGGATTGAAATATTACCTCCACGTAAGGCCGCCGCCAATTGTATAGTCGCACTCTATATGAGTGCGTGGATTGAAATAATTTTACCGAAGATGTCTGCTAAAAAGCGACCATTCGTCGCACTCTATATGAGTGCGTGGATTGAAATTTCTGCAAATGCGGACATGGCTGGGAGTAACAACACCGTCGCACTCTATATGAGTGCGTGGATTGAAATCGACTATCAGCATTGACGTACTCCAGATGTCTCCGTCGCACTCTATATGAGTGCGTGGATTGAAATCTCAATGCTAAATCCCCTACGCCACATGTCCCTAAGTCGCACTCTATATGAGTGCGTGGATTGAAATTGAGATTTTCCGCATTACTCGTCAGCTCCCTTCTTTGGTCGCACTCTATATGAGTGCGTGGATTGAAATGAAATTAGAGAGAGATAAAACGGGGCTACGGCCCCGTCGCACTCTATATGAGTGCGTGGATTGAAATAACGGGTAGTTTTCCGATATCTCCACCTAACACAGTCGCACTCTATATGAGTGCGTGGATTGAAATTTCTTTTTTCTCCATCCTTCGAAGCAATGATGCACTCCAAGTCGCACTCTATATGAGTGCGTGGATTGAAATTGCTTCAAGCCAGCTTATTAGCTTATCTGCATCGTCGCACTCTATATGAGTGCGTGGATTGAAATCACCCAAGCATCGCCGGACACCCGAGCATCGCCGGACGTCGCACTCTATATGAGTGCGTGGATTGAAATAGTTTGCCTTTTGTCGGGCCGCGGCTGCTATACAGTCGCACTCTATATGAGTGCGTGGATTGAAATGTATTCGTCATCTAAGGACTCCACGTACCGTGTAGTCGCACTCTATATGAGTGCGTGGATTGAAATTGTGAAGCACGTGCCCCATCCATTGTTTCGTTTCACGTCGCACTCTATATGAGTGCGTGGATTGAAATCCGTTACCGACGATGACTTTGATGTACAGCGTGCCCGTCGCACTCTATATGAGTGCGTGGATTGAAATTGTGTAAGCTTTACGCGCTTAGACTGAGTCTGCTGAGTCGCACTCTATATGAGTGCGTGGATTGAAATTTAACCGAGAAGGAAAAATCTTGAAAGGATGATTATATGTCGTCGCACTCTATATGAGTGCGTGGATTGAAATTTTACCCAAATACATTGTGATCGGACGACTATTCCGTCGCACTCTATATGAGTGCGTGGATTGAAATTCTTTGCCTGCCATTGCCTCACCAGACACCTGCCACGTCGCACTCTATATGAGTGCGTGGATTGAAATAGGAATACTGTAAACTCTTTAGCTAAGTCTTGGAAGGTCGCACTTTATATGAGTGCGTGGATTGAAATTGAAAAAACGGTTTCGGATGTCTGTTTATCAAGTCGCACTCTATATGAGTGAAAGGATTTAAATTTGATTACATAAATAACATTATAATCCATTTCTTTGCTACGCCCCACGCGAGTCGTGGTATGTAGATGGGGATTACACAAAGTAACAAACGTAAACTACAGTTTAAAGAATTTCACTCGATCTTCTGCAATATACGCTTCGGCCACGAAAAGCCAAAAATCGGAATAGTGAATATTTCATTTTCTTTAATAATGGGATTTTTTCATTGATCTATAGAATAATGCTGTTAATTTTGGCCTTTATACTTTAGGAGGAGAAGGACTTGCTGAACAGTAGTCAACGGCGATTCAAAAAAGAAATGGAAAAGATTCAAAAGGAACAATCCAAGCAACAAGAGGTATACAGTTACGTTCATGATGAGCACGTAAAGGGATACTATTCGGACGGAAACGGAAAGATCAAGCTAAGTCCTTTTGTTAAATTCTTTCGGGTCGTCATGTATATCCTTGTTAGTATTATTTCATTGTTTGGCGCTATTGCTATTTTCACAAGCGGAGAACCTGTTGGCTAAAGAAAAAACACCAGAACAATTCAAAAATTCAGCAAAACATGTAAAATACATTGATTTGGCAAGAAACCCTGACAACTACAAGTCGAAAGAAGTCACCTTTACTGGGAAGGTAATTCAAACGCTTGAGTCAGGTCATACTGTTGCTCTGAGGGTCAATGTTAGTAAAGGCAAGTACGGTATTTGGCAAGATACTATTTTTGTGAATTACCGTAGGTCAGAGGGCGAAGGAAGGCTTCTGGAGAACGATATTGTTACGTTATGGGGGACTGTAGAGGGTTTGAAGACGTATAAAACAATTCTGCGCAGTGATGTAACGATTCCTGAAATCAATGCAAAGTACATTACAATAAATGGTGACGAGAAGTAAGCTACCTATTTCATGCCGAAACAGCGACGTATCTCTCTAAGTAGAGTTCAAAAAACATAGTGACGAAATGAAGCTAGTGGCCTCCTGGTAATCTCTTGTTTGAGATTTACAGGGGGCTGTTTTTTTGGGCTTCGTATATAGTACAGATGACTGATGTAGCACGGTTATTTACTTTGGTGTCACGATCTATGAAAAATTATCCTTGTAAAATACATACAAAGATAATTATAATTAGAATGAATATAAATACCTATGTGGTTCTGAACTTTTTTCCTTTTTTGAATCTGATTTAACCTATTTATAGGACTAAAGATTCATGAAAATGCGAATTCAAATGAAAGAAAGGGTGTAAGACATGAGCGAAACTACAGATGAAGCTGGTGAAAATAGAAAGGTTGGAAATGTTTTTGAGCGCATTCATCATAATTACCGCTACTTGAATCAGATGATGGTGGAAGAGATCGACATTGCTTCTGAGCATGGCACTCTTAGCGGAAACTATCGCGAGGAGATGTGGATCAAATTTTTCCGCAGCATTATCCCGCTTAAATACTCTTTAGCCCAAGGAGTGATTATTATTGACTCGGAGAAAAAGCGATCTATGGAAGTGGATATCGCTGTCTTTGATGAGCAATTTACGCCTTATGTGTTCCAGTACAATACGCTCAAGTTCATTCCCATTGAGGCTGTAGCAGTAGCAATTGAGTGCAAGAGTACAAAGTGGGATGAAAAAAAAATTAAGGATTGGGCAGATAGTATTAAAAAATTACAACCGCGACCAACTGGCATTGCGCGAATGGTACAAGGGTACGTAACAGGAATTACAAATGTATCACAGCAACGCACCCGACCTATTTTGATTCTCGCCAGTAACCTTCAGCGCGAACAACAGACAGCCATAGACAATGTCGGGGAGAAGCTAGAAGGTGTATTCGATTTTATTCTGTTCAAAAGAGCTGAATCAGGCACTCAAGGGGCGCACAGGGCATTTGATTTGCTGGTAGAACATGAGAAGCAGACGCTTGGCTGGTGGGGAAAGCGATTGAATATGGGCGCAAATGAAGCCGAAATAAATCGTGACTGTCCTATGGATGTGACACCTTCATACTGGAAGGATGTAGATAGAAACAATTTTAAAAAGAGCATAGTCGACAGTAATAAGTATAAGGAATTGAAATTTTCGGATATATCTCTTGCAAACACGCTGTGCGATCTGAAAATACCAGAAAACCCCCTTCTCACCTTGAACTTTCAGCTTAACCAGTTGCTTATGCTGATTAATAACCCCATGTTATTTCCGCATTTGGCGTATGCTCAGGCTTTTAGAGACATTGCAACAGCTAAGAAAGACCAGAATGAACAAACCGCGGATTAAATTAAAAGGATGAGGAAAGGAGATTCGTATGGGAAGAACGCTGAAAAGTCCTGCAACGATAGTCGCCAATCTGGAAAGAAGCATTGCCCAAATTCCAGCGCAACATAAGCTATATGACATCACTATCGTAACGCCTATGTTTGGAGGAGGATATCTTGCAGGAAAAATTGATACAGACCGTTTGGTTCGTACCAGCACAGTGCGAGGACAGCTGCGTTTCTGGTGGCGAGCAACACGGGGTGCAGCATTTGACAACGTGTATGAACTACGCAAACGAGAAGCAGAGATTTTTGGAGACACCAGTCGCCCGAGCTGTATACAAATTCGCATTGAGCAATCGCGTGCTGTAGAAAATGTTAACCGCAGGGCCAGATTTCCAAAGTATTCATTGGTTTCAGCGGATGAAGAGGTGAAGAAAGCTCAAAGAAAATCCATTGACTACACTATAGGGCATACATTCAAGCTTCATATTATCTACAAACAACCGACTGATGATATCACAAAATCTATTAATCTTGAGGAAATACAACGCACAGAAATAGCACCTGCACTATGGGCCTGGATTAACTTCGGTGGAGTCGGAGCAAGGACACGTAGAGGATGCGGGAGTTTATACTGCAAAGGAATCTCTCCTACCTCAGATCACTGTACTCATCAAAAATTTCAGGCTTGGTTTGAAGAACACATTCAAAAGTATGAGTTGAAATTATTGCAGGAGAAGCAAAGTCGTGAATGGCCGACGCTTAGTAGACAAATAAGGTTCCGCCCCCGTATAGAGGGGATGTTTGATGCTTGGGATGAAGCAATTGAGGCCTATCGCTTGTTCCGGAGACGTGCGAATGAGGGAAAAAGCAGCAGCCGACCTGGAAGAAGCCAATGGCCCGAAGCGGATTCTATTCGTAACATTACAGGTATGAAGCATCCTAAACATATAAAAAAATACCCTGCTAGTAAACCGGATAAGCTACTTGCTTTTCCAAGAGCACAACTCGGAATGCCTATTATTTTTAAATTTAAGCAAACGATGGATGAAGACAAAAAATTGCCAACTACAGAACTCCGCAAAAGAAAACCTTGGGAAAAAGAGCCCTATGATACACAACTTGTTCCAAAAGATAAGGAACGCCTTGCGTCTCCTGTCATCGTAAAGCCACTGGCATGTAATCTGGATAGGTCGCTTGGAATAATCGCTATCCTGAATCAGCCTGCACTGGAAGAAGTTCATTTGAATCAAAAAGATAACGTTATAAAAAAATTGCGAGCTGAAGAAATTTATCCTGAAACTTTATACGAGCATAACCCGATGCAAAACTATCAATCAGCCGTTGAGGCTTTTTTGCACAGTGAGGAGGTCAATAAATTTTGCGACAGCACGAATCGAAAGAAATCATGATGATCTTTTCTATCGGGCCCGTGCAGGAGTTCATCGCTCAGGCACGTAGAACGCGGGACTTGTGGTTTGGCTCACACCTGCTCTCTGAATTAAGCAAAGCTGGAGCAAAAGAGTTCATAGAGCAGGGAGGACGATTGGTTTTTCCTGCAATGGGTTCAGAGACGACAACTGAGCAAGAACAGGAGATCAGCGCACCCAACAAAATTTTGGGGTTAATAGATACGAATGAGCCGAACAAGGTAGCTTGGCAGGTCAGAAGAGCTATTCAGGGGAAATGGAAAGAGTATGCCAGAGCGGCTGAGCAGCAACTCGGGCGCATTATTAATATACGCACATGGGATCGTCAGGTCAGCGATCTGCTGGAGTTTCAAGCGGCCTGGACTGCAACGCAAGGGCTTGACTACGACATGGCATTAGCGAAAACAGAACAATTATTAGCGGCCCGAAAAACACTGCGGGATTTCAAGCAGAACGATCCAGGGGCCATGTACGGCGAGAAAAAATCTTCACTGGATGGCGGTCGTGAGTCCGTCTGGATCAATCAGGACAGGGATAAAGAACGACTGTCCACACTGGGAATTAAGAAAAACGAGAGCCTGGATGCCATTTCTGTCATTAAACGTTTGTCCTTATTACTTCATCCGCAACAGGAACGCTTTTATTCCGTATGTGAAACGGCTTTTCTGCCCTTTGAAAATCAAATTCACGACAAGGCAAATATCCGCTCGGCAGTGGACGATTATTTGCGTATGGTGAATACGTTGCTTGGCGAACAAAAGATTAAACCACCACGTAAATCACATGCTGATAGCTATGATGCGCGCTTGTTTTATGAACGTCGAATCGAGGACTATCTGGAGGAATGCGTTAAGGTTGGTGGAGAACACAAAGAGAGCCTTCAACATTCAATTTCCAAGGAATTGGAAAATATGTATAGCCAATTGGAAAAAAAATCACGGGAAGATCGACTGGATTTTGTTCGCCCCACCCCCTATTATGCTTTTCTGGTTGCAGATGGTGATCGTATGGGTCAGCATCTTCGTGACATCAAGGATGAACAGAGCCATATTCGTTTTTCCAAGGCGCTCTCCAGCTTCGCTGTCCGGGCAGCCCAAATAATGAAAGATCATCAGGGGCAGCTAGTGTATAGTGGCGGCGATGATGTGATGGCTTATTTGCCAGTCCACACCTGTCTGAATGCAGCCCATGCATTGCGACAAGCTTTTATAGATGTAATGGGCTCTGTGATTACAGCTCCTACGTTGTCTGTGGGGATTGTGATTACTCATATGCTCGAGCCGCTGGAAGAGGTACGTAAAATGGCGCATGAAGCAGAGAGTCGGGCCAAGCAAACGCGTGATGCATTGGAGGTTCATTTCTACAAGCGCGGCGGTGGCAGCCTGATGAAAGTAGCTCTGCCGTTTCGAGAGAATCCGGTGGAAAAAATAAAGATTTTAAGCGAGCACAGATCGTATTTTTCATCCCAATTTGCCTATGAGCTGCGTAGCATGTATCAAAGCTACAAGGAGATGGATACAGGCTCTTCGTGGCTTCGTGACCGTAAGCTGCTTGGGGATTTATTGTGGATGGAGATCGAGCGTCTGGCGTTCAAAAAGAAGCCGGAAGGGAAAGACAAGGACTTGCTCCAGCAGAACTGGATTCCAAAATTGAAGGAGCTATACGATACTGACAAAGAACCGTTGGAACGGTTGCGGACATTAGCGGAGCAGCTTATTTTAACGATTCATCTGGAAAAGGTGGGAATGGTTCATGAAGAAACGGCTGCAAGTAAAACCCCTTGACCCTGTAATGGTGCGTGACGGAAGGCCGTTCAACGCTACACCGGGGATTCGGGCGCATACCTTAAGTGATATCACGCCAAGTGTGCTTGCAGGCACGATCCGCACGGTGCTGGCTAAAAGAGAGCAGGCCAAGACAGGGAATTCGTCGCTTGGGCTTAACCATTTTGCCAAATTGAGCGTCCGAGGTCCGTTATATAAACACCAGGGCAGCTTGTATTTTGCGATGCCGCAGGACGTCGAAATATATGAAGAGCAAAACGGAGCTAGTGTGCAAAACATTAAACCTGTTGATTTGACAAATGGATCACAGGGCGAGCAGGGCTTTTTTGGCACAGGGCAGGAAGGGCGGCTGGTAGATGTACTTTGGCCGCCACTTGGAGCGGGAACACAGAAAAAGATGAAGAATGCACCTGCGTATATCTCCAGGGAATGGATGGAGCGTTGGCTGACAGATTCCCTATCCAAAGAGGATTGGATGCAGTCTCTTGCAAAGTGGCGCAAGGAACAAAAAAACAATCCGCTGCCCGTAGCTGGTGAAACGTCCCCTTTTATGGCTGCATTTAGCCGCGAGGAACGCACACATACAGCGATTGATCCCAAGACACATACCGCCAGGGATCAGCAGTTGTTCTCGACAGAATCGCTGGTTTTTCCCGCGGAGCTTACGTTGGAGGCCGAAATGGAGTGGAAAGAGGAAGCAGTCAGCTTGGAAGATACCGTATCTGAAATACATTCCATGGGTGGCAAGCGCAGACTGGCTTACTTTAGCGAAGTGGAAGCAGATTCATCATGGGATTGTCCACAGGCCATTCAAGAAAGTATGCAGGGAGCGCCCTATATTCGTATGATATTAGCGACTCCTGCCTATTTTCGCAAAGGCTGGCTGCCTGGCTGGCTAGACGAAAATCTTCGTACCAAGCATCCATGGAAGTGCGGAGTAGAGCTTCAACTGCGCTGGGCTTGTGTCCCTCGTTGGCAGCCGATTTCGGGATGGAGCTACTCGAAGGATGCTTTATACAAGGAAAAGGCAGTCCGGCGTATGGTTCCGGCAGGCAGCGTATATTTCTTTGAGGTTATCGAGGGAAATCCGTCTGATTTGGCGAAGGAGATGTGGCTGCAATCCGTGTCTGACACGAATCGCCGTAAAGAGGCTTTTGACAAAGAAGACGGCTATGGGCTGGCTTTATGGGGGAACTGGAACTTGACAGATAACCTCTCTTAAAATCAATAAACCTAATCATGAAGGAGTAGAAAAAATGGAAAATGTAAGCCAGTGGTACTGGATTCACTGTTTGTCCCCACTACATATCGGCTCGGGAGAAGGACTAGGAGCGATTGACCTGCCTATCATGCGCGAGAAGGTGACGGAGTGGCCCATGATTCCGGGCAGCAGCATGAAAGGAGTAAACAGAGATTATTATCATGCACAAAAGGAAAAGGAATTTTGGTGCAAGCAGGCATTTGGTCAATCTAACAGTAATGGAGCAGAGGCTGGGGCGCTTGTTTTCTCGGATGGGCGAATCCTTGCTTTTCCAGTAGCTAGCCGATATGGAACCTTTGCTTATGTGACTTCTCCTATGGTCTTGAAGCGTCTGGCACGTGATGGAGAAGCGATGGGATTGTCCTTTGGGATACCCGATTTGAATCTATTTGAGGAGGATATAAAAAAAGGTGAGGTAGCTTGGGTAACTACACAGGGTGTAGTGGATCATGAGCAGCAGATTTTTATGGATGAGTTCTATGGAAAAATTAAAAAATCGCAGGAATTTGCCGAATGGGCAATTTTGCTGGCGAATAAACTGTTCAAAGCAAGTGAGACGGATTCAAAAAAGCTGTTCACTGAGCGGTTGGTGTTAGTATCAGATGACACATTTAGATACTTTACTACGATGTGTTGTGAAGTGAATCCTCGTATTCGTATACAGGAAGAGACGAAAACAACTAAAGAAGGCGCGCTATGGTATGAGGAGTATGTCCCCACGGAAGCCATTTTTTATGGGATGATCTGGTGTGATCGGGTTAATGGATCGTCAGATGTATCCCAACGGGCCGCCCATCTTCAACAATTAGAGAAAGAAATATTCGTACAGCTCGGAGGCAACGCAAGTATTGGCAAAGGACGTGTGCGTTGCCGACGCTCGGGAGGCGGGGATCAATGAAATCATCGCAGCATGAGTATGCACGGGTCGCTTTTGAAGGAATAAAATCACTGGAGGCGGACTCCGCTGTTGCCAAGCAATACGGACAGCTCTGCCACCGTTTTCCCTCGCTCGTCCTGACCAATGGATTGCTCTTGGCTGTTACTTTTTTTCAGTCAAAGGGAGCGGGAGATGAAAAAAATCCACATACGGTATATTTGAAGCATTTGCACAATGCGCTCGCTCTGAATCAAACATGGGAAGATGCGCTCAAAGTACAAAATGCTGCCTACCTTCATTTATCGCGACAGGTGCTGAGTGCTTCTGTCTGGTTTAAGCGTTATGCGGAGGCCATTCTGAAAATTGAGCAAGGAGCGGATACGCTGGAACAGGAGAGTTTCTAAAATGAATACCTATCTAGCTATGACGAAGAGTAACAAGCATTGGCATGGAGAAAAAATAAATTTAGAACAAGTGTTGAAGGAAAAGGGCAACAAAGACAATACCAAGGCAGCGTTCTATGAACGGATCTGTGAATATCAAAAGAACTGGACCACGGCGAAAATGGACTGGTATAAGCATTATTTTAACCAATACTACAAGCCTGAGCATTTTGTAGCAGCTACAAGGTTGTCATTCATAGTTGAATCACAAACACCGATTGTCATTGGAGATGGACATTCTGTGCTGGAGACAAGCTTGGCTCTGCACCGCATATACGGAGTTCCTTACCTGCCAGCAACTGCATTAAAGGGTGTAGCCTCACATTATGTACATCGGCAACTGGGCGACCAATATCCGACATTGAAGCGTACAGGGGATGACTTTGGCATTTTATTTGGTACACCGACGTCTGCCGGATTTGTTCAATTTCACGATGCACTTCCCACGCCAAAAAGTGTTGAACATGCTCTCAGGCAGGATGTGCTTACACCCCATCATCAGGATTACAACGGAATTATAGTAGAGCCTTATCACAAGGGCTTGGATTATAAGGCTCCACGTGACGATGATTCTCCTATCCCCGTTCCCTTTCTTACAGCGTCAGCCTGCTTCCAAATCGTATTAACCTGTGAGGGAGAGCCGGAACAGGCAACGAAGTGGCTAAGCTTGGCCAAGACGATCCTGCTTGGAGCGTTAAACACGGAGGGGATCGGTGGGAAGACCAACGCAGGGTACGGTAGACTGCTGGAAATTGAACAGATAAGTGATGAGAAAGCGGGTAAATAAGCACACGCAAATAGAAATCAATGAAATCGTAGAAGTGCGAATGTGAAGCTCACATAAAAACCCCGGATCCTTCGCACCTCGAAATTTGTCGAAAATATGTCGAATGTGAATGAAGTGTGAACGTGTGCGGCGTGCAAATTCATTAGTTGATACCTATTGTTAAAATTTATGATAAAATAGGGCTGCGAAAGATTAATTTACCCCACTTTTCGCTGTCGCACTCTATATGAGTGCGTGGATTGAAATCAGTTAAAAAACCTCTTAGACTGTTTACGCTAAAAGGTCGCACTCTATATGAGTGCGTGGATTGAAATTTCTAAATCAAAAGTTGCCTCATAGTAAAGCTCAGTCGCACTCTATATGAGTGCGTGGATTGAAATCCGTATACGGCGAACGCTCCAGCCAGCACGCCCTGGGTCGCACTCTATATGAGTGCGTGGATTGAAATTCTAATGTATTGATCGAAAGATTTTTTCTGGTTTAAGTCGCACTCTATATGAGTGCGTGGATTGAAATTAAGATTTTATTACAAATGAAGGAGCGTATATCTTTAGTCGCACTCTATATGAGTGCGTGGATTGAAATCGCTTCTGACTTGTAGTTGCAATCCCCGAAAATAACAGTCGCACTCTATATGAGTGCGTGGATTGAAATAGCTGGGAGCAGAATGTGTAATTCGCTCATCCCAATGTCGCACTCTATATGAGTGCGTGGATTGAAATCTCTATCCCCTCTCCTTGGGTAGCTATTAGAGCTGGTCGCACTCTATATGAGTGCGTGGATTGAAATGTTTCTTCATCGGATGCCACAGCATAAATCACGGGTCGCACTCTATATGAGTGCGTGGATTGAAATGCGTTAACGCTTGCCCCGTTCACGGTCACTACGATTGTCGCACTCTATATGAGTGCGTGGATTGAAATTGTCACCATGCGTTGTCCTCTACTAATAGAATGGAAAGTCGCACTCTATATGAGTGCGTGGATTGAAATTGCAAAGGAGGTGATTGACGCCATGACTGCACTTGTCGCACTCTATATGAGTGCGTGGATTGAAATCTTTGCGAGGTGGCGGCTAGTATAGCGCCATCTCCAGTCGCACTCTATATGAGTGCGTGGATTGAAATTTCTGGAAAACTGTTGAATGCCGGGGGAACAACCGTCGCACTCTATATGAGTGCGTGGATTGAAATTGTCCAACCAATCGACACTTGAAAATGAGGTCATACAGTCGCACTCTATATGAGTGCGTGGATTGAAATCTCCTGCTCCTTTTTTGATTAGAATTGATGCCCACAAATGATTAAAATGATATATCCCCATAATGCTGCTGCAATTATACCCCGAAGCACGCAGTCGATACGTTTATGTGTGTTATAGGATAACCACTCTTCTTGGTATTTTTTTAGCATCATCATTTCTCCTGCTCTTCTACATGCTCCAGTATCTCGCCTAGCTTTACCTCAAGGAAGTTTGATTTTAAATCCGTCGAGGATGCAAAACGGGTGTACAATAGTTCTCCGTATTGAGCAAAAAAATATCCCCGCCGACCAGTTAAGGTTAGCGGGGATTGTTATTCCTATCCGTTTAGTACCCTCCATGTTGTACAAGAGGTTTAATACCTTCATGACGATTATGCGGCTGAACAGGCATACCTAAGATAAACAAAAAGCTAGTCGCGACGATCAGAAGAATCATTTTTCTCAACATTGTTTATCCACACCCTCTCAATGAAATTGAAAAACTCTGCTTTGGTTTCAGGAACCGCATGGGCTTGAAAACGAGCAAACAATCCCATACAGTTTATAAAATATGTCTCATTATTTAGTGTATTCGCTTTTAACAATGCATTCATTAAATATTTAAAACCATCACTGTACATCCCTTGATGTAAATAATAGTAAGCCAATTCGTAACCAAACCACGCGAAATAATCCGGCATCACTTGTTGCGCATATATATCACCCGATGGTTGCTGTGAAAAAGACTCAATCTCTGTTTCAAACTGTTTAAGTATATCATTTACATCTATTGCATATAGGTTAGCCGCTATCATAATGTTCAGTAATTGAGTAACCCTATCTTCTTGAGTTGTATCTGTCGATGCATCTATATAGTTAAGATATTCGTGTAGCACACTTATATCTCCAGATAAAAGCTTATTCACAATAACATTAGCGTGTGACCAATGCTTGAACAAGTTGACCCAATGCTGAGTATCCTCGTCCGTCTCTTTGACCCAATCTAAATCAGCGTAGGCGTATGTATACTGTAGAGCTTGTTGGTAATTGCCTCGGGCTTCACAGACACTTGCACACAACAGGTCAGCATAAGCAACGTAACCAAATAATGGACTCTTTGTTTTCTTTGCATGCGTTCTATTCTTGCGCTTCTCCTGATGTTTCATCGAATATTGAATTTTTGCTTTCTCCTTCATTTTTCTCGCTGTTTCATCAACATCGTCCCATAGACGCAAAGACCTATACACGTTAGCCAAATCCTTCAATGCGTCAAGCTGGTCTATCTCATCCAGACGTTCGACAAAGGGTTCAAATCGTGTACCAGCTTTGAGGTTTCGACTTTGATCGTCTCCAATCTGAATCGTGAATATACGATAATGGCAGATTGCCAAACGTTCCGAATGTTGGTATTTTTCCGCTTCTGCTACACCTTCATAGAGTAGTAATGCAGCAGCATGTCTTCCCTGTGCAAATAAAGTTTCCGCAATATCATATAGTCTGGGCGAGTAAAGTAGATTGTCCATGATGATCCCCACCACTCGACGGATTGCATCCAACTTGTCCAACTCCGCACAGCGATACAAAAATGGCTCGATCCGCCTCATATTCGGTGGTAAGTCGATGATATAGTTATCTATAAACAAGTCATACAAGTGGCCTTCCGGTAAACCCATCGTCTCAGTAATTCGGTCCAGTTGGTTAACGGACATAGGTTTGTTTCTTGTCAAGATAGCACTTACTGCTCCCCGATTCATGCCTGCAATTTGCCCAAATCGTGCTAAGCTCCAACCTTCCTGTTGGAGGTAACTGTCTAATTCCGTCCGAATCGTAGGTGTATGCTTCATGTCATATCCACCCTTCACATAAAAATTCCAAGATTTTTATATTCTTGCGTTCTATTGTTGACCACAATTTAACAGTTGTCAATAATTTTTGTAACTTATTGTGAGGTATTCGCTTGAAATAGTATACATTACAATAAAAAATTATTAATTGTAATTTCATGATTTCTTTTTTAGAATATATATAAAATATGGAATCTTTTAGTATATTGAGGTGGTAGTATAATATAAGGAGGAATAATCCATGAAGAAGAAAAAAGTAATTACAACAGCTTTATCTTTGAGTTTGTTAGGGGCTGTTGCCGTGCCGAGTGCGATTTTTGCGGATTCAGGTGCTAATTCTGCAAGTCCATCGACTTACGCGACCCAAAATGAGGTGACAACACCTGTTAATCATGACAGAGTGAGTCTTTTTAGAACAAAAGATCTTTTTAATGTGAACCTTGACGGCAAGTCGCCATTAACAGAGTTCTCCATATCTCCTGGATATGGTCATGTTAAGCTACGTGTAAAAAACAACACCAGGGCGACGCTTACTTTTACCTTAAAGCATGTCGACAGTGGGAGAGATTATTTTACCAAGTATGTGGGTGCTGGTGATACATTTAATTGGTACAGCACGGATGGGTTTTCAAGCGGATTGCGCTCAGGAAACTATGAAATACAGTGGCGCGCTGGCGGAGCTTATGTTGACGCCTCAGCATGGGCTATATCAGCCACTAACCCAGATGAACTCTAATTTTAAGAGCTAAGGTTAACGACTCCTAACAAAAAAATCCCTGCCAATTCATATGCTGGCAGGGGATTTGCTATTCAATAGGATTTACTTTGTAACTGTAGCCATATTGGTCTTACCATCCCACACAACAGCAGCACCCAATGCCTCGCCCACAGCACGCAGCGGTACATAGGTTTTACCGTTAATTATACATTAATCTCGGGCAAATCTTGCCGCTCCAGTCGTAATGTCGCCGCAGCAGATCCACACCCCCAGCCACGTTCCCGCAGCATACCAGCTACCAGCGCAACAGCATCGGTCAGCGTTTTAGCGTAGTTCCCACTTTCGCAAATTTCAATACTTATGCTGGAACGGTTGCCGCTTCCCGGTTTGCCCCTGTCTCCGCTGTGCCAAGCATTTTCTGTCAATGGAATACATTCCACGGCTTCATGATCATCAATTGCAATATGAAAAGATGCCGTTCGTTTGTTAGTAGAGTTCGTTAGCCACGCACGCTCATTCGCTGCCGTGCTGGACGGGTTCCCTGTATTATGAATGGTATAATAGTAGTAGCGGACAGCGGAAGCCTCGGACGACGGTTGCAGGCCGTGTCTTGTGGTATGTGATCTTTACGGTATGTCATACTCGTCAACTCCCTTTTTTGCTTGTTGATCCAAACCGCCTTTACCCTTCAACACTTCGACCGCCTGCCGGATAACCGAAGGGATAGGTGCGCCCAGTCTCCCACCGTTTTCAATAATCGACAATAGCTCGTTTGCCATATAAAAAGTCGCACTCTATATGAGTGCGTGTAGGGTTCTGCCAGTGTTATGCTTTTAGTTCCTTTTTTTGTGTATTGAATATAGAACGCATGTTTGTATATAATTAATGCAGAAGCGTTATCTATGTGCTCCACAATGCCCAATGCGAGCTGCTAAGACTGCTTTTCTATTTTTCAAGAATCTTATAACGGCTTCAGATTACTGATAACATTTTAGTGTAATTTATGGTTGTTATTTACTCGTGGGTCTATTAATATAGTGAAGA
Organism: Paenibacillus sp. NRS-1781; assembly: GCF_050467745.1. Classification (NCBI taxonomy): domain Bacteria; kingdom Bacillati; phylum Bacillota; class Bacilli; order Caryophanales; family Paenibacillaceae; genus Paenibacillus; species Paenibacillus sp. NRS-1781. The sequence continues at coordinate 108,873 of NZ_JBITPI010000038.1, forward strand.
GTTTTGAACTAATAGTTGCAAAATAAGATTTTCGTATGCGAAATATATAATCTGGGAGGACAACACGCAACATGTCAGAGTCACAATTGAAAATGGGACCGTTGGTCATTTTGATGATTAATATGTTTATTGCCATGCTGGGAATTGGTCTCATCATTCCGATCCTCCCCAAATTCATGGGTTCCCTCGGAGGTACTGGTGAAACGGGAGGCTACCTGGTTGCCGTATTCGGCTTGACCCAGTTTCTGTTTTCACCGTTAGCTGGTGAATGGTCCGATAAATACGGACGCAAAAAAATGATCATTATCGGTTTGGTGATCATGACGATTTCTTCAGTACTATTTGCTATAGGGCATTCGTTGACGATGCTGTATATATCCCGTTTGCTCGGAGGCGCAGGGGCTGCCTTTATGATTCCTCCGATGATGGCTTATATTGCCGACATTACGACGGTACACAATCGCGGTCGGGGAATGGGTTTGTTGGGCGCGGCCATGTCTCTCGGGTTTGTTATCGGCCCTGGTGTGGGCGGCTTGCTGGCAGATATTTCGATACGCACGCCTTTGTACGCTTCGGCTGGAGTATCGGGTGTAGCTGCCCTGGTTTCGTTGATTTTGCTGCCGGAAACCTTGTCGATGGAGAAACAGTTGAAGTTCCGGAATGTCAAAGCCAAACGCGACAATGTCATTAAGCAGTTTGCACTTTCTTTTCGCAAGCCGTATTTCATGCTGTTGATTATGATTTTCACCCTAACCTTTGGGCTGACGCATTTTGAAACCATGTTTCCTTTCTTTGTGACAGGCAAGTTTCATTACAATGAGCGCGATATTGCGATCATTATTACGGTAGGGGCACTGGTCGGAACGGTGATTCAGGCGGTTGTGATCAGTCCGCTGTTGAATCGTTTTGGTGAAAAAGGTGTTATTATCGGCTCCTTTCTGTTTTCCGCGATTTCTCTTGTGCTTATGCTGCTCTCTGGCAACTTTTATTATGTACTCGGGGTATCGCTCATCTTCTTTACTGCTACGTCGCTGCTGCGACCAGCCATTAATACGGCTTTATCCAAAATGGCCGGGGATGAACAGGGAGTTGCAGCCGGGATGAATAATGCCTATATGAGTATCGGTAACATTTTAGGACCTGCGCTGGCGGGTACGTTGTTTGAGGTGCATATCAATCTGCCATACATTTTCGGGGCGGTTATTCTCATCCTTAGTTTGGGACTGGCTGTAAAATGGAACAGCAAAGGTACACAAACGACAGCGGTTTAATGTTATTTTTCTTGTAAACATAGTCTCTTTTGGTGCGATCTGTGACGTTCTTGTGAACCACAGGTCGCGCCGAAGGAGACTATTTTTGGTATACATAGAGAAATGGTTAATGAAACGACTGCATCGTGGGTAATAATGCATGGTAAGTTTACAAAGGAGACGAGAGCCGATGAAAGAGTGGAATGAACAGTTATTTTATACAGGAACTTATGCACATCGCCATGAGAGAGGAATTTATGTATGCGCTTTACATGCGGAAAATGGTGATATGCGTATCATTGGAGGCGTGGAAGGAATAGAGCGTCCTTCATTTCTGGCGTTGCATCCAGATGGGACCAAGCTGTATGCTGCCAGTGAGACAGAGGAAGGCGAGCTGTATGCGTATCAGGTGCATGCGCAGACGGGAGAGTTGCACCCATTGGATCGAAAAGGGACCGAAGGAGCGCACACTTGCTATGTCTCAGTGACAGCGGATGGACGGTATGTGCTGGCTTCCAATTATTCAGGCGGGAATGCCGTTGTATTCCCGGTGACGGAAGCTGGCGGGTTGGGGGAAATGTCGGGGCAGGTCCAGCATACCGGCTCAGGTATTCTCCAGGACCGTCAGGATGCGGCACATCCGCATTCGATTATTTCTGATCCTTCAGGGCAGTACGCAATGGTATGTGATTTGGGGCTGGATCAGATTGTGGTATACCGTTTGACGGAAGATGGGAAGCTGGTGACCCATCGTGAGGCAGAGCTGCCGCCCGGCTCCGGTCCGCGTCATCTGGTTTTTCATCCTTCGCGTCCCTATGCCTTTGTGGCTAACGAGCTAAATAATACGGTCGCTGTATTTAGCTACAACGAACGCAACGGGGAGCTTCAATGGCTGCAAAGCTTGTCCACGCTGCCGGAGGGCAGCATAGATGTGGAAAACACAGTCGCAGACATTCGGATTACGCCTTGTGGACGCTATCTGTATGTGTCCAACCGAGGGCATAACAGCATCGTGCTGTACCATGTCGATCTGGACAGCGGTAAGCTGGAGACGGTTGAATGGGTGGAGACTTTTGGCAGCACGCCGCGTAACTTCAACATCCTGTCCGGGTATCTGGTTGTCGCGAATCAGGACGGAAATAACATCGTATCCTTTGCTATTCATAGCGAAGACGGACGATTGACTCGAACAGGATATGTGCTGGAAGTTCCTTTACCTGTATGCATTGAGCCTGTGCGGCAGTCATAGCGTATGCAAAAAGGCACGTTAAAAGAAGATGAAAAATAAAAACACGGCGCTTTGCTTGCCATGAACGCATGGGGCAAAGGGGCGTGTTTTAGGGTGTGAGGAGAACAGGCTCTGAAAGTTTATTTGCTGCTGTCGCCAGCTTCTACTGTTGCTGTTTTCGTATGGTTTTCCGCAGGCTTGTAGTACAAGCGGAACAGAATGTCCTGATTGTAGTTACCGAATCCAGTACCGAACAGGGTAACCCCTCCAACATGCTGGGCATCATCCAGAATGGCAATGCGGAATTTCCATTGCTTCTGATCTATCACCAGCTGGCTTAAGGTCACATCGGATATTTGCTTGCCGTCCATAAAGGTACCCTTAGACGTAACACGAAGTCTTTTGAGCAGACCGTATTGGTTGATAAAATCAGGCCACCATGCAGGTGTGTATTTCCCACGGTTATCGCCGAAATCTCCCGGGCTGGTCCAAGTCCCCAGATTCACATCGTTCAGGAAAAAGGTAATGTCCGAAGGCCAGTTGTCGTTGGTAAAAGGGGCCTCGGAGGATAGCTCCATCGAAATTTCCAGCTCCTCGGCCTTTTGGCTGGACAGGAGGAAATTGGGTACTTTATAATCCATATATCCTTGACTAAACCACAGAATTTTGGAATTGAAGCGCTCAGGGTCCAGAAACGAACGAGGCTCGTCGAATTCTCCGATAATTTTCTCGACGGTAGCCAGCCCGCAGGTTGGCTGAATTTCAAAATCGGTAAAGTGCCCGACGGAAATCTCCGTCTGATGAAATTGCCGTACATCCTGCTGATAGCGGGGCATAGCTATTTCAATTTTGTCCGTAGCCAGTGAGCATACTTTCTGAACGCCACCGCGACCGGGCAGCATTTTGGTCGAAATAATGGATGCTCTCTCCAGCTTTTTGACATGCATGGTCATGATGGCACTGCTGAGTCCCAGTGCTTCCGCCAGCTCGCGTATATTCATAGGCTTCTCCGCAAGCAGAACAATCATGTTCAGCCGAACCTCACTGGCCAGTGCTTCATATACGGGAAGTGATTTTTCAGAAATGTCCAGTTGCATAGTTCCTCCAATTCTAACGTACATCAACAATTGATGATAGTTTAACATATATGGATTTTTTTCAATATTCATACATAAAAAACGATATGATTTACATTTATATAAACAATATACCCTTTCCTTGATTGCTGGCACAAGCTTAACCCTTGAAAAAGTCAAAAATTGTTCAAAAAACAGGACACCCCATAAAACCATTCGGCGTCTGTCGGGATGTCCTGTGATGGGATGTGGTTTTAACGTTCATGCTGTAAACGATTTTGCATCGCTTGGCGTCTAGGAACGGTTATGTTCCTCCGCCAAAGAAGAGTCGGACGTTCTGTCTTTGTCTGTCGTGTGCATTTCCTGATGTTGAGAAGGATCGACCTTCATCAAGCCGGGATGACCGACATAAGGGCGATCACTCCGTGAGCGGCCCCGGGTGAGCCGGAAGCCGATCACAAACAGGACAAGCTGCACAGTTAATATGTAGGGAGAAGCCTCTGGTCCGCTCCATTGAAACAGGGCAACGGCAGCGATCACCATGGATAACAGGCTCGTTGGAAAATGGGATGCCGTCACATCCAGATCATTTTGTCTGCGCAGGGTCATCAACCGATATACGTACAACAGGGCGATCAAGCCGGAAACAAATCTCATCCATGTACACCCTATGAGCCAGGACGCAGATGGCACAGCTGCGGACAGACCAGAATGGATAGTACTATACGACATTAGTTCTACAATCAGCCGTGAGATTAGCCACACGATACCCGCCAGAGCCAACGGCCCGGCAGCGGGACGCAGCAGCTTCCATAAAGCCGTACCCCAGCCCGGAGCATGTGATTCCAGCAGAACAAGCCGACGCTCGTCGATCAGCTTGCTCATTTCGCGCTCCAGTGATTTGAGAAGCAGCTCCCTGCGGAATGCGTCACATTCTCTTAGAGATGCCTGAACCTGTTCCTGAAGGTGAGGGGTTAAATAGGGAGCAACCTTCGCTTCCTGAAGGGCATGAATCAGTCCACTCTGATGCTGGCGTGTTTCGTGGCTGCTTAAGCTGTACTGAGTAGAGGTCTGGAGAAAGCCTGCCAGCCGTCCGTAGATACGTAGCGATTCCTGTAATTCATTCAGCCGCTGCTGACGCGAATTGCGAAGCTGGGCTGCGCTGTGAGCATACAGCCATACCAGCAAGGACAATGCCAGCAGGACGGCAATCAGACCGGGTGAGATATATGCGGCCAATGCCGCGAAGTCCGTCGGGGACACCCGCAATCCCTCCTTCCATTGTTCTTTCTACACTATTGCACAGACCACACAGGCATTTCAAGGGCTTGGTCACGTCTGACAGAGATATATGAAGTATTTTTTGGTAAAATAGACAAGATTACAAGCAGGGAGGGGAGATTCAGCATGAACGAGCAATACGAGCATATAGAAAGTACCGCAGAACATCATAGAGGATCGAATCACCCGGACGGGCTGTAAGAGAAGCAGGTTTAAGCTGAGGCTAAAGCGGATAAGTAATAGTAAGTAAATCATAGACAGGAAGAAGGCAAGTACAGATGAAAGTCATTATTTTTGGAGCAACAGGAACCATTGGTCAAGCATTGGTGAAGGAGGCCATCAAGCGCAAGTATCAGGTGACGGCGGCGGTGCGTGATCCGCAGCGTGTAACGGAGCAAAGTGAGTATTTGACGGTCGTTCAAGCGGATATTTTGAACCCCGATTCCGTAACAGCCGTGGCCAAAGGACATGATGCCATGATCAGCGCTTATGGTCCCAAGTTTGGAGCTGAGGAAGAATTGCTCGAAGCAACCCGTTCTTTACTGGAAGGAACCCGGCGTTCCGGCGCAGAGCGCATACTGGTGGTTGGCGGAGCTGGTAGCCTGAAAACGGAAAACGGTGAACGCCTGATGGATACCGCCGAGTTTCCAGAGGAAGTCAAGCCACTGGCTGCCGTACATGCCGATGCACTGGAGCTGTATCGTGCTGCGGATGTGGACTGGACATATTGCAGTCCTGCCGCAATCATTGAGCCGGGACGGCGTACAGGGCAGTTTCGCATTGGCTTGGACCATGTAGTTGTTGATGAATTGGGTCACAGCCGCATCTCGGTTGAGGATTATGCAGTTGCCCTGATTGATGAGCTGGTAGAAGGGGAATTTGTAAATTCCCGTTTTACGGTCGGGTATTAAAAAAGGGATGGCACTACGGGAGGCGAAGAAGCATGTATATTGTGACCGCCGAGAGGCGCGGCGGTTGTACTGACACCGCACCCCGGCGAGATGGCTCGTCTGCTGGGCCTATCTACGGCCGAGGTGCAGCGTGACCGCATCGCCCATGCCCGGCTGTACGCCCGGACACGCGGGGTCACGCTGGTGCTCAAGGGAGCGCGTACCGTCATTGCGTGCCCGGACGGAACGGCCTATGTCAACACGACAGGCCACGCCGGGATGGCGACAGGCGGCGCAGGTGATGTGCTGACAGGGATCATCGCAGGCTTGCTGTCTCGGTCATTGCGGGGGATATCATTGAAGCCCTATAGACCAAAACAGCAAGGGCAGGAGGAAGGCCAGGATGATCTGTACCCCAAATCCACGACTCAGCCAGAGTCTTCCCGCATAATGCCTTCCCCGATAATACAGTAACGTAATCACGATACCCGCGATGCCGTTGCTCCATAAGACACCCGTTCCTTCAGGGGATATAAAAGAACCAAGCAGGAGGAAAATACTGAATCCTGCGGCAAGGTACAGGGTGAGCCGCTCCGGCTTCCGCAGCCAGGGCAAGAGATCGTGCAGCGCATCGGCGGTAAGAGCTGCCGGGAGGGCAAAACCATATGCCCACAGCTGCGCGGTCAGCTCACCGCTATTGCCTGCTATGGCTACAGGAATCCCCGTCATTGCCTCTGTTATATAGCAATAGGCCCATATCAGACCAAACACCATCCCTCCGCAAGCCAGCTTGTTCAGCGCATAACAACCCAGCTCCATCCGCCAAGGCATCTTGGGATTATATTCATTCCATGGATGTCTCATGTTGTGAGTCCTCCTTAGTACACTTCATTACAATCAGTAATCGGCAACCAATCCAGGAATTTATTTTCAATTACAATCCGCTGACGCTTTATGGCATTTCATTTTACGTTAGCTGTGTATCATGGTCCTAAGAAACACTGACAGCAGATAGCCGCGTTACGGAGAGGCGGGGATTGCATGATACAAGCGGTTATTTTTAATCTCGAAAGTACATTGTTGGACCCCGGAGGACGAGGCTTAATCCAGGGAATACGTGATATTTTCAGATGGAAGGGTGTACAGGTAACCGAAGAACAGGCATCTCATGGGCGAGGATTACCGATTCGTGATCATATTGCGAATGTGCTGGCACTTTCAGAGGTTCGGAAAAAATGGCTGGATTGCTTCGATACGCATCCCGGGAGAACGGATATCGAGCATATATATCTTGAGCTTGTGCCTGTTCTCCGTTCTTTGATCCAGGGAGCTGAGCCCACTTTCGGTATCGATAAAGCGCTGAATGAATTGCAGGATCGTCGGATTCAGTCAGGCGCTACCGCATCTTGCCCGATGGAGATGCTGGGCAACGTTTTTATGCCTGCACAGTCCCCATATGCACTGGATTGCACAGTAGCTCCCTGTGAAGTATCGCAAGGGCGCCCTTATCCATGGATGATCTATGAGATTGCACACCGCTTACAGGTTTTCCCGCTTAGCGATATTGTGAAAGTAGGAGATACGGCAGCTGATATGCAAGAGGGCAGGAATGCCGGTGTGTGGACAATAGGTGTGCTGAATCATAGCGAAGGTACGCTGATCACGTCGCAAGCAACAAGCCGTGAATCCGACGACAGAGTGGCTGAGGAACGGCGCAGGCAGAGCGTATACGGATTAAAAAGGGCGGGAGCCCACATCGTCATGAACTCGGTCGCTGACTTGCCGCGTATTTTGCGTGAAATCGAAATGCTCCAGCATACGGGCGGCTATCCTTCCTATACAAAGCAAGTAAAAACAGCGTTAATGCCTCCATCGTGAGCAACGTTGATACACTGTGGAGCGATGGATTGGATTACACGGTTCTAGGGTATATGTATGCACCACATCGGACGAAAGTGAACTTCTCAGGTTCTGGGCATACGACTGTTTTAAAATGTATCTCGAAGATTCGGATGAAACTCATGAAAAAAAGCCTTAGCCCGGTAAATACCGAGTTAAGGCTGTATCTGGTTAATTACAAATCGTCAAATCCGTTGTCCTCTCCGACCTTGCCGTAATTGCGCGATTTTGCTTCAAAAAAGTCTGTTTTTGTTGCGTTCAGCGCTTCATCCGAGAACGGCTTGATCCAAGGCATACAATTTACGTCTACGCCTTCGTAGGCTTTGTCCATACCGAGCAGTCTCAGGCGCATATTCGCCATATACTTGATATAATCGCCCAGCTCGTTCAAGTCGATGCCGCGAACCTCCTTGAGCGTGTAGTGTGCCCAATTCGTTTCCAGCTCCACTGCGCGGTCAATCATGCGGTAGACATAATCCGTATTTTCCTTCGTGTCCAGCTCAGGAAAATCAGACAGCAATTGCTTGAACACTTCGGCAAAAAAGTAGCAATGCTGATTTTCATCCCGCTGGATATACGAGATCATTTGGCTGGTCGACATCATCTTCTGATCACGGGCCAAATTATAGAAGAAAGCGAACGTACTATAGAAGAAAATGCCCTCTAAAATCAAGTCCGCCACCATCGCATGGAAAAAGGTTTGCGGATTTTGCTCATCACGGAACTCCTGGTAAATGTCTGAGATGAACGTGTTACGCTCCAGCAATACAGGATCATTTTTCCAGTATTCAAAAATTTCCTTCTGCTCCTGATCCGATACCAGAGAGGACAGCACGTAGGAGTAGGATTGGTTATGCACGACTTCCTGCTGCCCGATAATGGCTGACACAGCTTCCAGCGAGGAATCGGTAAAGTAGCGTTTTACATCCCCGACAAACATCGTTTGCATGGAGTCCAGCACGGCCAGCAGGCCGATGTTGATTTTGAACGTGCGCTGTTCTTCGGCATCCAGCGTAGGAAATTGGGACGCATCCTTGGACATCGGGATTTCATCCGGAATCCAGTGGTTCAGCAGCAACACCTTGTACAGCTTGTACATATGCGGCATGCGAATATCGTTCCAGTTCAGAATGCCGGAGTTTTCGCCTTCAATAATGCGGGTAGAGCGGTTAGGTGCTTCCGTGTTAAAAATCTTTTGTAACTGCATGGGAGATTCTCTCCTTCGTTATATTAGGATGCACAGCTATCGCATTCCTCAATCGTCAGTGCGCGACTGCGTACATAATAGGTTGATTTCATCCCTGATTTCCAGGCATGAATGTGCAGTTCCAGGAATTCAGTAGCTTTGATATCCGGGCGCACATACAGGTTAAAGCTTTGGCCCTGGTCAATATGACGCTGACGGGCAGAGGCCATGTTGATCGAAGCATGCTGATCCAGCAGGAAAGCCGTTTTGTAGTACCAGATTGTCTTTTCATTCAAGTCCGGTGCAGGGTTAGCGATCTTGTAGGTTGTTTTCTCTTCATAGGAAAGCAGCTCATACAATGGATCAATGCTGGCTGTAGAACCTGCGATGATGGACGTGGAGCCGTTAGGCGCGATGGCGAACAGCCATGCGTTGCGGACACCGTTTTGTTTGACTTCTTCCGCAAGTTCACTCCACTCTGAGGTGGTGACAAATTTGCCTTCACGCATACCGTCCGTATAGCCACGGGATGTGAAATAGTGCCCGGTAGACCAGTCAGAGCCTTCAAATTTGGCATAACGGCCTTTTTCCTTCGCCAGCTCCATGCTTGATTTTACAGCCAGATAGTTAATTTTTTCGTACAAATGATCGTTATAGGTTACCGCTTCATCGGATTCCCAACGGATGCCTTCGAGTGCGAGCAGATGATGCAGTCCGAATGTACCCAGACCGACTGCGCGATATTGGCTGTTCGTATATTGTGCTTGCAGCACCTCAATGTTGTTGATATCAATCACGTTATCCAGCATACGTACCTGAATCGGTACGAGACGATCCAGCACACCTGCCGGAACAGCGCGAGCCAGATGGATGGAGTTCAGGTTGCAGACGACAAAATCGCCGGGAATTTTGGAAATGACAATGCGTGTTTGTCCATCCTTGGTGACTAATTCCTCTTTTTCCACCACGGTCGCCGATTGGTTTTGCATAATTTCCGTACATAGGTTGGAGGAATATACCATACCGTGGGCACGGTTCGGGTTCGCACGGTTTACGGTATCGCGGTAGAACATGTACGGCGTACCTGTTTCCAGCTGCGATTTCATCAGGCGCTTCATGATGTCGATGGCAGGCACCGTAATGCGGGAGAGAATGGGATGCTGTGACGCTTCCTCATACTTCTCGCGGAAGGAGCCTTTACCAAAGCCTTCATCGTAAAAATCCTCCAGCCCCAGTGGACGGCCGCTGTCATCCTTCCAGCCCATGACCTTCTTCACTTCATGCGGGCAGAACAGGTTCCATTCGCCACGTGCTTCCACCCGCTCCATGAACAGATCGGGCAGACATACGCCATGGAAAACATCATGTGCACGCATGCGCTCGTCACCGTTGTTCAGCTTCAGATCGAGGAACGCAAGAATATCTTTGTGGAATACGTCCAGATAGACGGCAATTGCGCCTTTACGTGTACCCAGTTGGTCTACGCTGACCGCTGTATTGTTTAGCTGGCGAATCCACGGGATGACGCCGGAGCTTGTATTTTTGTGTCCACGGATGTCGGAGCCACGTGCCCGTATTTTACCGAGGTATACGCCAATGCCGCCGCCCATTTTGCTGAGACGGGCTACATCGGTGTTGGAATCGAAAATGCCTTCCAGCGAGTCATCTACGGTGTCGATGAAGCAGCTGGAGAGCTGTCCGGCGACCTTTTTCCCTGCATTGGACATGGTTGGCGTAGCCGCCGTCATATACATGTTGCTCATCGCCCAGTAAGCTTCCTTCACCAGCTCCATACGCTTGTCGGCAGGCTCCTTGTGCATCAGGTACATTGCGATGATCATATAGCGTTCCTGCGGCAGCTCCATCACCCGTCCGTCAAAATCGTTCGCCAGATAACGCTCGGACAGCGTCAACAGCCCGATGTAATCGAACAGCAGGTCATTTTTCGGCAAAATGGATGCACCCAGCTCATCAATTTGCTCCTTAGTGTAGTAGTCGAGCAGCTCTTGACGATAGATGCCTTTCTTGACCAGCTCGGTAATCAGCGGATAAAAAGCGCCGTAAGGCTCGTCCGCATAGGATTTGTAACGGCGGTGAGTAGCCGCTTTTTTATATAAGGAAGTGAGCAAAGCGCGCGCAGCGGCGAATTTCCAGTCCGGTTCTTCCTTGCTGACCAGTTCAAGCGCAGCCATCGCAAATGCGTTGCTGATTTCGTCGCCCGTGACTTCGTCCCGGCGCAGCTTGCTGACCACACCGCGAATCAGGCGATCTTTATCCAGCTTGTCCAATCCGCTGAGCATACGGTCGGCATATACGGAAATGCGTATTTCATCAAAAGCCAACTGGCGGTTGTTTGGTTTCGTTACGAGTTGTGGCATGGGATTAATTCCTCGCTTTCCTGACTTGGGAGATAAACTTGAAAATAAATGACAGTGAAAATGAAAAACGACGCTGAAAATTCCCGGGTTACTTGCTTGGTTCAGACAGCATTTTGGGGCTGTATGTAATCCAACAACATAGAAATAGCGATGCGCTTGCCAATGAAGGGGGAAAAGATGGTTCCCGTACGATTTATCGGCTACATCACTACATTTAGACGTCTTATAAATATTTAACCCAACATGTTGTGTTGAGAAACTTAAAATTTCAAATAAGCGCAAGGAGTATTATAGCAACATTTGAAGCCATACGTAAAGGAAAAGGAATGGAAAATCAAATTTTGCAGAGTAGTCGCGGGCTGCATTTGAATTGAGGCTTTGTGAACGGTACAATGAATGATAAAGATGTTTCCTACAGAAACAAGCAGCATACATATGGACTGTTTTTATGAAATAAGGTTGCTTTATCGGACAGAGGTTTTAGATTTTTAAAGAAGTGACGATTTTAAATTAAAGGAGGAACTTGGCGATGGCCATTGCAGAAGTGACAGTGATCCCGATTGGAACGGGGAGTACGAGCCTGAGCGACTACGTTGCCCAGATGCAAAAAGTGTTGAAGACGCAAAAAGGAATTACCTATGAGCTTACCTCCATGAGTACGATTATTGAAGGTTCGCTGGACGATGTGTTCACCGCTATTGCTGCGCTGCACGAAGCGCCATTCCTGTCAGGAGCCAAGCGCGTTTCCACCTCGGTTAAAATCGACGACCGCCGAGATAAGCCTTCCTCCAGTCGCCAAAAGCTCCGTTCCGTCGCAGATAAACTATCTGGCACCGCAACAGGAAACGTTACCGAACTAAATCCAAATCCTAGTTGAAAAAATGGATGTAAGTCATTGATTTTTATGTAATGAAGAGTATAATAGCACGCCTGTTGAATAA
>NZ_JBITPI010000039.1:0-64717 GCF_050467745.1 Paenibacillus sp. NRS-1781
TTGGTTTTAAAATCCGGTCCCGCCGCTTCCGTAACCAACCCGTCCGTATTATATTCAAAGGTGATCGCTTGCAATTTTCCTGTCAGCATACGGGTGATATTGCCATCCGTATCGTAAATATTGAGCGTCGTTCCTCCACTGGATTTCTCCAGCAACATGCGTCTGCCCAGCTCATCATACGAGTACAGATTCTTTTGCCCATCGGGATACTGAACGGTCTTCAAATTTCCGGCCAGATCATACATATAGCTGGTCTTTTGTCCCGATGGATCTGTCACGGAGGTCATTTGTCCCAGTGCATCGTAATCATAGGTCATACGTTGGCCGTTACCGTCTGTCCGGCTGGTGACCCTACCCGCATGATTGTAAGCGAACGACTCCAGCGGCTGAAAGGAGCCATTGTTAGCTTCTTGAGTGGAAGTCACACGACCTAAAGCATCCGATACCTCACGCACACGATAACCAGCCGCATCCGTATAAGTGACCGTACGATCTACCGCGTTGTACGCCACGGTATCTGTTGTTCCATCCGCATAGGTCGCCTTCACAGGCCGTCCAAAAGCATCGTAGACGTAGCGAGTGGTGGCTTGTTCCGCATCCGTGCTTTCTACCCTATTTCCGTGATCATCATAACCATATCCGTAAATCGCGTCATCCACCTGCTGCTGGAGCAGCTGTCCGAATGGATTATACAATCTTTCCGCGCTCACGCCATCCGGTCCGGTGACGGTGACATCGTTCGTATCATCCTTGTATACCACCACCGTTTGAGTGCCATTCGGATAAGTCACCTTCGTTACACGCCCCAACGCGTCATACACATAGGACTCCGTTTTGCGCTTGGCATCGGTTTGGGACTTAATTTCTCCGGTCGGATAGTAGTCATACGTATACTCAACACCTTTAGGCAAAAGCTGCCTTGTCGGGAGCTGAGAACCATAGGAAGATTTATAATCTATAGAAACATCCGTATCGTTTCTGTCGTCAATAAGAACCTTCTGACTGCTTACATTCCCTTTTGCATTGTAGAAAGTATAGCTGTGGGATAAAAGCTTCCCCTGCGCTGTGCCTTCATAGTTTTTTAGTTCATTCAATGTGCCCTCTGCTTTGTAGGTTCGAACGGTCGTTCCGGTTTTTCCTTCACTGATTTTCCTAACCGTCTGAACGGGTTGTACCCAGAAAAAAGGCTCACTCGAGGTTTTATACGTATGAACCGTCTCCGACCCCGTACTTTGGGATATTTTCAAAGGGAGACCATATTCATTGTAGTCATAGGAGGTCGTGACAGGCTCGGATGAAGAACCCCCCTCCGTATAGGACTCTCGCATTTGCGCAGGCAAATTCCAGTCCATGGCGTCCTTATACGTGTAGTCTACATGATACCCGGTGGAATCTCCCTCTTGATCATAACGGTTAAGAACCGATTTGTCGGGCGCATGCTCTCCTCTAAAGGTTTTACCGAAATGGAAGGTTTCCGTTGTACGTGTTCCTGTAGCAGTCACCGTCCATTCGGCGTTTTTGCCATAGCCGGCTAGATCCTCTCCCGAATAGGTGAAATCGGTTTGATTTAAAAAACGGTTACCTGCCGTTGTACTGTACACATCTGCGCGTGAAATCACTTTAAACACGCCTTGTGTACCGTATACGCCTATGCGCTTGTTGTAGGCTTCATAACGAATGTCAGTCATGGACGAAGTAGGTCGTGCAATTCGTGTGAGCAGCGCAGTTGTATTTTGCTGTAAGACCCCAGCTTTCCCTTCACGATCTGCTACCAAATTAAACGGAGCATCCATGAAGGTATACGTATAGCTGGTGCTTCTTGACAGGGAATCCAGAACTTCCGTGAGCACCTTGCTGCTTCCCTCGCCACTTTGACGATAGATGTACTGATGGTCCGTCCCCTGCTCCTTGACGACAAGTTGTCCGGCATTGTAAGTGAAGTCAAGCGCTCTGCCATCATTATTTCGAATCGAACGAAGGAGCTTAGATCCACCAGAACTTGAATAATCAAATTCCAACCGATTCTTATACGCATCCTGGATTAAAATCAAATAACCATCCTGATCGAGATAATAGTCGTTTCCGTTCAGCTCAGATATTTTGTATTCACTTCGTATTCCCTGCACGCTTGCGCTTTGATCTGTACTGATCTTCAGATCTTTGTATGCATATCCTTCAAGCTTCAAATCATTTTTCAGTTCATAGGAGCCTGTTCCCGGCATGTACAAATACCGTTTACCGCCCTGTTTCTGCATATGAGGAAGATCCCATTTCCAGCCTCGTCCCAGACTTGAAGCTGCTTCCTCCTCGCGGATGGCACTTGTGTTTGTATATCCCCCCTCATTTTGCTGCACACCAATCTGGTTATTGGCCAATGAACTGTTGTACACACGAGTCAGTGCAAAGGGCAATGACCCTGGCAGCACGAGGTCGGTATTTTGAACAACAAGCTGTCCAGAAGCGGTGGATACACTGTTGTCACCGTAATCCAGCCCATAACGCGAAGTATCATCACTTAACCTGCTTTGTGCAAGCGCTGCCTGATCCAAAGGAGCATACACATCTGTTGCAGCAGATACCTGTAGCAAGCTTTGTTTAAGTAAATCCTGCCCGATCAGGCCGTTTTCTTCTGGAATCGGTGCATACACGGAATCATGTACGCTGGGTACGGATGGTATACCTGCCTTAGTCGTCTCAGGAACCAGCGATGGTTCCTCACCCTGATCCAGCGATTTGGGACTTACCACTTCATCCTGAACGGGCGTTTCACCCGCCTTGAGCTCAGCCGACTCCTTGGACGGCTCCGTCTTCGCTTTTGTGCTCAATTCAAGCCCGTTTTGCTGTACCCACAAGGCAGGACTTTGTTCCGGTAATGAGTTTTCCCCGCCATCTTTTTGCCATGCTTTATAAATATCATATAAAGTATAGCCCTTGGATAACTGTGCATTGACCCAAGCCTGATCCTTGCCGGTTTGCTGTGCAAGCCATGCTCTGGTAATAATCTGTGGAGTGGAAGACGAAGAAGCCTGAGAAGCAGCAGCCTCTCCTTTCCCTCCCTCTCCATATGCCCATGTACTCCATGGACCCAGCAACATGACCACACATAATAGACTACAAATATAACGTTTAAACACATGCTCACCCCTATTTAATAATTGCCTGTAAATCTGGCTATCTGTTTTGCTGTCGAAGGATGGATATACATTTAAAATATAAAAGGAAATACCTTTTTCAGCCGCGAACTGACGTTTCCGTTTAAATCATACTGCAGCTCGATTTGATCTCCGGTGGAAAAAATAACTTTATTCAGACGGTTCCCTTTGCCGTATTCATATGAAGTATCCTTGCCAGGAGCCATATGCGCTGCCTTAATTACGGTTTGTAATGCGCCGCTATTGGCTTCTGTCAGCTTTACATAAACGGTTTGTCCTGCCTTCAACTCATACTCTAAAACAGTGAAATTCCAACCATATATTTGCTCTTGCTCTGTTGAGGAGACAAGCTGATTCGAAAAATCAGAGTCCGAAAATAAAGCTACAATAGGCTGCTGTTCAGCATAGTTGGATTTTTCCTTCACCGCAAAACGGTACATTCCGTCTTCTTTGGGCGTAAAACGATATTTCCCTTGCTGACCTACCGTAAAGTCAGCTTCCTTTTCTATGAGCTCAATGAGCTCGTCCAGCTTGCTATCATCTTTATTTTTCATAGCAAACACACGATAAGGCGCTCCAAAATTAACAGCAGGAGTAGCTGCTGCTACGGCAAGATGAATGTTTGCTTTACCTGGCACTTGCTGTAGATTATCTGTCGCCTCTTTATGTTCACGAATCACTTTTCCAGCCTGATCCGTAACGGTATACTGATACGTTCCACCAGCCGTCTTTGCATTCGTCAAGACAGGGGCTGCCTCGCTTCCGCGATTGATCCATAATTCCTGCTTTCCGCCGGACAAAGACGTTTTTAACAACGCCGGTTCTGTACCCGCTTCAGCCTTGATCTCATTTCCATAATTAAAAGTTACAGCCTGTGGTGAAGTCACAGTCACGACTAGCGTTTTTCCAGCTCCAAGTAAGATCATAGGCAACGAAACACTCATTCCTGCGTCATCCACCTTGGAATGAACACCGGTACCTTCTCCATATATGGCATAGTCATAGAGACGATTTTCACTTGCAGCATTGGAGGTCAGCGTAGAAGTCTCTGTACCTGTATTCACGAATACATAACTCTCTCCTTGATTAACGGTTACCTGACCTGCTGGAGCTTGGGCATCATCCACATCGAATATTCCTAATGGACCGCCAAACGTAACCGGTATATCCGATACAGAAGTAATCACCACGTAGCCACCAGCCTGTACTAGAGGCAATTGCGTTGTATCCTTCACTTGAGTGAAAGTTCCGTCTGCACGGTAATTGGTATAGCTCCACTTCATACCGTTGGCAGAAATGACATCCAGGGCTTTGTCTATAGAACTTACATTAATAAATCTCCGACTTTCTCCACGTTTTAGCGTAATTCGATGGAATGCCGCCTGCCCGCTGAGCAAAGCCTCTACTTTACTGCTATAACTAAAGGTGATTGGCCGATCTGATACATTGGTGACAATTGCTTCACCGCCCGCGACAATCTCCGGGTCTACTATATTGTTGAAATGATCTGATGTAAGTAAACGAAGTCCTCGATAGCTTGCAGAATCAAAGCGTGCATTCCCGCTACTTTTATCACGCCGCAATGAGTTCGATTGGCTATCATGATTCCGGAAAACATACGAATCCCCCGGTTCCAAAGTCGTTTGGCCGATACCATTGTCATCTTCGCTGGCCTTAAAGCTCCGATAGATACCACCAAAGGTAATCGGCGTGTCACTGGTTACCGTCACGCTGGCCTTTTTACCTGCACCAACCAGAAAGGTTGAGTGCCCAGTATTGCGTCTGGATTCCTCGATGCCGTTCGCTTTATACAGAACCACATCAAATTTGCCCTTAACGGTTGAAGCGGTGCTGTGAACATTCCTTAAATGATCACTAATATTCGTATAAGCATAACTTTCACCCTTCGATAAGGTTACGCGCAAAAAGGCAGGATCCTTGCTCGTTTCCCAGGAAAAATCGTCCGTATAATCAAATATAATCGGTCCTGGACCCATCACAGTCACAATGGCATAGCCTGAAGCTGGAATCATAGGACCAGCCTGGCTGTTAAAACCGTAGGAATTGACCGTTCCATCCGGCTTGTAAATAGCATAATCGAACAAGCTTCCTGCCTTTCTGGAGTTGTTGTAGATCGGGTTCATCAGCGTGCCGTTATTATGGAAAATGTAGCTCTTGCCTGCCTCAAACTCGACACGGCTGATCGCATCCCCGCCCACAGGACGGGCGATAAAGTTACGGTAAGGTGCGCCGTATGTAACCGGATTGGCCGTAACCTGGGTAATAACCGCGTATTTATCTACACCGACCTGCGGCTTGGCTGAAGTGCCAGTGCCACGCGAGGATTCCGTTCCATTGGACAGATACACAACATAGTCCAATTTATCCTTGGGTGTACCATCGCTTTCAATTGAGTCTAATCTGGTTCCAACATTAATAAACTGGTAGCTTTCTCCTTGGTTCAAGGTAACCCGTGCGTAAGCAGGTTCTCCGGTACTTTCTGTACTGTATTTTCCGTACGGTAAACCAAAGGTCACAGCATTTGAAGTGCTACCTGTAACGATCAGTTCCTCTCCTTCAGCCAAAGAGGGATGAGCAATGCTGTAAAGACCAGATGCAGCTAAAGTTCCATCTGCCTTGTATTTGGCAAAATCAAAACGGCGATTGTCCTTACTTGAACCATCATGCTGAATCGAACGGGCAGTCCATCCGTCATTTACGATCCGGTAACTCTCATTCTTAGAGACCGTAACACGTTCCAATGCCGGGCTCTCAGATGTGGTGTAGGTGAAGACATCCGTTATCTTTACGGTTAATACTGTTGTTCCTGTATTTGTAATAAATGCCGTACCTCCCCCAGGAACACCAATGGGACTTATGCCGTAATCCATATGGACAGTGCTGATATCTCCGTCCTCTTTGTAACTCACACTATCATACAGAATGCCTTTGGATTCAGACGCGTTACTGTATATGGATTTACTAATCGTATCTGTATTCTCAAATTCATACGTTTCCCCGGGATCAATAGGGATCGACGTATATTCCACGTTTGCCGCCAAGCTCATCATTAATGCGTTATAGACACTGTTTGTTGCAGAAGTGGACGGGGTGAAAGAAACCGTTCCTTCAGGAACCTCAAGTTCCTCCTGTGCCGTATCCGCTTGATCCAGTTGCATTCCGTCCCTTAAATCTTGTTCCTCCGCTCCTGCCACACCAGGCAAGCACAGCAAAGTGTTTGCTGCCAAAAGTGCTGTCAGAAACCATACCATTATCTTTTTACAAAACATCTGACTGGATAACCTTCTCTTGTCATTCAGGAAATAGTTGGGTATACTTCGATTCCCTATCCATTTCTCTTTCTTATAAGCCTTACAATCATAAAAAAAGAATATATTCCCTCCGATTCCATAAAAATAGACACAACTTAATATATCGGCCCCTTATACGCCCCTTTTCATAGGTCAAATGGACCTTATTTTCCATAAAGCGGTTAAGCCCATGGGATTAAAAGAAAATCAGGAGGGGAGTCACTTGCAAAGCCCCCTTCGGGTATAGTAGTATGTGGTTAAAAAAATCGGAGGATATATGCCTAAACAACAAGACAAACATTCCATTCAGGCGTGGTCTCTGATCAATCGCAAATATTTGGGAAAAGGTGTGCGCGTCAAACGTTTTCGCAAGCCGACACGCTGTCAAGTGCGCAATCGTGTTCTGCTAGCCGTTTTGATGGCTAATGACATTAAACTGTCTCAGCTTGCCGAGCAGCTTTCCATTTCCTCCCGTAGCGTCAGCGCGTGGGTATATGAAGGCCGTATTCCCGGCAACACTAATCTGGAAAAAGCTTGTAACACACTTGGGTATCCGCACCATATTCTGTTTAATGAAGAGGTTGTCCGGCGTTCACCGCTCATCTGTCAGCCATCACCGTCCCGTTTTATGAAACGGACTGTGACTCGTTCCCCGGTCAAAAACCGGATTTTGGCGGGTCTATGTATGGTCCATGATATTTCGGTGACCGATGTCAGTCATTGGATTGGCGTTCATCCCGGCACATTTCGAAAATGGTTGCACCAGGGTACCGTTCCTTCTCAAACCTTCCAGGATCAGGCGGAACAGTTTTTCCGTATTCCGAAGTCCATTTTGTTTGCTGATGCCATGCTGAAAAAGTGAGAATGCCCGTTAAACCTAAACTTCTGTACTTTACCTGAAAGTCTATGAAAGGAACGCATTACCATCTTTCATCCCATAAGACTTTCGCCAATTTCAAATCACGGAATATAAGAACAAAAAAAGCACAGTCTGCCGTTTTCTCGGCGTACTGTGCTTTTTTAGATACCTCACCTTTTAAGAATGAGTGCTTGCCGCTTCTGTAGAACGTCCGGCTTCTTCCTTAATCGCCTTCAGCTTCTTCATCACCGGATTGCCTCCACGTCCAAAGTAGTCGTGAAGAAGGCTGTATTCCTCGTACAGCTTATCATAGACGGCCGCGTTCTCTGGGATCGGCTTGAAGCTCTCGTCCCGTACACGAGCCATATGGCGCGCTGCTTCGACGATATCATCATACCCTCCGGCTTCTGCTCCCGCTGCCACTGCCGCGAACATCGCTGCGCCTAGCGCAGGGGTTTGGGTAGAAGCCGCCACTTTGATCTCCCGTCCAGTTACATCCGCATAAATTTGCATCAAAAGACGGTTTTTCTGCGGTAATCCACCGCATGCGTACAATACATCTACCGGAACGCCGTTGTTATGGAACGCATCGACGATTTTACGTGTGCCGAACGCTGTGGCTTCCAGCAATGTACGATACACTTCCTCCGGCTTCGTCAGCAGCGTATAGCCAACAATGAGACCTGTCAGATTCGTGTCTACCAGCACAGAACGGTTGCCGTTCCACCAATCCAGCGCAAGCAATCCGGTTTCGCCCGGTTTGTACGCAGCCGCTTTGCGCTCCAGCCACACATGAACGTTCACGCCTTCTGCCGCAGCCTGCTCCTTCACTTCACCTGGAACAGCATGCTCAACGAACCATGCGAAAATGTCTCCTACGGCCGATTGACCAGCCTCATAGCCGTAATAGCCCGGAATAATTCCGTTTTCTACAACGCCGCACATACCTTCAACTTCTTTTTCTTCCTCACCGAGCAGCATATGACAAATAGAGGTGCCCATCGCCATAACCAGCTTCCCTGGTGTCACGACTCCTACCGCCGGAACAGCCGCATGTGCATCCACGTTACCCACGGCTACCGCAGTTCCCGGGTTCAGCCCGAGCTTGGCAGCCATGTCCTCTGTTAATCCACCTGCACGGCTACCCAAGTCATAAATCTCACCACGCAGCTTCGTATCCGTCAGGTTTTCCAGCCGAGGATCAAGTGCTTTGAAAAATTCGCGATCCGGATAACCGTCACGATGATGGTAAATGGACTTGTAGCCTGCTGTACATTGATTGCGTTTCAGCTCTCCACTAAGCTGGGAAATAACCCAGTCGGTCGCTTCTACAAAGCGATCGGTCTGATCATAAATATCCGGCGCCTCGTTCAGAATTTGCCAAATTTTTGCGATCATCCATTCGGATGAAATTTTACCACCATAACGAGGCTGAAATGCCTCTCCGCGTTGTGTGGCAATTTCATTCAGACGATCCGCTTCATCCTGCGCTGCATGGTGCTTCCACAGTTTTACCCAGCTATGCGGGTTATCCTTCAGGTTCTCGTCAAAGCACAATGGTTGTCCCTGCGCATCAATTGGCAGCATCGTACATGCTGTAAAATCAATGCCGATCCCGATGATGTCGTCCGGAGAAATCCCCGTCTCCTTCATGACAGCAGGTACAGAAGTCGTCAGCACTTCAATATAGTCAGCCGGATGCTCCAGCGCCCAGTCCATTTCCAGCTTGCGTCCGCTGCCAGGCAGCACTTCATCAATAACCCCATGGCGATAAGGTGTTACGTGTGTAGCAATTTCAGCTCCGTTAGAGAGGTCAACAATGACCGCACGCCCGGACTCTGTTCCATAATCGACACCAATGGTATACTTGCTCATTTGTGTGTCTCCTCCTTTTTCGTTTGACCATAGTAAGCATTCGCTCCATGCTTGCGCAGAAAATGCTTATCCAGCAGCGCCTGATCCATAGAGGTTAATTCCGGGTTCAGTGCGAAGGAACGGTACGCCATCTTGGCTACTTCCTCCAGCACCACCGCATTATGAACGGCATCATCGGCATTTTTCCCCCAAGCGAACGGTGCATGCTGATTAACGAGTACACCTGGAATATCCGCCGGACTAATATCCTGAAACGTCTCAATAATCACATGTCCCGTCTCCCACTCATACTCCCCGGCAATTTCCTCTGAAGTCATCGCGCGAGTACACGGAATCGCTCCATAAAAATAATCACCCTGTGTTGTCCCTAATGCCGGAATCGCGCGTCCTGCCTGTGCCCAGCTTGTGGCCCAAGAGGAATGTGTGTGTACAATACCGCCGATTTGCGGAAAAGCACGGTACAGCGCCAGATGTGTAGGTGTATCCGATGAAGGACGAAGGTCACCCTCAACAATATCGCCTTGCAAATTGAGTACGACCAATTGCTCTGCTTTCAGCTCCTCATAGGCTACACCACTTGGCTTGATTACAACCAGTCCCTGCTCACGGTCGATACCGCTTACATTTCCCCACGTAAAAGTAACCAGACCATGCTTGGGAAGAGCCAGATTGGCCTCCCATACTTCCTGTTTCAACTGTTCTAACATGTATAAAACACTCCTTTTACTATCATTTCTGAAATCTGCAATGGAAGTGCTAAACCCAGCTTCAAATGGAAAACCTCAAGAGGCTCATAATGGCCCTTATCCTTGGTTCCGCTTTCATTATACACTTGTACGTACAACTTAGCCAGTGTTTTTTTATACGTTTTTTCACTTCATACCTGTCTATGTTTTCAGAAAAAACATAGCAAAAACAGCCTATTTTCTGCAATCCAGAAAATAGGCTGTCCTGTACGGCTAGTGAGCGGGCCGATATGCTATGAGGTGTTAGAACTACATTTTATCCAACTTGTCCTTACATGTATCCAAATAAAAACTTACCCCTATTTATTAGGTTCTTTATACGTCACTGGCAACAGGACCCGTAGATTCACGGATAATCAGCTCAGGTGGAATAATCCACTGGCGATCCTCTTCGCGGAAGCCCTTTTCTTCAATCATCGACAATATCGTATCAGCGGCGCGAAGCCCCAGTTCTTCTTTGGGATGGCGGATTGTAGTTAGCTTGATTTCCGTTGCCGTTGCCAAAAAAGAGTCATCAAACCCTACCAGCGACAAATCGCCCGGAATGCTTAGACCCGCCGAACGCACAATGTCCAGCAAACGCACAGCCAGCTCGTCATTATAGGTTACCCATCCGGTAGGACGCTCTTCCGGCTCCATACTCAGCAGTGTTGACGCACGCTGTAACGGAACCTCATTTTTTTCTTCTGTCCGGTAGGTGGTCACTGCATTCGGATGCAGCGTAACCCCATATTTGCGGTGGGCGGCCACAAATCCCTTCATACGAAAAATTCCCTGCATATCATCTGTCTTGAAAAACCCGGCTAACCGACGATGACCCAGCTTAATCAGATGCTCAGCCGCTAAAAACCCGCCCTTCTCATCATCTACACGCAGACATGGCGCATCCATTTCCTCATACCGCGCATTAATCATTAAATAAGGAATTTGGCGGTTTTCCACGGTCAGGTAATAATTGAGATTGGGGTTGCGTTCCCCACTTTTCGTCGGCTCAATAATAATCCCGCTTAATGGCTGGCTAAGCAGCATTTCCAAGCACTGCCGTTCCTGATCGGGGTCATTGCCTGTGCTTGACAGCAGCAGCTTATAGCCCTGACGACTTAATTTGGATTCAATTCCCTGCACAATCGACGGAAAAATATAATCCGATATATAGGTCGTAACGACCCCGATGGTCCGTGGGTCCTCGGGCTGCTTGCTATCCCGTGTGGCGACAAAGGTCCCCTTGCCCTGCATGCGAAACAGCCAACCTTCCTGTACCAGCTCACCTAACGCCTGACGCACGGTTTGCCGACTAACCGCAAATTGCTCAGACATTTCATGCTCAGAAGGAAGCTGGCTTTGAGGCTCCAGCCTGGATGAATGAATCCATGACAAAATTTCCTGTTTAACCTGTATATATTTGGGCGCCATATTTTCCTCCGTCACTTGCAATATCGTGTACCCTTTTGTATTTCACGATTATAGCATATCGTTCATTTGTACATACAAATGTTACAGGAGCAGGATATCGTTGTATAGCTGCCGGAGGCGTAAACCCATTCGCTAATCCCTTCCATGTTACAAGTGCTTGGTTATCCTGTCTAAATACCGCTTGTGTACAGGTGCATTTTATGAGCGAAGCAATTGATGATCGTTCATATACTTGAGCCCTGTATAGCGATTGCGCAGAGTATGAGCCGTACGAAGTGCGCGCGCAAGCTGCTCCTCGGTTACGCCCAGCTCGGCAATCGTAGACGGACCACCGACCTGAGTCAGCCATGCACGCATCTGCTCTGACGTGGGCAAGGTTCGATATACCTCCAAAGCATCCACAGCTTGGCTGGCAGCCAGGTCCCTGTACAAGTCCGCCAGTAAAGCAGAAGCTACACCCACTTTGGCACCATGCAAAACTTGCTTGCGCCCCTCCGCAATAAAATCCATTTCAATGCGGTGTGAAATGTGGTGCTCTCCCCCCGATGCTGGACGGGAATGATCAATCATCAGCATGGAAATGCCGGATGCGATCAGCGCGTTCATCAGCACTTCCACACCTGCCTGGCTACCCTCCGCAATCTCATCCACATGCTCTACACAGGCCCGCAGCGCCTCCTCCGTGATTCGATTAGCCAAAGGCGAATACGGTTCGCCCCCCAAATCCCTGGACACCTGCCAATCGGCTAATGAGGTGAATTTCCCGAGCATATCGCCAAAACCTGCGGCAGTCATCGCTTGTGGCGCATTCGCCAGTACGGACAGATCAGCAAAGATCGCTTCCGGCGGAACAGCCTGAAATGTCTGCTTGCTGCCGCCCACAATCAACGGCGCACCTGCCGATGTGAATCCATCCACAGAAGCGGCCGTCGGCACCGATAGGAACGGGCGATTCATTTTATAGCATGCGAAGCGAACCAGATCATGAATAGTGCCGGAGCCTACAGCCAGTACAGCCTGACTCTCATCTGCCACACCCAACAACACCTTTACGATATAGCCTTCATCTGCAATCACATCCCCCACAGCATTGGGAGGCAGCCGAACCACATCGACCACCAAGCCTGCGTCACGTATGAGTTGTGCCACCTTTTCCCCTGCCGCCGCAGAGGTGTATTCATCCTCTACCAGCGTCACATGATGGTAATTCTGTTGCTTCAAATAAGGGACAACGGCTTCAAGCGCCCCATCACGCACCTCAATGAACAATTCTACCTTACGGTAAGGGTGATCGGTGTTGTTTGCTTGTGCCTCTTGGTTCCACTGCTTGATCTGCTCATTCATATTCATTTCATCTACCTCCTGAAAAGGAATAATTTGCTCAAGAATGATTCATACTGTTAAAAAGATTCTCTTTGAAAACGATTTCCATTTAATTGTACGCACAAGTTCCTGTACAAGTCCAGATGAAAAGTACAAGTTGCTTTGCAAATCCTGATTTCGAAAGGAAAAATGCTTATGAAATTCAGAACAGACATCGCTTGCGCACTCGGTTTACTGGCAGGCACAACCTTTGGCAGTGGTATTGCTTTTTTATTCGGCTGGCAAGCCTATCAGGCTTTGACCTCCGTAGCTGTCTTCGGCGTTACCGGGATCATGATTACCATCGCTGTTTTTCGTGTGCTTCATCACAAATCGGTTTCTACGTCAGATCCCCGATAGTCTCAGCTACTGAAACAAGAACACTTCGCTTGTACGGCACCATTCCGCCCACTCCGTTTGCATGTACCTTTTTTAGTTCAGCTTATATACATTTGCCTAACATATGAGGAATTTGCATAAATCCTGATATAAAAAAACGGGCCTCACAAGCGATTTATTTCGCTTGTAAGTGCCCGCTTTTATTGTGTGTGTAGTACAATTCGCTACAATTGCCGATCAGCCATGATGCTACTGAATATCTGGATTTACATCCAATTCATAATCAATTTCATCAAACCCGAATCCAAACAACTGAAGGAAATCCAGACGATATTGGTCAAGGTCGCCCCGTTCAGACACATTTTCTGTAGTAATCCCGGACCAAGCCTCTTGAACAGCCTGCTGGACATCCGCTCTCATTTCCCAGTTGTCCAGACGAATGCGCCCTTCATCATCGGTTTCCACTGTCGCTCCACTATATAGCTTCCCGAACAGACGCTGCGCTTGCTCGATACAGCCCTCATGCAAGCCCTTTTCCTTCATAACCTTAAACAGCAAGGAAATATACAGAGGTACAACTGGAATAGCCGAGCTGGATTGTGTAACCAAAGCTTTATTTACTGAAACGTAGGCTTTTCCAGCGTAACGCTCCAGTTGCTTCGTTAAGGTATGCGCAGTGGCCTCCAAGTCATTTTTGGCTTGGCCAATGGTTCCTTTACGGTAAATGGCCTCCGTGATCGCTGGACCAATATACGAGTAAGCCAGTGTGGTTACCCCTTCTGCCAGCAGATCAGCTTCTTCCAGCGCTTTTAGCCATAAGGACCAATCTTCGCCTCCCATTACCGTTATCGTATTTTCGATTTCCTCTTCCGTAGCCGGCTCCAGCGTAATCTCCGATACGACACCTGTATTGGTATTCACCGTTTTATCAGAAAAAGACTGTCCGATGGGCTTGAGAACAGAGTTGAAGGTTTCACCTGTATCAGGATGCGTCCGTCGTGGTGAGGCGACACTATACACAATTAGATCTACCTTGCCCAGCTTTTCCTTAATCAGCTTCAACGTCTCCTGCTTGATTTCATGGGAAAAAGCGTCACCATTAATGCTTTCTGCTATGTAGCCAGCCGCTCTAGCCGATTCCTCAAAGGCTACAGTGTTGTACCATCCAGCCGAGGCTGTGCGTCCTTCTGAAGCGGGGCGTTCATAGGATACACCTATGGTATCGGCTCTCATACCAAAGCTGGCAGCAATACGGGAAGCCAGTCCATAGCCGGTGGAAGCTCCGATCACAAGCACCTTTTTGGCCCCTTGTATTGAAGGATTTTCTTTGATGTAGTTGATTTGACGATTGACATGAGCCGCACATCCTCCTGGATGCGCAGTAGTACAGATAAAGCCACGGATTTTCGGTTTAATTATCATTTCAAGGGTCCCCCTACTTTGGCATTCATTTAATATAGATGGAATGGTTGTCCAGTCCTAACTATATAGCAAATCAGCTTTAGGCTCAACCTTTTACGGGCGTAATACAGCAGTCAACAAGACTCTAAGAACATCTGTGAGTTCCTTCCACTGCAAGCCGTGAGATTCCGGGCAATCCACACAGGGCATGAGCGTTTTGTCAAGTACATCTGCATCCAGGTGAAGCCAAAAACCGTCAACCTCTCGCTGATAAATGAAATCATTCAAAATTTCCGCAGGTCTGGTACCCCCTTCCCGAAGAGAGCGTTCCGCACTGAAGCAGGTAATGCCTTCCGTCTTTGCCTCTTCTATAATGCTCTGCTCCGGATCTGATTCGCGATAGCCGAAGGTCAGGGCATTGGAACTTTGAATATAAGGTTTTCGATTTTCCAGATTGGTTAACATATCTGTTCCTTTACCCGTAACAATAGCCAGGTCCATACCAGCCACAACGGCTTTATCTCTATTTCCTTTATGATAATAATCTGGATGTGCGTCCATATATGATCCCTACTATGAAGAACCGGAACGGCTTGACAGTCCGGAGCAATTAAATGATTTGCTACAAAAGTATGGAGTGTTATGCGATGAAACGGTAGCTCTGAAGGAACTAACAGCCGTGCGTGCTTACCGCGACAAACTGCGCGATTTGATTATGAGTGGAAGTGATGAACAACTGGGAGAGTTTTTGACGGAGAGTGAATTGCATTCCCCCCTGCGCCCACGATTAAATGCACAGGGAGACGGCAGCTTTCGTTATGTGTACAGTCCATCTGATAAAAACACAGGCAGCTTGGCCGACCGTATGCTGGCGGTCTGTTCGCGTACGCTCGGAAGAGAGCTGACCCTGTACGGAAGACCAAGACTCAAAGTCTGCGTTTCAGATCCTTGTCGTGAAATATTTTCTGATCATTCTAAAAACGGACTACAGCGGTTCTGTAGCAAACGGTGCTCTACCCGTTATCATGTCAAGAAACACCGGGAATCACAATGAAATACACGCTCAGGTAAATGACTAATGCTACGTTCATCCCTTGGGTATTGCCACCCCATTATAGATAACAGAAAAGGTTCATCATTGCTACAATGAGCAATGATGAACCTTTTCTGTTAATGATGCGGTCGAGAGGACTCGAACCTCCACGGGGGTTAGCCCACACGGACCTGAACCGTGCGCGTCTGCCAATTCCGCCACGACCGCATAATATGTATTCATTCCGATGTCTAGTTATGTAGCAGGACCATAAATACGTCTAATACATATAATCACCGTAATTAAGATTATAGCGCCCGTAGAGAATAAAAGCAAGCCATTTTTATATAATGTTTTCTATAGATAATTCCCCAAAACATGTGAAAACAACTGGATTTCTCATACCATATATGGTAATATGGACGCATCAGGAAAGGAGGTGCGTCAACATTAGTAATCAGATGTTGAACGTGTCCCTTACCCGGTCCGCCATTCTCTAATTTTCAGAGATGACGGAGGCGCGGGATACGGATCAATGCTTTAAATAAGCGCCACGGGTAGAAAGACCGTCTTCGGACGGTCTTTTTTATGTTAAACATCACATTATCGTAACAAGATTACATACTGGGAAAAGAGGTCATTCTATGTCTATTCGACCGGGGAATGTGGAAGAGTTTAAAGAATTATCAGCTATATGGCTGGAAGCTTCCATAGAGGCCCATCATTTTATTGATCCACAATATTGGACATCATAGGTTGGCGAAATGGAAGATAAATACCTTCCTCTAGCTCAAAACTACGTTATTATACAGGACGATCACACTATTGGTGGCTTCGTTTCCATGATAGATGGGTATTTGGCAGCTTTGTTTATACGTGTAGGTTCCCAGCGAAAAGGCTATGGCAAGTTAATACTAGATTGGGTTAAGAAGCAATATGATCAGATCCAATTGAAGGTATATCCGTCCAACACAAAGGCATTAAACTTTTATACCAAAAATGGCTTTATCATTCAAGAGGAATCGGTTGATCCAGCAACCCGTGAAAAGGAATTTGTAATGGTTTGGACAAAGCACAATTAACATTAAAGCTACATTATCTCAATGAAGCCAAAGGGCTCTGCTCCCGTAAATACGGTAAAAGCAGAGTTTTTATATTTTACATACACTAATATATACGTTCTCTCATTTCAGCCCGTAAACCTCGGTATATAAAATTTGTTTAAACGGCGCAAAATCCTGTTCTGTCAGCACATACGGATAGCTCATAATTTGAAGCCTCAGATCGGTCTGTCCTTCCCTCAAAGGAGGCTGTACATACTCAAAATCATTGAGATGGAATCCCAAGCGTTCATAAAAACCAATTCTTCTCCGAGTCCATTCATCCTCAGGTGGCTCAACCTCCAGCACTACTGGTTTATCGGACTGTGAAATAAATCTGCTCATGAGCTTTTTACCTAAACCGCCACCACGTATAGCCTGATCTACCGCAATATGCTCTACAAACCGAAAGTGTGTAAATTCCCAGCCTGCCAGAAAAGCGATCGTATGCCCTTGCTCATCCTTTTCCGTGATTAAGCGATAACAAGGATGAGTAAGCAGTGCCTTTTGCGATGCATATATTCTGCATTCCGTTTCAGGAAAAGAGGCTTCCATAATCGCATACACTTGTGAGAATTCAAGTTCATTCATTTTATACTGCCAGCTCCTTTAATGATTATGTTATTTCATACCTTGTGTAATTCCGTAAGCGTCAGCAAAATATGCTCCAATAGCTCCGGGATATCCTCCATCTGATCTTCATTAATTTGTCTGGAAAATTGAAGCTCAATCTTGTTTTGGTATGTAGCTGCCTTTTCCCCGTAAATAAAGCTGAGCGTTTGGACTGGCCTAAGATCCGGCTTCCAAATTTGCGTCAATACATCTTCAATCTGGCTGCACTGTGTTTCAATCTCACGAATCTCCATATAGAAGCTAAGCAGCAGCACACATCCGGGGATTTGATCTTCGATCTCCAAAATTTCTGCAGCCAGGTTATTTAAATCTGCATTTAAGCGAATTTCTGCCGTCACACCGGGTCGTTCCCTCAGCCTGAACTGTATAGCGAATTCACGCGACATCACGGACATTTCCAATCGGTCGATCCGTTGCGTGATTTCAATACGTGAATCCAGACTATCCAGATCGTATACTGCATTTTCCATACCTACTTTTAAATTATCAAAAACCGTCGGGTCAAACATGTTCATTTCACCTCTGCCTGTCATTCCATATGTTTCATACATTTACATTCAAATAGGTTTCCAATCCAATGAGTATATCATAAATATTTGCAGCCAAGAAATTCACCGAATTTCCAGCAAAAAAAGCTCTGATCATGTATTCCATTTTGAGCTGTTAGTACATACTTCATTTCCTTTCAACATAACTTCCTTAGATTTTACTTCTGAGGGATGAAAAAATACACCTTTGTAACAAAATGTTCTATTATATTTATTTTATTGATAAATATACCATTTTATTGTTTCAATTTACTGGGAAATCATATACAATTGAACTGAGTTCTATTACTAATATATTCATATTAATGAATATAAATCCCAAAAAGAGAGGTCGCTTATTCATGAAAAAAACGTTGTTAGCTTCATTAGGTCTGACACTTATGTTAAGTTCTTCTGCCGGAATCGCTTTAGCCGAAGAAGCAAATCCTGTACCAGTAGCAAAGGAATCATCTCTTGCCTCTGTACTTGAATATCATGAACAGGAGCCAAATGATAGTTTTGAACAAGCTAACTATTATTTTATAGGTGATGGTGTCATTGGAACCCTCGGGGAAAAAGTACAAGGAACTTGGGAAAACTACGATGTATTTACATTTAAGGCTTTTCAATCAAACAATGTTCAATTTACAATTCAGGGAGATAGATATTCTGATTCTTGGTTAGAACTAAAAATTTACGATAGTAACGGTAAATATGTTACACGATCAAGAGACGGTCAATATTTTCTTAATGTAAATCTTGAAAAAGGTAAGAACTACTACTTTACCGTCAATGCGTTTGGACTTCAGCCTGGAGGACATATATTTGACTATAAAATCTCTTCTGAAGTTGTAAAATAGACTAATTAAATTTATGTAACTTTCCAAATAGTTAAATTATTATTTACTGCCTGCTGTTGTGTTGGATACATACAAAAGGCGCGTACAAAAATAAAAAACTCTAACTACACCAAGAGCCTCGCCCCTATCTCAAGGGGCGAGGCTCTTGGTGTTCAGTCATTCTATTCGGTGCACTCAGTTCTTTTACCCCTGTGTAAGTCTTATGACAAACGGGAGCTAAAATCCTCATAGGAGAACTGGCGGATCACCTTGATACCTTCTTCGTCGTTGTAGCTG
Source organism: Paenibacillus sp. NRS-1781 (assembly GCF_050467745.1). Taxonomy (NCBI): domain Bacteria; kingdom Bacillati; phylum Bacillota; class Bacilli; order Caryophanales; family Paenibacillaceae; genus Paenibacillus; species Paenibacillus sp. NRS-1781. Next base: position 18,888 of record NZ_JBITPI010000039.1, read on the forward strand.
GCGATGGCTGGCAGGTTGACTCCGTTGAACATGTGGTTTTTGACCATCGTATAATGGGCCATGTCGCAGAATACAAGCTTGTCTCCCGGCTTCAATGGCTCTTTAAAAGAATAGTCGCCAATCACATCTCCGGCCAGGCAGGTAAGGCCACCGAGTCTGTAGGTGTGTGCATACTCACCAGGCTTGCCTGCATCAATAATATTCGGACGATAAGGCATAGCCAGTACATCAGGCATATGACATTCAGCGGAAGTATCCAGAATCGCAATATCCATTCCGTTTTTCATCGTATCCAGGACTGTAGCAACCAGATAACCGGTATTCAAAGCAATAGCTTCTCCCGGCTCCAGGTAAACCTGTACACCATATTTATCCTGAAAATATTGGATGCAGCGTACCAGCGTGTCCAGATCATAGTCTTCTCTGGTGATATGATGACCGCCGCCAAAATTAAGCCATTTCATTTGCTTAATGTATGGCCCGAACTTCTCATCCACGACTTTAATGGTGCGCTCCAGCGTGTCGGAATTCTGTTCACACATCGTATGAAAATGAATACCATCCACGCCATCCAGATCCTCAGGTCTAAAGTTAGCCAAGGTCGCACCCATTCTGGAGTTGTTGTAGCAAGGATCATACAGCGGAGTTTCGATTTCCGAATATTCCGGATTGACCCGAATTCCAATTTCTATCTTTTTGGAAGTCACGCCTTGCACCTTACTTTTGAACCGTTTCAATTGATCGAAGGAGTTGAAAACGATGTGGTCAACATACTCCAGTAGCTCGTCAAATTCACTGTCAACATAAGCGGGTGCGTATACGTGAACCTCCTTGTCCATTTTTTCGCGACCCAGTCTCGCCTCGAACAACGAACTGGAAGTTACGCCTTTTAAATATTTACCAACCAGAGGAAATGTCGAAAACATCGAAAATCCCTTAAGCGCAAGCAAAATATTGCAGCCTGTTCGCTCTTGAACAGAATTTAAAACCTCAAGGTTTTTCACAAGAAGTCTTTCGTCAACAAGATAACAAGGTGATGGAAGTCCGCTAATATCAATATTCATCGCAGGCCTCAATCAAGCAACGTTGGCGTGAAGCTTTCTTGCCATGGCAATCCGTGTTTATTCAGTGCTTCCATGAATGGATCTGGATCAAATTCCTCAACGTTGTATACGCCTGGTTTTTTCCAGATGCCTTTAATGATAAGCATTGCGCCGATCATGGCAGGAACGCCTGTTGTGTAGGAAATGGCTTGGGAGCCAACCTCAGCATAACATTCCTCATGATCACACACATTGTATACATAATACGTTTTCGGTTTTCCGTCTTTAATACCCTGGATGATACATCCAATGTTCGTTTTACCCTTGGTTCTAGGACCCAGGGAAGCCGGGTCTGGCAAAATGGCTTTCAGGAATTGCAATGGAATGATTTGCTGTCCTTCGTAATCAATAGGCTCGATGGAAGTCATACCTACGTTTTGAAGCACGTTCAAATGATTCAAGTAATTGTCCGAGAAAGTCATCCAGAAACGGATTTTTTTCACGCCTTTAATGTTTACTGCAAGAGATTCCAGTTCTTCATGGTACAAAAGATATATGTTTTTCGGTCCGATTTCAGGAAGGTCGTATACCTTTTTCTCGGAAAGCGGCTCAGTTTCAATCCACTCTCCATTTTCAAAGTAACGGCCCTTCGCCGTAATTTCCCGAATATTAATTTCCGGATTAAAGTTAGTGGCAAAAGGATATCCGTGGTCCCCTGCATTCGCATCTACAATATCAATCGTATGAATTTCATCAAAATAATGCTTTTGAGCATAAGCCGTAAATACTCCAGTCACGCCTGGATCAAAACCGCTGCCCAGCAGAGCTGTAATGCCTGCTTTTTCGAATCTTTCTTTGTAGGCCCATTGCCAGCTGTATTCAAACTTCGGCGTATCCGGCGGTTCATAATTCGCCGTATCAACGTAATGAACGCCTGTCTCAAGGCAAGCATCCATAATCGTCAAATCCTGATAAGGGAGAGCCACATTGATAACTACATCCGGTTGAAAGCTTCGAATCAGGTCAATGACCATGTCGGTGTTGTCAGCATCCAGCTGAGCCGTTTGTATCTTCGTACGGCCTCCACCCAGCTTTTCTTTAAGTGCATCGCATTTCGCAACAGTTCTGCTCGCGATACAAATTTCTTCAAATACATCTGGGTTTTGGCAACATTTATGCACCACAACGCTGGCCACGCCACCGGCGCCAATAATCAATGCTTTTCCCAAAATAAATAACCTCCTTATTCCATACGCTAATCGCTAATCATTCTTGCAAACAAAATGATTATAAAGACATCCTACCAAATAATCAAGAAAAACGATAATTTGCAGTGTAAAAATTCACACCACTATGTCACAAAAATTTTACAAATCCCAAATTCAGGCATGAAAACACCATAAAATAAAGAGCACAAAGCCCCTCCCAAGGCGTTCCAGGGAAGTCAGTACACGTTTAAAGGAAGTTTTTTGCATTCCAAGTAAACAGCCTTAAAGAATTAATATTATCTTATTTCTAACAAAAAGGCCACCCCGCCAATTCCTATGAAGAAGATTCAGAGAGGGGGAATCGCCCTCCTTTGTTTATCATGAATAAAGCCGCTCCCGATGTGGGAACGGCTCTGTACAGCATTAAAGCTTGTTAAACCATAATTTTGCAAATATCATTGGTGAATTCAACCGGGTCTTGCAGTGGCAAGCCTTCGATCAACAGAGCTTGATTATACAGCAATGCCGTATAGAGATTGACCTTCTCCTTGTCCTCGGCAAAAGCCTCTTTCAGAGAGTTGAACACCGCATGGTTGATGTTAATCTCCAGCACTTTGTTTGCTTTTACATCGGCGTTGTTCGGCATGGCATTCAAGATTTTCTCCATTTCAATCGTCACTTCACCGTCTGCGGACAGACACACCGGATGCGTCTTCAAGCGCTTGGAGGCTTTAACACTGGATACCTTGCCTTCCAGCAAGCCCTTCATGTACTCGAACAGCTCTTTGTTGTCGTTTTGTTCCGCTTCTGTTTCCTTCTCGTTCTCGTCAGCCTCAATGCCCAGATCGCCACTGGATACGGATTTGAATTCTTTCTCCTTGTAGCTCATGAGCATTTTAATAGCGAACTCATCAATATCATCGCTGAAGTACAGAATTTCGTAGCCCTTGTCGGCCACCATTTCGGTCTGCGGCAGCTTCTCGATACGCTCGTTGGACTCTCCGGAAGCATAGTAAATATATTTCTGATCCTCAGGCATACGCGATATATATTCGTCCAGTGTAACTTGCTTTTTCTCTGTAGAAGAGTAGAACATGAGCAGGTCTTGAAGCGTCTCCTTATGAGTTCCATAATCGTTGTAGACACCAAATTTCAATTGTCTGCCAAATGATTTGTAGAATTGATCATATTTTTCCCGGTCATTTTTGAGCAGGGTCAGCAGTTGGCCTTTGATTTTGCTTTCGATATTTTTGGCAATCAGCTTCAACTGGCGGTCATGCTGCAACATTTCTCTGGAAATGTTCAGCGACAAGCTTTCGGAGTCCACCATACCTTTGACAAAGCTGAAATAATCCGGCAGCAGGTCAGGCGATTTTTCCATAATCAGCACACCGTTGGCATACAGCTCCAGCCCTTTTTCATACTCCTTGGAATAGAAATCAAACGGAATATTTTCAGGAATGAACAAAATAGCCTGATACACCACCGCACCGTCCGCACTGACGTGGATATGCTGGAGTGGCTTGTCGTAGCCATAGCGTTTTTCCGCATAGAAATTGTGATAATCCTCGTCGGTCAGCTCGCTTTTGTTCTTTCTCCAGATTGGAACCATGCTATTAATAAGCTGTTCTTCCTCGTAATCCTCGAACTCGTTGTCACTGCCCTCTTTCAGACGTTTGCCTGTAACATCCATCTTGATCGGATAACGGATAAAGTCGGAGTATTTCTTGATCAGGGCTTTTAAACGATACTCGTCCAAATATTCGTCGTAGGATTCGTCCTCGGTGTTTGCTTTGATTTTCAAAACTATCACAGAACCGACTTCATCCTTCTCGGCTGGCTCAATGGTATACCCGTCTGCACCTGTAGATTCCCACTTATATGCGGTATCGCTGCCCAGTGCCTTTGTAGTCACTGTAACGACATCCGCCACCATGAACGCCGAATAGAAGCCTACCCCGAACTGCCCAATGATGTCATGACCATCCTTGGATTCATTCTCATTTTTGAACGACAGCGAGCCGCTTTTAGCAATGACACCCAAGTTATTTTCCAGCTCTTCCTTCGTCATGCCAATCCCAGTATCGCGAAGAGTGAGCGTTCTGTTCTCCTTGTCGGCTGTTACTTTGATATAGTAATTTTCTTTATCAAAGACCAGTTGATCATCCGTCAGCGCTTTGTAATAAATTTTGTCAATCGCATCACTTGCGTTGGAGATCAGCTCTCTTAGAAAAATTTCCTTTTGCGTGTAAATCGAGTTAATCATCATTTCGAGCAAACGCTTGGACTCAGCCTGAAACTGTTTTTTATCCATTCTGATATCTCCTTTCGAATATGAACCTTATGTAAGGCTGCACATGGGAAACCGTCCAAACAGGAAAACCTGTTAGCACTCCCCTCATTCGAGTGCCAGCCTACCTTTTTTTATAACATTCCTCATTTTTTATGTCAATACGATAGATGTCTGTGAGTACAATTCCTGCCCCAAAGATGGGTTAGTGCCTGATCTCCTTAAACATGACGTTAAACATCTCGACAGAGGATGAGAACAGCCCTTGTACATGGGGAATCAGGTTATCTCTGATGCGTAACTCTTCCTCGTCCAGATGCTGCAAATCCTGATGATAGAACCATACAATGGGATAGTCACCATCCTTCTGTCTGCTCCCTGCATTCAAACAGACAGGACCCTCGTTCTCCTCTGCCACTGCGAAGGGAATATATCCTGCCGACAGCAATGGCGACCACTGGTCGATCAGCTCATAAAATCCCTTTAGCCCTTGGCCCACAGGCATTCGTGGAAACTCGACGAAACCACAATCGCTCCAATACACCCCCGGAATGCATTCGTTATCAAATTGTAAAGACACATAATGGTAGGACATGATGAAACTTCTCAGCAAGGGCGGCAGCTCAAAATCGTAGGTTTTCTCCAGCTCCCGAACCTCCTGTTCTGTAATCTGCGAAGGAAGAGGCTTCCACTTGATCCAGCCCTCCTTATCAGATTCTCCATCGCGCATTTCAAAGGGTACCCTTTCCACTAAGTCCATTAAAAAAGCTTCATCCATATGTGCAAATAACTCCTTCATGGATGTGCGAATATCCGCCTTCTTGTCCATGTCCCCGCACCTCTTTCCTTTCTATATCAGAACTGCATCATATGCTATTACACATTCTTCCAAGTTAGCTTAACAGATTTTGCTTTTATCCTCATTTTCAAAATATTCGTATTACCAGCGCAGTGGTTCATGGTTACGCCAGATGATCCAACGCCCTGTCTCGCACATACATTTACAACCTATAAAAACCGATATAAGTACAAGCACCTCGTAAAGTGTCAAGACTACATAAGGAGATTGATCTATTCATGAAAAGAATCACCGTACTTGTTATCCTGTCCCTGTTAATCCTTGTAACCCCGATCTACGCTGCTGCACCAGCGCCTATGCTGGTCTATGTGGATCAAAGTAACCATTCGTTCATCCCTCTCCGCCTCCTGAACAGCTATGAAAGGATCACCATCAACAAGACGGCTACGGACAAAAAGATTGAGATTGCCCAAGGCGATACCCGACTCACCTTATTTGCAGGACAGTCTACGGCTAAAGTTAATGATCAAACAATCCGTATGCAAAGGGCTCCTTTTACCGATAATGGTTCCACTTACGTTCCCTTGCAGTTCATCAGCCAATACCTAAACCTGCAAGTCTCATGGCAAAAGGAAACCTCATCGGTACATATCAAGCAAGGCACAACGTCCGTCATGCTTCCGGTACTCACGGGCAAGCTACCCGGCAGCACCACACCGATCCAGACGGCTCACAAAAGCTTCAAGGTCGGATCACGCACCTTCTCCGTTAAGGTGGTCACCATCTCCATGCTTCATCCCAAGGTGAGTCTGGATGTGGCGCTGGCAGGCGATAGCATCGGCAAAGTGGAGAACCTAAGCGGTCTCGCCAAACGCAATCGAGCGGTTGTAGCCATCAACGGCACCTACTTTGACGCCTATACCAAAAGCTCATACAAAACGCCTTACGGCTATCTGGTCAGCCACGGGAATTTGTTAAAAAAAAGCTCTGGCGACCAACGAACCGTCTTTACTTACGATACTAACCATCTGGCCGAGCTGGTTTCGGGTCCTGCCTTTGAACAGCGGTTAAGCGAAGGCAACGTCGAAGGAGCCCTTCAAGCTGGACCTCGTCTGGTGACGAACGGAAAGATTTCCCTGAATGTCAAAGCTGAAGGCTTCAAGGACCCTAAAATATTAACAGGTGGCGGGGCCCGCAGTGCACTCGGGATTACACGGGATCATAAGCTAATCCTCCTGACCACAGGCGGAGCCACTATTCCACAGCTTGCTCAAATCATGAAGCAGGCAGGCGCTTATCAGGCCATGAATTTGGATGGCGGTGCTTCCAGTGGGCTGTATTACAACGGCTCCTATCTCACCACACCCGGCCGCCAAATCAGCAATGCGATTATTATAAAATATCAATAGACGGGTCAACGAATCTCCGTTTTTTTCGCGTATTCTGCGTATTCGTGTATGTTACATCGCTAAGGGGAATTTTCCCTGTATATAGAGTATAACAATGCTTGCAGGACCAGACAACATGCTTGGGCTAACATCCATTCTGCATTAAAACAGCCTTCTCTCACTTTGTAGTGAAAGAAGGCTGTTTTGTGGATTTAAACAACGCTAAACTGCTGTTAGATTAGAAAAGATTTAGAGATAATAACCAACAAAATGAACAATACCAGAATCGCGCCTGTGGATGTCCATGCTCCACCGCCACCGTAACCAACTTCACCCATATCTGAATCCCTCCTTGCTTTAAAGCATACTCTTATCGTATGAAGAAAAACGGTTTACGACAGGGCGCATTGGCAACGTTTATTTGGCAGACAAGTTATTTGACAGGATAAGACTTTTTAGAAAATGGACTGATATGTCTCTGATAGATCGGTTATTACTCGGGGAGACAACTCGCACAAAATATCGTCGGTTCTGCGCAGCAATCTGCTCACATCCTTGTTCTTCATCTTTCGAAGGAGCGGGGTTTCTAACTGGGATGACAGAAATTGAGTGGTGCCGATAAATACGACAACATCCAATCCCGGGTTGGTGTCAGTATGTAATAAGTGCAGCAGGTCAGTCATGGACAGGAAATCTGGAGGGCAAAGGGTATTGTTTTCCTTCATATATAGGGCTTTCAGCATGGAAGTTAAAGCCCAGTCGCACAGGATAATGCAGCATTGGAGCTGGTTGTGCTTTTGCAGGATTTTAGCTAGTTTCATGTGGTATTGGGATTGAATGTGGAAATCGATTATTGAATGATGTAAGTGTTGTGCGCGTCTGGATGGCTGGGTATGACTTCGGTTAAGGGTAGAAGAATCTTTTTTCATATCTATTCCTCCAGAGAATTTCAATATTAGTCTTATTATACGACGTTTTGATACAAATAGATATCGATGATAATATTCGGACAATGTTTGGTGAGCAAAAACTTGTCTACACTTTTTAACTAGTGAGGTGTAGCTGATGCAAGATAAAGAAGTATTAAAGCTGGTTGGTGCCAGAATACGTGTTTTGCGGAAAGAAAAAGGTCTTTCTCAGGAAGCTCTTGGGGAAAAAGGCGGATTTCATTTTTCATACATAGGACAGATCGAACGAGGAGAAAAGAACGTATCTTTGTTAAACGTGGCTAAAATCGCAAAGGCATTAGATGTAAATCTGATTCAACTTTTCTCATATGTAAGCGAAGACCCAAAAATGACGGAATCTGATGAGGAAATTATGCAGATTATCACAATGCTTAGAAAGTCGAGTCCAGACAAGGTACGCTTGGCGAGAAATGTGATAAGGGAGATTACAAATTAAGAGCATTTTTGCTTTCAGAATTATGAAAGTCAAACAAACCCACCATAGTAAAAGAGGATGGTGGAATTAGATCTGCTTTTCCATATAGCAGCGCTCATCCTTCAGGAATAGGAAAATAATAAAAAGGAGAAATAACCATGGAGAACATATACCCAGAGTATGTTACTAAAAGTGCTATTGAAGGTCTTGTAAAGAAAATAAAATTACCTTCTCCTGATAAATTTCCCTAAGATTAGGAGTATGGAATGTCGGATTCTTCAAGAATAACTGAATTCTTATACGCCTATGAAAATATCGAATTAAACAAAGAGGAAAAATTCGCATTAATGATTATTATTATTTCATCATTCAATGATGCCATAGTAGAAGGAAAGGCGGAGGATCGTACAAAACAACTTGACAACACGCTTGATAAACTTTTAGAGCTTATTCCAACTTAATCCAATGAGTAGGAGTAAGCTTTTTGCATGTAAAAATCAGTAACTAAATAACATAGCAAGCTACTTCCTACACAAAACAATAACTTGCCATCCCTCCCCATCAGAATTAATATACCCACACACGAATCACGGGAGGTAAATGTGTTATGTCAGATTGGCCGAATTGGTTTCAAGAAGCATTACGGCAACGTTTTTATGAATTAGAACTTGCCAGTGAACAAAACGCTTCATGTTCATCAGAGGATAAGAATCTATTTACGCAAATTGAGCAACTGAAAATTAGCCAAAACGAGAATATCCAACTTCTGCTGTCTGAATGGGAAGAAGCAATAGGCTATCAGCTAAGTCAGGACAAACAATCTATGTATATGGAAGGAGTTAAAGACGGGATTCGATTGATCCTCCCCGCTCATGTTATTCCTCATCACAACTGTATTTCCGAATTAGACCATTTCGAATGGACCAAAGGAAGTATATTGATCAGGCTTTTGGTTGCGCTTCTTCTTTGACGATTTCCCCACAATCCATCACTCTTCCTTTTCTCGTATTCCAATTACTTCTATTATGCAAAAATAGTAAGCATCATAAATCAGTTATCAATATCAGTAAAAACTATGAAACACTACTATTTAGATTGCCGATGAATAGTAACCATCCGAACGAAGTATATATTCAAACAAAAAAACACGCCCACAAGTGGCGTGTTTTTTAATTATGAACCCTTCAACCCTTACTTCCAAATCTCGTCCGCAATCTCTTTAATGAAGGCAAGCTTCTTCCACTGCTGCTCTTCGGTCAGGATATTGCCCTCTTCCGTAGAAGCGAAACCGCATTGTGGGCTAAGACAGATGTGGTTGATATCGACGAATTGAGTGGCTTCCTTGATACGGTTAATGACCGTCTGCTTGTCTTCCAATTCACCTGTTTTGGATGAAACGAGGCCCAGGACGATCTGCTGCTGGCCTTTCAGATGCTTCAGCGGTGTGAAATCGCCTGCACGGTCGGTATCGAATTCGAGATAGTAGCCGTCGATGTTGTCGATGCCGAACAGGGTTTCGGCAACAGGCTCGTAGCCGCCGGAGGATGCCCAGGTGGAGTGGTAGTTACCACGGCATACGTGGGTCGTAACCACCAGATCGGCTGGAAGATCCTTCACGGTTTCCTGATTCACGCGGGCAAACAGCTTTTTGGTATCTTCCACATTCTCACCCGCTTGCTGTCTGGCTTCCCAATAGTTTTTATCACAGAGCATGCCCCATGTGCAATCATCCAATTGCAAGCTGCGGCAGCCCTCATTATAGAACGCTTGAATCACGGATTTGTAAGCTTGGGCGATATCCGTCACCAGCTCATCCAGATTGCTGTAATAGGTATCGGTTGTTTCTTTGTTTTCTCCACGCAGCAGCTCGGACAGGAACTGTGCTGGTGCGGGAATGGTTTGACGTGCAATCGCGTCCTCACCTGCTACTTGCTTCAAGAATTTGAAGTCTTCAATGAAAGGGTGAAGGGAATGACCGATTTTACCAGTCAAGCGTGCAGTTTCTGCTCTTGTTTCCACGCCTTGGAATTGGTAACCGTTCGAAAGCTCTACCTTTTCCACGCCAGCCAGACCCCACATAAAATCAAGATGCCACCAAGAGCGTCTGAATTCACCATCTGTCACAGCTTTAAGTCCTACGGATTTTTGCCTTTCCACCAGCTTGATAATTTCGTTGTCTTCAATCTTTCTCAATTCGTCCGCAGAAATTTCGTTGTTTTGAAATTGAATTCTGGCGTCTTTGATCGCTTGCGGACGCAGAAAGCTGCCAACCATATCCTGTCTGAAAGGGGTCACTTTTCGTTGGGATGCATTGTCAAGGATGCTGCTCATTAGGGTTATCTCCTTTTTCGCTTCTGTAGTGAAGTTCTTGTAAGAAAGATAACACACATTTTCAGTTATAAGGTAACTCCAATAAACTATATCTAGTTATAGCCTAAAGCTATATCAAACCTTTAATTCGCTTATCGCCTCATGCAGCGCTTCTACATAGACGGAGGCCAGCTTGGAGAGCGAAGCATTTTTATGACAAATCCATCCCACATTAATAGACTCTTCACATTCCAAGGGTACGGAAATAATCTCGTTGCCATTCAAATCGGCGCTAATTACCCCGGTAGAAATAGTATAGCCGTTCAGGCCAATCAGCAGATTGAAAAGGGTTGCCCGGTCGTTGACACGAATGCTTTTGGGATGCGACAGCGTGCTCAGAATCTCCTCGGAGAAGTGAAAGGAATTGTACTCCCCTTGCTCAAAGGACAGATACGGATAAGGATGAAGCTGATCAATGGTCACAATGGACTGTCGGGATAACGGATTATTGGTGCTGATAAAAATATGCGGCTTGGCGATAAACAGGCTGTTAAATTGCAGATTTGCATCTTTTAGCAGCTTATTAATCACCTTGGCGTTAAATTCGTTCAAATATAAAATTCCAATTTCGCTGCGCAAGCTTTTGACATCCTGTATGATTTCATGGGTTTTCGTCTCCCGCAAAGCCAGCTCATACTCATCCTGTCCATATTGATTCACCAGATTCACAAATGCATTTACGGCAAAAGCATAATGCTGCGTGGATACGGAAAAATGCTGCGGTGAAGGCTTGGCATCCAGATAGCGACTTTCCAGCAGCTCCGCCTGTTCGACGACCTGACGCGCATAACCGAGAAACTCCACACCCTCCTTGGACAAAGAGATACCTTTATTGGTACGATCAAAAATCGTAATATGAATTTCTTCCTCCAGATCCCGAATCGCGTTTGACAGACTGGGCTGGGAAATAAACAACCGCTTCGCCGCCTCATTCATGGAGCCGCGATTGGCAACCTCGATGACATATTTTAATTGTTGTAAGGTCAATGCATGATGTCCTTTCCGTTTGTGTTTCTTTTATTATATAACACATAGATACGACATGATTCATGTGATGAAGACGTCCGAGAGAAATCAAAAACCACTTCACGAAAACAAAGTGGTTCTTAAATAAACTGTGCCACTGAGCCCGAGAATGGTTTCCATCACCCTCCCCGAAATACGTCTTTGGCGATTTGAATCGCTGAGGCGGCTCGGGGCCATCCTACATAAAAGGCAAGCTGAGTGATGACCTCAACCAGTTCTTCTTCCGATAATCCGTTATCCTTGGCCAAATTCAGATGATAGGGAAGCTGCCCCCCATGCTCACCCGCTACCAAGGCGGAAACGGTTATGAGACTCCGTTCTCTGAGAGATAGCTCGCTTCTTCTCCATACATCCCCAAAAAGAACATCCTCTGTATAGCTCACAAAAGCGGGTGCAAAATCACCAACCTTTTCCCGCACACTCGACATGATTAATTTATGCTTCATTCATTCAGCACTTCCCTTCGTCCCCGTTGTGCAGTTATGCAGATCGTATGCAAATGTGCAGTTTCCAGCTAAAGAATCATCTGGGCAAGCCCGTTGCCAAAGGACCAATCCTCTAATTCAGCTTCCACCAGTGTTACAAATACATCCTCCGGCCTGATCTTACATTCGGTGGATAAGAGTTCAGCTAACATTTGGTAGAAACTCTTTTTTTGCTCCGTAGTTCTACCCGATCCCATCGTAATTTGGATATAAAGCAGCTTGTCCGTTCTGAGTACATCCAAATAATCCGGACTATAATAAAACCCGCTCTCCTTATGAGCATGAAAAACCTGAAAATAATCTTGTGCCGGCACCTGAAAATGTTCGATCAAAGCGTTCATGATACTGCAGCTAATCCCAGGCAACTCCTTCTCTGTGTATTGATCCTCCATGTAACCTACGCGTACAAATGGCATGTTTATCTCTCCTGTCCGTTGGGATACATTAATTGTACTCTATCTATTTTCATCTATATAATTGAAAATAATCATAAATATATTCATTTTTACCGATGGAGATGAGTGTTCATGGATCTGAAAGAGCTAACCACGTTTCGTACTATCATTGAAGAAGGAACCTTCTCAAAAGCTGCCGCCAAATTAAACTACGCGCAGTCTACTGTTACAAGCCAAATCCAGAGGCTGGAGAAGGAGCTGGGATTTCAGCTTTTTAAACGAGGTTGGGATGCAGAATTAACGGCCTCAGGCAAAGTGTATGCAGAAGAGGTAAATGGGCTTATTCAGCATTGGAATTATGTATTGGATCAGGCCAACTCTCTGAAAAAGGAGGAAATCGGCACCCTCCACATCGGTGTGATCGAAACAGTGGCGGCTTCCGTACTGCCCGCGGTTCTGCTTCAGTTTCGGGAGCACAAACCGAATATGTCGTGCCATTTTACAGTTGGAAACACGGATACGCTCTCGAACGCTTTGATGGACAACATGCTTGATTTTGCAATTTGCGGGGAACCTCACTCGGTTCCTGCCCTGCACTTTGAATCTGTGTATCACGAACAAATCGCCTTTATTGTATCCCGTGATCATCCCTTCGCTGTAAAAAGCGAGCTTCATCTCGAAGACCTGTATGAGTACCCGCTTATCGTTGGAGGGAAGAACTGCCTGTACCATATCCGGCTGGAAAAAGAGCTTTCCCGCTTTCCGTCGATGCCGTTTTTTTATACCGTAAGCCAAATCTCGTCTATACCTTCATTTGTAAAAACGATTCCTTCGGTCGGAGTGGTTCTATCGTCATTCCCTCTGCCGGATGACCTGGTCACCTTACCCCTCCAGCTAGCAGACCCTAATATTCCTATTGGACTATTACAGAGCAACCAGCATCAGCAATATATGTCCTCAGCCCGAAAGCTGTTTATGCAACTGGTTAAGGAGCTTTGTAGGCGATAGCTCAGGCCAGGCGCAAATCGTTTTAGTTCGCAAGCCGACACCTTTGCATAAACAAAAAGCCGCCAAACACTCAGAAATCTGGTGTTTAGCGGCTAATGCCAGTTATTTCGCTTCAAGCGGTTTTTTCCACAACCCCAGAATGAGCGCGGAAATCACGGAGCCAATCGCCACTGCAAGCAAGAACAGCAAAGCATGATTGGCAAGAGCTGCTACAAAAATTCCTCCATGTGGAGCTGGAAGATTGATTTTCCAAAACTGTGTCAGACCACCAGCAATCGCTGAACCTACAATACAAGAGGTTAAGACGCGCAGAGGATCAGCAGCTGCGAATGGAATTGCTCCTTCCGTAATAAAGGACAAACCGAGTACATAATTTGTCAAACCAGACTTGCGCTCTTGCTCAGTAAATTTATTTTTGAAGAACGTCGAAGCCAATGCGATCGCCAGCGGAGGTACCATACCGCCCGCCATAACAGCAGCCATCATAGCCCCGTTCGTGTTACCACTGGAAGTAAAGACACCGATTGAAAATGCATAAGCCGCTTTGTTGAAAGGTCCACCCATGTCAATCGACATCATTCCGCCCAGAATCAGACCCAGAATCACTGCATTTCCTGTACCCAAATTGTTCAGAACATTGACAAGCCATGTATTAATACCACCGAAAATCGGATCGAACAGGTAGAACATAATCGCGCCTGAAATTAGGAGTCCAAATACCGGGTATAACAGGATTGGTTTTAAACCATCCAGTGCTTTAGGCAGACCTGCAAAAGCTTTACGCAGGAAGATAACCACATAACCAGCCAGGAAACCTGCTGCCAGACCGCCCAGGAAACCGGCATTAGAGTTTACAGCCATCAAACCGCCGACCATACCTGGCATCAGTGCCGGACGATCCCCAATACTCATCGCGATAAACCCGGCAAGAACAGGAATCAGGAAGTGAAACGCACCCGTTCCGCCGCCAATCGTTTGTAACAGTTTAAAGATCGGATTATCCGCTCCCGCTACCTGCTCGAACAGGAAGGAAATCGCCAGCAAAATCCCGCCGCCTACAACGAATGGCAGCATATGAGAGATACCGTTCATTAAATCCTTGTAAATTTTACTGCCGACGCTAGTTTTTTCCGCTTTCGCCTCTTCAGCGCTGCCCTTGCCTTCACTACGATAGATTGGAGCATCGCCGTTCAGCGCTTTGCGGATCAGTTCTTCGGATTTACGGATACCGTCGCTTACCGGTCTTTGCAATACAGGCTTGCCGTCGAAGCGGGCCATTTCCACCTTCTTGTCGGCTGCGACGATTACACCTTTGGCACGCCGAATTTCATCTACCGTCAGTACGTTTTGCGCGCCTTCCGAGCCGTTCGTTTCTACACGGATATTCACGCCCATCTCCTTCGCTTTCTTAATGAGAGCGTCTTCAGCCATAAACGTGTGCGCGATACCTGTAGGACAAGCGGTAACCGCAACCACAAATTCATCAGAATCCGGGTTGCCAACGATAACGTCCGGTGTTTGCTGTGCCTTGGCAGCTTCCTTCTTTGTTTCTTTTGCTGCTTTAGCAGCTTCTTCTTCAGCCTGCTTGGTATCAAACAGCTCGGATACTTCATCCGGTGTTTGCGTATTCATAAGCTTACCGATGAAATCGGTATCAATTAATAACCGCGAAAGCGCCGCCAGTGTGCGAAGATGCGTATTCGCTGCTCCCTCTGGAGCCGCAATCATGAAAAAGACTTTCGCCGGCTCACCGTCCAACGATTCGAAATCTACGCCTTTACTGCTTTTTGCAAAAACGACCGTCGCTTCCTTCACAGCTTTGGTCTTGGCATGCGGCATCGCAATGCCGCCGCCAATTCCGGTGCTGGATTCTGCTTCGCGTTTGTAAATCATTTCCTTGAACAATGCCCGGTCATTAATGCGTCCGCTGGCTTCGAGTCTGGCGATAAGTTCCTCAATCGCCCCGTCTTTTGTCGTTGCCTGCAAGTCCATGATCATCGTTTCTTTAATCATCAGGTCTGTTATTCTCATTTTTCACACTCTCCTAAGTTCGATCAGCGTGTCGACACACGCCTAATAAGATCATGATGTAGCGGGATTACCAATTCGAAATCGCGACTTGCGACCGTAATTGTTCAATTTTCTCTCTTGTAGCCAGATCATCGGAGAACGCGGTTGCGCTTCCAGATGCCACACCCGCACGGAATGCTTCGATCGGGTCGCCATGAAGGGCCAGCGTACCCACAAATCCAGCAATCATGGAATCACCTGCGCCTACAGAATTTTTAACCGTTCCTGCCGGTACATTAGCGTGATACACTTCGTCTACCGTAATGAACAAAGCTCCTTCTCCTGCCATGGAAATCAGTACATTCTTAGCACCTGCCTCCAGCAGCTTACGGCCGTAAGTGACAATCCCCTCCTTGGAGTTGATAGTTACGCCAAACAGCTCAGCCAGTTCATGGTGATTCGGCTTGACGAGCAGTGGCTTATGGACCAGTGCCTTCATCAGCGCTTCACCTGTGGTGTCGATGACGAATTCAGCCCCGGTCTGCTGGCATACGCTAATCAGCCGATCATAGAAGTCTCCCCCTAGTGACGGCGGGATGCTTCCAGACAAGACGACAATGTCATTTTTCTGTAGACCCGACAGCTTTTGCACCAGTGCATCTGCCTCTTGCTCACGTATAGCAGGTCCCAAACCATTAATTTCCGTCTCATCGCCATGCTTGAGCTTAATGTTGATTCGTGTATCATCTTCGATGGTTACAAAATTAGTTTTAATGGATTCCTCCCGCAATGTATCGTTGATAAACCTGCCTGTGAATCCTCCGAGAAAACCAATCGCCGTGCTGTCTGCTCCCAACTGATTCAACACACGCGATACATTAATCCCCTTGCCGCCCGGCAGTTTCAAATCACGTTTCATCCGGTTCAAATCACCAAGCTTCAAGTCTTCAACTTCCACGATATAATCAATGGAAGGGTTCAGTGTTACTGTATATATCATCGTTATCCCTCGATTATCTTAGTTTTCTGAGCAATGGATCGACGTGAGCGTTCAGGCACCGATTCTGTAATAAGGATAGCTTCCTTCAGTTCGAACAGCTTGGCAAAGGTAACTTCACCAATCTTACTGGAATCGGCCAACACATACGTTTTGCCTGATAGCTGATGGGCACGACGTTTAATCAGCGCCTCTTCGGGATCAGGAGTTGTATACCCCATTTCCACATCTACCCCGTTCGTTCCTAAAAAGCACTTGTCGAACCGAAAATTGTCCATATTCTGCAGGGCAATACTCCCGATTACGGCCTTGGTATGAATTTTCATCATCCCTCCCAGTAGATAGCTTCTGATTCGTTTGCTTACCAGTGCTTCTACGTGGGATAGACCATTGGTCACGACCGTCACGTCTTTAGCTTCAATGTAAGGAATCATCGCCATCGTTGTTGTTCCCGCATCCAGATAAATACATTCGCCATCCAAAATTTCTTTGGCGGCCATACGGGCGACTGCGTTTTTCTGTTGAACGTTTTTGAATGCTTTTTCTTCCATGCCGGGTTCCTGACTTTTCTGATTCAGCAAGGATGCCCCACCATGAATCCGCTTTAGCAACTGACGGGCTTCAAGATCGATTAAATCACGCCGAATCGTTGATTCAGAAGCGCCCAACAGATCGACCAATTCCTGCAACTTCACAACACCGCGTTCTTGTAAGCGCTGTATTATTAACTTGTATCTTTCTTCCGTCAGCATCTTCATTCCCCCAACTGTTCATATCGTACCATAAACCTCACAAAAAACAATCAATTTTCTTCAAAAAGATTCAAAAAACTTCATTCTAACTTTATTTTTTTACAAAATGGTGAATTCCAAGCCCCATCGCCTTGGTTGCGTTTACATTGAAAGGGGATGACATCCATTTTTATGTAAATCCATTCTTCTTACATAGGAATTCAGCAGTAAACGTTCAAAAACGTTCTGACGTTCCAATCCATGTTATTTTACCACAGCAAAAAAAGCTAAACACTCGGGTTGGTCCCCTCTGTGCTTAGCAGATTTCGGCCATCCCATCCAACTGAGTCAACGCTATATTGGACCGGTCTGCTATGGGGGACTGCCGGAGCAACACCCGGATACGATTGAGACAAAAGAATTATTTCGTGATGAGCTATGGTTTGTAGTCGCACCGGACCACCGCTATGCTAATCAGCAGATCACTTTATTGGAGATGATGCATGAGCCCTTTGTCATGCGTGAAAAGGAAAGCTAGACACGGGAGCGATTATTCTCCTTATGTCGAACCTACAATGCTCCAGCTCCAAAATTCAATCGCCATCTGTAAAGCCCTTATCGTGCTGGACACAGCAAAGAGCCATCAGGAATGCGGGGTTGTCTTTCACATTGAGTTGAACTCCCTGCTCCACCAGCAGCTTCAACACATCCAACTGCCCGTAAATGAGCGTAATGTCCAAGGGACTTAATGTTGTATATTTGCTGAGTACGTATATTCCCTTCAACGATATGCATTGCGATCTCAGGAAGAACCTCGAAATTACCGATATCTTTTAATTTGATCATAGTCATTCCCTTTCATATGTATCTCGTATATATCTCTATTTTATACCATCCCCTCTTTAACATAAAACCGCCTGATTCCCAAGCGCTCATTACCTTCTCCTTTATAAAAAGGTGAGTAATAGAAGACCAAAGTTCCTTAGAGAAGCTATAATTGTATTATGATTCTGTACGTCACCAGCAACCATAAGGAGAACATATGAATAGCATTCAATACCTATCCCAATTCAATCTGCTTGATAGTCTCTCATTAGAAGATTTAGTTGAAATGGATCAAATGACTTCCATTACGACCCTACCGAAAAATACATTTATTCAAACCCCGGATACCTTTTCCGAGGGACTTTATTTTGTGAAAAAGGGAAAGGTCCGTCTGTACAAGCTGAATGCGGATGGGAAGCAATTTACTTTGGACATCCTCAGCGAAGGAAATGTATTTGGTGACATGGACATCATCTCATTAGGAACACGGGATATGTATATAGAAGCCATAGAAGAATGCGATATCTGTTTGATGGATAAAAATCGATTCGAACATTTTTTATTGCAACATCCGCGATTCATGATGAGCTTGATCAAAGTGTTAAGCGATAGAATCTCAGGTATGAGCCGTTTGGCCCAACATCTGGCTTTGGGGAATTTACAGGATAAAATTTTGTATGTTCTTATAAAACTGTCCGATCAGTTCTCTCTCCAAAGTGAAGATGAGTATTATAAAATCAATTTCCCGCTATCCCATCAAGAAATCGCTCATTTAGTCGGAGCAACCCGAGAAGCGGTGACTGCTGCCTTACAGGAGCTTGTAAAAGAGAAGGTCATTAAGACCGGATTTAAAACCATTTACATCCATCGGGAAAAGCTGCTGGAGTTGTAAGCTACATTACATCTATAGTCCAGAGAAAAGAAGTATCGTATAGCTACTTGGAAAACCTACGATATGGAGTGGATGAAATGGACAATCAAAATTTACAAAGAGAACTGAATGCAGCCAAAGCAGACATGGAAAAAATGCTTCCTTCAGAAGTACTGGATATATTTGATAAGTCGATCTAGGATATTCGCAATATGAATGCCACTTATGGATTAAGCATTGGAACCAAAGCGCCGGAATTTAGTTTACCTGACCTTACAGGCCAGACCATAACCTTATCTGAAGCAACAACAAAAGGCCCTGTTGTTCTTATTTTTTACAGAGGGGGCTGGTGTCCATTCTGCAATCTGGAGCTACAAGCATATCAGCGAATCATAGATGGTATTACGTCCGCCCATGCTCAATTAATCGCGATTAGTCCACAAACTCCCAAGTATTCAACTATAGTACAGCAAAAGAACGAATTGAGTTTCCCTGTGTTAAGTGACCTGCATAATCAAATAGCAGAAAAATACAATCTCAAATTCAAACTGCCTGAATATGCACATGGAATTTACAGAACATTAGACATTCCACTGGATTCATTTAATGGTGACAATGTCTGGGAGCTGCCAGTACCCGCTACCTATGTAATTGATAAAGAAGGTATCATTCGTGCAGGATATGCTGATGCTGATTACAAAAAGCGTATGGAACCTTCGGAGGTACTACATGTTCTTCATTCTCTCTAGCTTAATCGCTTAGAAGATCGTTCGATTTATCTAAAAAGGCGGGAATAAAGTATGAATAGTAAAAGGCTCATTCCAATTGCAGATACGATTTTACAACGAAAAGGGGCTCGCAAAGGAATAGATATCCCTGATGATGTGGTTCGACTGCTACAGCAGGGGCAGCTTGAGACGGTGAATCTCACCGAATGGCTGGCTGTCGATCATATTGTACTGCTACGAAATGCTCTTGATGAATTTGGCTTACAGCGAGAATCCGATGTCTTTCTCTCCGAGCTGAACCATTTGCAGGAAAAGAAGATCATGAAAATGATCCCTGCAATCGCGCGAGCATGGCTGAACCTGTTCGAGCAGCAAGCACAGGAAGAACGCTCTCGAATCTTTGATGCGATGGCCTCTCATCTTTCAGACAGTATCCGCTGCTGGGCTGCCTATATCATCGGGGTTGATCCCCTTTTAAGTGTAGAACAGAAATTGGCGAGCATTCGCCCTTTTGCAGCAGATTCACATTTTGGGGTGCGTGAAATTGCCTGGATGGCCGTGAGAGAACCGATTTCCAAGCAACTGGTTGAAGCGCTTCAACTGCTAAATGGTTGGGTACAGGATCAGGATGCTAATATCCGTCGTTTTGCCATCGAATCAACACGGCCACAAGGTGTCTGGGCCAAGCATATTCCCGAATTAAAAGAACACCCAGAGCTGGCTCTTCCACTTTTGGAAGCTGTCAAATCCGACACAGTCAAATATGTACAGGACTCCGTGGGCAATTGGCTGAATGATGCCAGTAAAACAAATCCCGAGTGGGTGCTTCAAGTTTGTGATACATGGCTGAAGACTTCGGATACAAAAGAAACGAAACGAATAGTCACACGAGCCACAAGAAGCTTGAAAAAAAACAGTAGTTAGAGACTCTTCCCCATCCAATCCATATCCAGATGATACACATAAACTATCAGATATATCTGGAATATTAGAAATGGAGGAATTCCTTTGTCTATTATCCGAATCTATCTGAAAGCTGACAGCATCGTTTCTGGAAACATAGCTGTCACAACGAATATTAATATCACTCCAATCGTCAATCGTTACACAGCTCCTGTGGTGCTTGGAAACATTTTAGGAGGAGTGACCACCATCCCAGCACAAAGTTTTACAAATGATAGTGGTACTTCAGTCGCGGCAAACAGACTTATCGTTCCCACCAGTAGCGGATACTATAATGTATTTATAAATGGAACGTTACAGCGAGGCGGGTTAACAACGCTTTCCACTGCTAATCTAATCATAAATACAGGATTGATTGTTGGCGTAACGGTAGTCATTGAGGTGATCAATTTCAACACTAGCGCCTCCTCAACCTCTGTCAACAACGTCACAGTGACGACTACTATAAGCGACTGAGCTGACTCATCATAAAATAACCATAAAAAACCGCCAAACACAGGGTTTCCCCTCGTATTTAGCGGTTTATTTCTCTTTGAACCAAATGATTTATCGGAAATGTTATATAAAAGTTTATTTTTTGTGGGCTAATAGGATATTCACAATAGTGTCGAGTTGAAGCTCCAGCGAATATGGATCTTCCATGACAAACTCATCGCCCTTTTCGCTGAATGAGCCATACATATAAACCTGTCCTTTTTTTACAGCCGGAAGGCCTTTCCACAGCTCACTATTTAGAACTTGACTGGCCCCTTCATCTTCAGAACCATATACAAAGATATGATCCCCTGTATACTCAGGCAAAACCTCAAGCGAAATACTTTCGAATCCTTCTTTCATGTTTAAAGCTTTCTTCGTAGGTGGCAGCTTTAGCATCTGATAAATGGTTGGACTTCCGTAATTTCCGCCTTCTGCCGCTAAAACATATACTGATTTATTCGCGACTTGCACGATGGAAACCGTCTCACCATCTTTAACGATACCGTCAATTTTCTTTCTGGCCTCTGCGACTTTCTTCTCATATTCAGTGATCCACTGCTCCGCTTCTTTCTGCTTGCCAAAGATTTCACTGATTCTGCGAAATTTATCCAGCGGCCCCGCTGTAGATTCGCCCTCCCAATATGGCAGGAACACAGTTGTTCCAACCTTTTGGTAGCTGTCGATGTTTTTTTCTATCGAACCTATAATTAAATCCGGTTGCAGAACCGTCAGCTTCTCCAGATTCATAGGGAATTCGCCGAGATCCTTGATTCCGGCCAACTTCTCTTTTGGATATCCCGATTTATCAATCCAAGCCTCATTCAGCATAAAGCTTCTGACTCCTATCGGAATAATCCCCAGTTTCAAAAGATGACCCATATACTGATCAGATGCAACTCGTTTCGGGTTTGCAGGTACTTCTACATCCCCTTTTAGTGTCGATACTATTCTTGTTTTTGCTTGTACCGTTGCCTGTCCATCCTCATTGGATGATGTCGTTGTATGATTAGTCTCTGTCTGCGAGCTTCCATTTGTATTTGTAGGAGCGGAACAAGCTCCCAGCATCAATGATAAACACAGCATAATCATCATGGCCGTTATTTTGACTCTTCCGTGCATAAATAAATCTCCCTCCGCGTTATACTGATATTGATAATCGATATCAGTATAACGCGTCAAAGGTGTCTGCTGAAGGGCATATTTTAGCATCGTTTGGGGCATATCCTGATCTTGCTTTCCGAAATGATGTTGCCGCTCTTTTTTGAATCGTACGGGAGATACTCCCTTGTATTTTTTGAAGCTGCGGCTTAATGAATGAGCATCCGGATACCCCACACTCTCCGCAATTTCCTGTAAAGTAGCATCCGTCTGCATTAAAAGCTGAACTGCTCGATCTGTCCGTACCTGACCCAAGTAATGAATCGGACTGGTGTGCATTTTATTCTTGAACAGCCTCGATAGATGCCCAGCGCTGCACTCCAGTTCCTCTGCAATGGACTCAAGTGTCAAAGATCGGCTAGAGTGCTCACGAATATAAGCTACAGCCTGCGCTACCAGGTCGGGCTTAAGGGGTTCAATGCCTTGTCGATACAACTGCTGCAACAGCTCATATACAAATTGATGAAATAAAGCTTTGACGCAGCGGATAATGAGGTGCGAAAGCATACTGATTCTGAAAAGGATTCTCCTTTTCCAACAATTGTGCAATCTCCTTGCGACCGGGCAGGGCCAACGTTGCCTTGTACAGAATGATGTAATATTCAAGCACATCTTCCGTAATGATACTCAGGCACATCCCTTTTCCCCCATGCAGCACATGGAAACGCCCCAGCCTATGAATGCTGTCGTCCAGCCGCACTCGCGCACTTCCGCGCAGAGTATACAAGAACGCACTGGCCGGAAGTCTATAGGTTCGCAACTCCTCCCCTTTACCCATTTTCTTATGACGAACATCCATCACTTGTATAAAAACATGATTCCAGAGCAAGATGTGATCATTTAATTTCATTGCTTTTGTCCAGCCCCCGATCCAAACCATCCACGTACCTGATCGCATTCAGATTCAAACTATAACCCATTATAGTTGATAATCATTCTCACAGGCAATGAAGTGATTCTTACGGAGCCTTTACTTTGTACTATCCATTTTTCTGACCGCGTTCTCCGCAGCCTCCATAATTACTTCTCCCAATGTAGGATGGGGATGAATGGTTAGAGCCAAGTCTTCTACGGTTGCGCCCATCTCGATGGCTAGAGCAAGCTCCGAAATGAGTGTTGACGCCTCGACACCCACCATTTGCGCCCCCAGTACGATTCCCGAGTCCTGCTTTGCTACGATTTTGATATACCCCTCTGCTGCCCCTAGTGCCAATGCTCTGCCGTTAATCGAAAAAGAAGCTCTGCCAATGACAATCGGTAAGGCTTTTTCCTTGGCTTCAGTTTCACTTAGACCAACACTAGCCAGCTCCGGTTCAGAAAAAACAACCAGCGGTATGGCTTTATAATCCACTTTAGCAGCTTGACCTGCTATCGCTTCTGCTGCAATCTTCGCTTCATAGGAAGCTTTGTGGGCAAGCGCTGGACCCGCTGTAATATCTCCAATGGCAAAAATATGGGGAATAGCTGTTCTACACTGCTCGTCTGTCTCGATCAGCCCCCTGCTTGTCACTGGCAAGCCAATGTGCTCCAGTCCTAACCTGCCATCTGTATTGGGTTTTCTGCCTACAGTTACTAATACAAACTCTGCGGTAACACGATGCTGCTCCTGATCTTTTGAATAATGCAGCGTAATGGTATCCGTATTCTGCACGGCTTTTTCGGCTGTCGCACCAGTTACGATGTTTACACCATCTGTTTTCAACTGCTTGACAACAGGGGCCACAAGATCCACCTCAAACCCCGGCAATATCCGTTCCCCTCCCTCCAGAATCGTTACCTTTGTTCCAAATTTGGCATACATCTGTCCAAGCTCGACGCCGATATATCCACCGCCTATCACGACCAGACTGGTCGGAGCCTCTGGGAGCGAAAGCGCCTCTGTAGAAGACAAAATACGTCCGCCGAACGGAAAGGCTTTCAACTCGATTGGGCGGGAACCAGTTGCCAATATGACATGCTTAAAGGAGATGGTTTGTTCCGCTCCATTTTGCTTGATGATGGCTGTATGCTCGTCAACCAGGCTTGCCTCCCCTTCCAGAATACTCACGCCTGCCGTTTTCATTAAATATCCGACTCCGCCTGCCTGCTTATTCACAATCCCCTGCTTGAAGGCTTGAGCATTCACGAATGACGCTGCTGTATCGGCCTGATTGAACTGCCTGAGTATCTCATAACGATGTGCTTCGGCAATCAAAGCTTTGGATGGAATGCAGCCTACATGCGTGCAGACTCCACCTAGCTGACTGCGTTCGACAATCGCTGTCTTCATTCCAAGCTGAGAAGAACGCAATGCCGCCACATAACCTCCCGGTCCTGATCCAATGACCAGTGTATCTACAGATTCAAGCTTGCTCATAACCTGATGCCTCCCTTTAAAATTGCCCTATTTAAATATGATGATCATAATATATTATAGTCATCATATTTTGTATACGTCAATAGTCGCGATCAGCTCTACTGAAGTTGTCGTGGCATGAAGAGCAATTGACACATTTTATTATGATGATTATAATATTTTGAAGCTAGCATTATGAAGCCGTGGAGTGATTACAATGCCTTACCCAAAAGGCCATAAGATGAAAGTGCGGAGCAAGATCGTTGAAAGTGCTGCCCAGGCTTTTCGTGCCAACGGTATCCACGATGTAAGTGTGCCCTTTATTATGAAAGGCGCCGGATTAACTCACGGCGGGTTCTATTCACACTTTGACAACAAAGAAGAGCTAGTCGCCGAAGCCTGTCGCTATGCAGTCAGTGATACCCTCGCACTCCTTCAGAAGGCCGTTGACCAAGAAAAGCAAGATCCCCAAATTAATGTTGTCATAGACTACTATTTAAGCACCTATCACCGTGATCGAACAGAAATTGGATGTATTATTCCTGCCCTTTCCGTAGACATAGCCCGTTCTTCCGAAGAAATCCGGCAGATATTCACGCAGGAGCTGGAACGAATGATTACGTTTATCTCCCGTTTGGCAGGAATGGATCTGTCCAAAGGTAGCGCGTTGTTCAGCAGTATGATCGGTTCTCTTGTGCTTGCACGTTCAGTTAATGATCCTGAACTGAGCGACAGCCTTCTCTCAGCAGGCAAACAGCACGCCAAAGCGCTGGTTAACAATTGAATGTGAGCATGTTTTACGTGCGAAAAAAGCCGCTAAACACCAATCAATCCTTGGTATTTAGCGGCTTTTCCCTATGGACCTAAGCTCAAAACGGGGATAGCGATTTGTCAGAGATTCGAAGTCTCCACCTGCCAAATCTCAGTTATGTTCCAAAGCGTTTACGGTACCCGCATTTGCGGCACAGCTCTTCCACCGCTTCTCTCTTGGAGAACCCAAAGTACAAGCGATTTGCACGTTCCCCTTCAACAATGTCGGAAAAAGATTGCTCATGCACGTTACCTAAATTAATGACGCCTTCCCCATCCAGACAGCAAGGGACAACTGTTCCATCCACCAATACCGCCGCCTGGCTGCGAAGCGCATGGCAAAAGCCTTTTCCATCATCCTCAGGGGCACTCAGGCTAGGCCATTCAAATTCGTGATCCTGATTCAAATAAACGTTGGGGGCAATTTTAATCCCACTCCCAGGTATAACCTTTTCCTCAATCCGGTAGTCCAGCCCAAACTCCTGCTCCAGTCGTTCAAGTGTCTCCCGGTTGCGCTGACGCTGCACATTCGTCAAATTATCTTGAGTCAGGTTCCAGAGACGGAACGAGATAATGACATTATGCTTCACAGCTTCCCTTACAAACGTAAAAATATTGCCCAAATACCCTTCCCGATCTACCGAGCCTTCATGCCCGTCAAAGCTGTGAAGCGAAAAATTCATCTGCCGTAGCGCGGGTTGACCCAACAGCTTATGTCCGGTTTTGGGCAGCAAAGTGCCGTTGGTGGTAATATTCACCTTCAAGCCTTTTTCATGAGCGCTCTCCAGCAAAAGATCAATCTTCGGATGGAGCAACGGCTCTCCTTTTACATGCAAATAAATGAAATCCGTATGCGGCTTGACCTGGTCAAGAACGTCGCGAAAAATTTCAGGATCAATAAATTTTTTAACACGCTGCGTCTGAGGGCAAAAGCTGCAAGCGAGATTACAGATACTTGTAATTTCAATATATACCTTTTTGAAAGTCTTCAACATGATTTCCCCATTCTAACCTTCATCCTAAGCATCTTGTTTATGCTCACTAATCTTATGATTATAACGGGTTATCACTGATAGGTAAATCATTTATGTTCGTTCATTTGCTCATCTTTTGCTGTCCTCAATTTGCTATTGACCTTAGGTCTGACCTAAGGTTTATAGTGAAGTTATTCAACTACACCATAAGGAGTCTTGTCATTGAAAAAGCACGTTACGATCAGCCAGCTTTCACAGCTTATGAATGTATCTGTACATCAACTGCGATATTTTGAAGAAAAGGGGATCCTGTATCCGTCATACACAGAAAAAAATCAATATCGAATGTACGGGCTTGATGAAATTTATCAGCTTTCCCATATTTTATTGCTACGTAAATTAAATGTCTCTGTGGGTCAGATTGAAGAATGCATGACTTCCTACGCTGCCAATGATTACAACCAGCTTTTAGAGGATTCGTTGCAGAGGGTACAGGATGAAATAGCTAATTTGAAGTTGCTCGAACAGTTTATTCACAAAGTGCTAAAAGAACATCATAACCTCACTCATCAGGACAATGAGTATCAGATTAGGCTGCTAGGTCCCCGACATTTAAAGCTCTGGTTTGCATTTGAGAGAGATCAAGAGCTCACTGCCAGGGATTTATTCGAACAACGACCCGCTCCACCTCAGTTATTTGAAAATGATCTGCATTATCTATCTGACTCTGGACAAGTGAAGCTATGTTATGAAACGACAGAAACAGCTGACTATATTCTGGAAGAAGGTAGCTATCTTTATAAGCATTTTTCCGTCACTGAAGACGACGAGATTGAGTATGAAAT
Organism: Paenibacillus sp. NRS-1781; assembly: GCF_050467745.1. Taxonomy (NCBI): domain Bacteria; kingdom Bacillati; phylum Bacillota; class Bacilli; order Caryophanales; family Paenibacillaceae; genus Paenibacillus; species Paenibacillus sp. NRS-1781. The sequence goes on from NZ_JBITPI010000039.1 coordinate 46,007, forward strand.
CCAACAATTAGAGCGCTATGTCACTCAGCACCAATATAAGTGCCAAAGCAAGATTATTTTAGTAGAAAAATCCTACCTATCCATGTTCGACAACAACAAGCTGCAATATGAGATTCAAGTACAAGTAAAATAAACTTTTTAGAGTGCGGGAGGCCGTTACATGAGTCCAGAATCAATTGACATTGTTGCTTATCAAAAGCAAGATTATGAAGCTGTATGTAAGCTCTTAGTGGAATCATTTAAAACTAAATTTCAAGCTCTTGTTACACTGGAGGATCAGGATATACAGCAGTTACTCATGAAGGTCTGGGTTCAAGACCCTAATCCTTCAACTATGAAGCAATTTGTAGTTAAAGAGAACCAAGAAGTTGTCGGTATTCTCTCCCTCAAATGGAAAGTACCTTCCTCTTCGCTCCCTAAAACAAAACCCATTTCTTGGGCTCCGCTCATAAAACAGTTTGGCTGCTTCAATGTATTTAAATTTTTGACAGGTATGCATGCGCTGGAATATAAGCCTGCCTCAGATGAGTGCTATATTGATCATTTGGCGATTCGCTCAAGTCATCGTAATCAGGGAATAGGACGACGTTTTCTAGCTTTCGCACAGCAATTTACGGTTGAATCCGGTTTTCATGTGTTGACGCTTCATGTAGAGCATAAGAACCAGGGGGCCATCCGTTTGTATCAGAAACTAGCGTTTGAAGTAGAACAATCCAAATGCAATGGATTGCGACATTTTTGGTTCAAGGAGCCTGTATGGCATCTGATGACTTGGAAAGAAACTAAACTGCATTCGAGGAGAGAACACCTTTGAAAAGAACATCCAAGCTTATCCTTGGTATTGCGTCAGGTCTAGCTGTTGCCTTAATATTGATTATTCTATATCAAGATTCCTACAAGATGACGGAAGAAAAAATACAAATTACGACTCCTAAAGGGGTATTAACGGGTACATTAGCTTTGCCTAAGGACTACTCGGGAAAGGTTGGACTGGTTGTTTTTGTCCATGGGGATGGTCCTATCAATGACACATATGATGATGGATACAAACCGCTGTGGGAAAGGTTCGCTTCCAAGGGTTACGCCTCCTTATCCTTAAATAAGCCCGGTATTAATGGCGCTCCTGGAAATTGGCTGGATCAAAGCATGGAGGACCGGGCACAGGAGATCCGATATGCAATAGACTGGGCGAGAACCTTACCGATGATTGATAAGCAAAAAATCGGCCTATGGGGAGCCAGTCAAGCTGGATGGGTCATTCCGAAGATCGTTAAAAAGGAGCACAATATTGCTTTCAGCATCCTTGTATCGCCCGCCGTGAACTGGATTACACAAGGGCAATTTAACACCAGAAAAGAGATGGAACAGGAAGGGGCTACTCCGCAAAAAATTACAAAGAGATTGGACTACAATCAACAGATTTTGCAATTACTACAAAAACAAGCTTCTTATGAAGAATACCTGAAAATAGCCAACCCAGACAATTTGATTTCCAAAGAAAGATGGAGCTTTATAGGCAAAAATTTCCGGTCTGATTCCACCGAAGAATTAGGCTACTTTAATTCTCCTGTACTCTTGGTTCTGGCTGGAAAAGATATTAACGTTGATGTAAAAGATACTGAACGAGTATATCGACAGAAGGTGCCTTCAGAGCTGCTGTCCGTCATCCATTTACCTGAAGCCAACCATTCCATGATGAATGAAAAAGTCGCACATTCAAAATCTCTAACTTTTTTAACAGCCGTATTTTCCCCTAGAAAATTGGTGAATGATGAGTACTTGAAAATCCTCGCCGATTATTTAATTTACTGAATACAAAATACTGCAATCAATCTCCTCATAGATACAACGTATCCTATCTTGGAAATCGCAGTCATGGTAGTACTTCGAAATCAGAACTTATAAACTAATAAAAAACGACATCTCTGCCGTTTTTTAAGGATTGATATTGCGGGACTCTAGCTCTCTAGCTCTGGACTACTTGAATTAGCCTGCCTGACTTCGCGTCGGTGCTACTTCCTAAGCAGTAAATAAGCAAAATAAGGCACACCAATTAACGACACCATGATGCCTGCGGGAATACCGTCGGGATCTGTGAGATTGCGACCGACTGTGTCCGCGATTAACAGCAACCATCCACCGAGCAGAACCGCGACGGGAATGAACAACTGATTGCGTGGCCCGACCAGGGCCTTGGCCATGTGCGGGGCCATCAACCCGATAAACGCGATACCACCCGTGACAGATACCGCAGATGCAGCCGCAGCGACCGCCGTCAGAATGAGAACGAGGCGTTCCCGTTCAAGCTTCAGACCGACGCCAATCGCCGACGGCTCGCTCAAAGCAAGAAGATTGAGACGTTGCGACTTGTACAAGGTAAACGGTATAAGCAGGATCAGCCAGGGAAGCAGCGCCCAAATGAACGGCCAGTCCGTGCCCCATATATTGCCCGCAATCCATTTCGCGATAAAATCGACCTTCGAGCGTTCCGCCGAGGAGATGATTACAATCATGATCCCCGACAGCGCAAGCGAGAAACCAACCCCGACCAACACCAGCCGGATGGGATCAAGTCCGCTCGCTCGGCTATACGAGAAAACATAGATCAAAGCTGCTGTTATTAATGCGCCCATAAAAGCGACAAGTGGCAGAACATAGACGAACGATCCGACATCAATCGGGAAATACAGAAAGAAGCACGCAATCGCTACGCCCGCGCCAGAATTAATGCCGATGATGCCTGGGTCGGCCAAGTCGTTACGGGTGATACTTTGCAGAATAGAGCCGGATAACGCAAGCGCCATGCCCGATAGCAACGTAATAAAAATCCGTGGCAGCCGGACAGAGAACAGAACAAATTCTTCTTTGAAGGTGCCTTGACCGAACAAAACAGGGAGCAGCCTGTCAAACGACAAAGACGAGTATCCCCAGGCCATGCTGGCTATAGCGGTTAGAATAATTAGCCCTAAACTGACGAGCAGGATCAGGCGTTGTTTTCGAACAAGTGCGGACAGAATCATAAGAAAGCTTTACCTCCTCTACGCACAACGAGCAGAAAAAAGGGCAAGCCCAGCATCGCCACGATCGCTGCCACCGGCGTCTCGTAAGGTGTATTAATCGTGCGGCCCAGCGTATCTGCAAGCAGCATGAACGTAGCTCCTACAAAAGTCGAGAAAGGCAGGATATACCTATAATCGGTGCCAACCATTTTACGGACAATATGAGGAATCATCAGCCCCACGAATGCCATGTTTCCAACAAGCGCGACCGATGCACCCGTAATCGCAATGACAAGGACGAACAGGATGGATTTAATCCATACCAGATTTTGCCCCAATCCAGCCGCCACCTCGTCACTCAGGCTGAGAATACTCAGTTGGTTGGAAAGCATCAGAGCTACCATGATGCCAAGAAGGATGACTGGTGCAATGGCCTGTATTTGTCCCCACGTCGTTCCGATCAGACCCCCGGCAGTCCACATGGATACATCCTTTGAAATTTTGAATGCGATGCTGACGCCATCCGAGATGGCATACAGAAACGCGGATACAGCCGCTCCCGCTAGAACGACTCGGATCGGGGACAGATTGCCTCGACGAATTGAGCCAAGGACGATGACCAAAACTGCGCCCAGAGCGGCCCCGAGAAAGCAGGCTACCATGATGCCGAAGTAGTTTATGCCCGGGATGAATACGAAAGCCAATGCGAGCGCCATATTGGCGCCGGAAGTCAGGCCCAGCAAGCCCGGATCGGCCAGCGGATTGCGGGTAACTCCCTGCATAATAGCACCGGACACAGCAAAAGCGGCACCAACCAGCATCGCCCCCAGCTCGCGGGGTAGCCGAATCTCACGCAGCATGAGAATCTTGTCATCCTTGGTACCCGAGGTGAGAGCAAGCCACAGGTCGTGGAGCGTCGTTTCCGCTGCACCGAATATCATTGAAATGATGAAACACACAATGAGCGCCAGCACACTGCCAAAGAGCTTATACGCAAAAGGAAAGGCATGTTGTTTAATCTTCATCGGACTCTCATCTCTTCTTTAATGAAATATGCGAAGAAACTGTTAGATAACCAGTTCCTTCGCATCGAATAAAAATGATTTACAACGAAAGGCCTATCGTTGCCATGCTTTGAATCGTAGACGTCCCTAATCGTTGCGGTCCCGAAATAGGAATCAACGTTTACTGGCCGAGAAAATGTTGAATGAAAAATTTCAATTGGTATTCCATACTCAGTGGATCGTTAAAGTAGAACGCCTTCGCGTCGGCCTCGAAGACACGTTGATTTTTGACCGCGGGAATATTCTTGTACGTTTCGGTATTCTGGAACGAATTATCCTCATCCGCGTTTTTACTGAAAATGACATAGTCACCCAGGTAATCCTTCATAACCTCCGTCGATAAGGCAAGATATCCTTCTTTCTGGGTCGCCTCCTTCACTTTCTTCGGCATGGCGAGTCCGAACTCCTGATAGAGAATTTCGGTTCCACGGCCAAAGTTATCGCCATAGACATAGAGCTGCTTATTGAATGTCTCGATGACCGAAACCGTCGCATTGGCACCAATCTTCGCCTTGATTTCTTTTCCGGCTTTTTGGGCACGGGCTGTAAAATCATCAATCCAGGCTTGTGCTTCTTTTTCTTTATTCAACAATTTGCCGATTTCACGTTGCTGGGTTAAGAAATCCACCTTGCCATATGTATAAGTGACAGTAGGAGCGATTTGCTTAAATTTATCGACATTTTTAATATCTGAAAGCCCGATAATCAGATCCGGATTCAACTCGATGATCTTCTCCAGACTTTCGTCTGTTACCGCCTCGGCGCCTTTCAGCTTTTCTTCAAAATTCGGGTTGGTCTTGGACATTTCGTCCACGCCAACCAGAGGCACACCGAGTGCCATCACGTTACCCGTTAAAAATCTGGTAAGCACAACGACGCGTTGTGGATGAGTCGGAACCTCTACGGGGCCATTCTCGGATTGATAGACGAAAGTGGTAGATTTCGATTTCGAATCCGAAGTAGCCTCAGAGGACGAACTTTTACCATTCTCGGCATGGTTCGCCTGATTTCCTCCACAAGCACTCAATACAACCACAAGTAAAAGTACCAGCGGAATAAACAGCTTTCTCATAAAATAACTCTCTCCCTTTCAAAACGCTATGTTCAATGAATCATCATATCGTAGATAAGATACTAATCTTGAACTTCGTACCCTTTTCATTGATTATGAAATTCATTCTCATTTGTATGAACTAATTATATGGAACCACTATGCGCCGAACCATGCCTTTTTGTTTGGAAAATGACTTGGACTATTGATCACTTGTAAATAAAGCTACCGCGCGTTGAAGCTGCAAACGAATAGAAACCGGATTGTAGGGCAACCATTCATCCAGGTCAAGCAGACGTACATTATTCCGCTGTACAGCGGGAAGGCTGTTCCAATAGGAGGACTTGAATACCATTTCACTATGTGCGGTGGAGCCCTTCTCATCCGGAAACACTGCAACCAATAATTGCGACCCTGCATAAGCTGCGAGTTGGGATATCTCAATGGGAATGGAATGAAATTGATCCCCTAGCTTCTTCATCTCCTGCCCGATCAATTCAGGAGGCCGTAGTCCAAGCGATTGATAGATAATATATCCGACATTTCTCGCTCCGTAAACGAGCAGCTTATCCGGCTTAATCACCAAAATCGTTATGATTTCATTAGCGACTCCGCATTGCTGTACCAGAGAGCGGGCTGCCTGTTCTTCCTTTTCAAAAGCAGCCAACCACTGCTCTGCCCGATCGCTCCGCTGAACAGCATGTGCGATACGACGCAGATGCTCTTTCCATCCCATTTCCATCCATGAAATTTCCACGATAGGCGCTACAACTCGCAAATGCTCAGGATTCAGCCCATATTGGTGCAAATGCTGTTTGGCTGCAATGATCAACTCAATGTGGGTATCGAGCAATACCGAGTTCACCTGTTCAGCAGAGCAGTTCGTGCTTATAAACTTCATCGTTTGCGGCGGCTCCAGACCATTCGTCTTCACATATTCGCTGCTTTCCGAAATGGTGACAGCAGGTTCCAATCCAAGCAGCAACAGATGGCTGGCGTAAGGTATGAGCAATACAGCCACACGTTGGGATGATCCGCGGTTGTAGCTTGAAGGTGATGCTCCTGTATGCTGCTTAAAACGACGGCTTAGATAAAATTCATCCTTGTAACCTACCTTCATTGCAATTTCCCGAAGCGTGCCTGATCCGCTTATTAACAGCTCTTTGGCTCGGTGAACACGCAGCCGCGACAAATATTCGTTCGGGGAAAAACCGGTAAGCTGCTTAAACTGGATAGAATAATGTGATCGGCTTACGCCTGCAATCGCGGCCAACTGCTCACGCATTATTTTTTCGCTATAGTTGTTTTCCAAATAAGTAATACTGTGTTCCATCGACGGCTGCTCACTGGCAGCATACTTGGCCTCCTGCTGTTTCAACAGTAGAAGAATGATTTGGTGAAATATAATTTGATTCTGCACATGACGGGCTTCACTAGCAGGTAAACGATGGATATACAGCTCCTCCACATGGGCCACAATCGCAGGTTCATAAGGAAAAAACTGAATATTAGCATTAGAGGCCACCTCGCTTTTCCGCATCATTACACCTGTGGGTAGAGGATTTGCCTGCTCTCGCGTACGGATTAAAAGCTTATAAGCATGAAGTGGTTGCTGGAGATTCGTAATTAAAGCGGCATGGCTATGGGCCGGGAGAAGGATGACGCTCCCTTCCATGAGCTCGTACATTTGATCATTAATCCTGAGAATACCTTTGCCGCTGGCAATCGCAATCAGCACGGTTACACTCTCATGAATCTTATACATCGGAAAATTCGAGGTGCTGTACAGCGAATGGATACTGTCAGCCGTATATAAAGGAAAATGGGACTCTGCCCACTCCGAGACAACGTTATCCACAAGCAAAGCCTCCATTACAAAATATTGAGGAACGTCTTTCAGTCCTCTGTGTCTGGATCTTATTAAGCAAAAAAGTCCAATTATATAGCATAAAAACGATATATATACTATAAATGATCAAACTTTTTTCATGCTACCCCACCTTGGATTTTTACAAAACAGTCCTCAGTTTACCGCTGTAATCCATAAAGTCAGGTTATATTGTAAGAAGACCTCTTTGTTGCAGTAATTCTTTCGTACAATTCCACAGTTTATTTTGCATAGCAATATCTCCACCGGGGTCTACAGGTACAATCGAATGTCCGGTTCCAACATTAAAATACCCTCCTGTTACTGCCTGGTACTGCGGGTCCACCATTAAGCGAGTCATAATATCAGCTCCTCTGCGTGGATCACCAATATGAAAAAAATTCAATAAACGCTCAAGCATTGATGCAAACCAGAGCTCACGTCCGAGACCAGTAACATTAAACCCCGGATTCAGAGCGTTCACACTGATGCCCGTTCCAGTCCATTGACGTGCCAATTCACCCGTAAACATAATGTTATACAGCTTGGTTTTTCCATATATTGCAGAAGAGCCTCTGGCAGTAAAAGGAGATATATGGGTCAAATCCTCAGGGAGCTTAAGCTCGCCATGATTGCGTGAAGCTTCCGAGGCAACATTGACAATTCTGGCGCTTCCTGCATTTTTCAAGGAATGCTGTAAGGCGTGCGTCAATAACCACGGTGATAAATAGTTCACAGCCATCATTTCTGCAAATCCCTCGGAGGTTACCCGTTGTTCGAATGCATGCAGTCCTGCATTATTCAAAAGCACATCTATTTTGGGGTATGCAGTTGAAATCTCGTTTCCTATACGTCTGACATCCTTCATTAAGGATAGGTCACCGAAAAAAAAGTCTACTTTTGTTGAGGGCATCATTTCTTTTATCATTTTTTCAGTAGCTTCTGCGCGATCCTTGCTCCTGGCTGTCAGGATAAGATGAGTACCACGTTTAGCCAATTCAATCGCAACGAGTTGCCCCAAACCACTCGTTCCGCCAGTTATTACAACAATCGGATTAGCCATCATAGTGATTCTCCTTTGTACTGAATAGTCATTGTCAATGTAATTGGCCGTTCATTGCTTTACTCCATTATATCCGTCTCAAGTTTTGACATGCAGCTGATGTAGTCATATACTTGATATAAATCAACTATATTATTTTAATTGATATATGTCAATTAATTTACTTGAATGATTTACTTTATCAATTAAGGTTAGGTGAAATAGGATGAATGTTGATCGACACAAAAATACACCAAGAGGCCAATTGGAGCTGGGGCTCGGCGAACAAATCAATGCCCTCATAAGCGCCTCACATGCGCTAAATGTCAAAACTGCAGCACGTTTCAATCCTTCAATACAACCTGCGGGCTTCCATATTATCCGTTGGCTTTACTCGTACGGCCCAACAAGCGCCACTATGCTGGCGGAATCAACAGCTATGGATCGCAGTTCGGTTAGCCGTCTCGTCAAACAGCTTGAGCTTTTGGGTTATGTGAAAAGGGAAGCCTCCCCTGATGATCGTCGAGGAATACTTCTATCCCTCACTGAGCTTGGGCGACAAAAGACGATGGATGCTCTAAAAGAGAAAGAATTTGTATTTTACGAACACATTTCAAGATGGGACGATGAACAACTTGAACATTTTATTGAAATGCTCAGGGATTTTAACGGATTTGATCATAAGTAACAAGCTCATAGGTTGAATGACTGCCTTTCTTAAAAGCATCGAGTAAAACTAAAATAAACGTCGTGTCCTCATTAAAGAGAACATGGCGTTTATTTTTCATCAAGAAAGTAGGGCCTTCTGTGACCAAACGTGTGACCACGAAGGATAACAAAGCTAAATTCAAAACAAAAAAACGACATTTCTGCCGTTTTTCTAAAGGATGGACTCTCAGGGACTCGAACCCTGGACCAATTGATTAAGAGTCAACTGCTCTACCAACTGAGCTAAGAGTCCATAATATAAAATTGGTGGAGCCTAGGGGGATCGAACCCCTGACCTCATCGCTGCCAGCGATGCGCTCTCCCAGCTGAGCTAAGGCCCCATTATATGTAATTAAAAACGTTTCAAGCGACTCCTATATCATATAAAATTTTCATCCCTGTGTCAATACTTTAATAAAAAAAAATTATAATTACCCTTCCGCCATCAACCAAGATACAGTCAGCGATCTAGTCGCTGGCTGTATCTTTGGATAAAAGTGTTTTCAGTTCCTTCATAAACATGTTGATGTCTTTGAACTGCCGATATACGGACGCAAAGCGCACGTAGGCAACCTCATCAACAGGATAGAGCTGTTCCATGACCAGCTCGCCGATCTGCTGGCTGTCCACCTCAGTAGCGGCTGTGTTGCGGATAGCGTTTTCCACCTGGGATACGATCATATCCAGTTGCTCGACAGATACAGGACGCTTCTCGCAGGCCCGAATGAGACCGCGCAGCATTTTATCACGGCTGAATTCTTCACGGCTGCCATCCTTTTTAATGACCATCAGTGGAGTCTCCTCCACCATTTCAAAGGTGGTAAAACGCCTGGCACATTGCTCGCATTCGCGGCGGCGGCGGATGGACTTGTTATCATTCGCAGGCCGCGAGTCCAGCACCTTTGTTCCATTGTAAGCACAGTAAGGACATTTCATAAATTCACCACTTTCTTTTTCCAATAAATCCCCTGTACTTTTTCGTAATAATTTTGTCAAAACGGTTCATAATAGGTTTACCACGTCGCGAGGAGGTGAACAACAATGGCACAAGGAAACAATGGCAACTCCAACAACCTGGTAGTCAGCAAAGCCTCCGGCGCTCTGGAGCAAATGAAATATGAAATCGCTCAAGAGCTGGGTATCAGCATTCCTCAAGATGGATACCAAGGTAACATGACTTCCTATGAGAACGGTTCGATCGGGGGCTACATCACAAAACGCCTCGTAACGATCGCCGAACAACAATTGGCAGGTCAATACCAATAATCGCGGTAATAACGCAGAAGCAACAAGAAAAAGTGTATGGACGGGCTGCTAAATGCAGCCTATCCTGCGCTTTTTTCATTTTAATGCCATCAGGCTCATTCTGTCATGACATATTTACACGCAGCCTCGTCATCCGTTAAAACTGATTATAAATTTTGGTGTATTGCCTGTAGTAGTAAATAACCCGCTGTACATAATGTCGTGTCTCGCCAAAAGGGATCTGCTTGATGGATTGTTCTTTCCCATCCCATACGCCCTTATCCAGCCACTCCTGCACTTTACCGGGGCCTGCGTTATAAGCCGCAACGATAGCTACCGGATTATCCTTAAATTTCATCGACAGGTTATGCACATACCAGGTTCCCAGCTCAATGTTGGTGCCTGGCTCGTGCTTGACGCTATCCAGCGGAACCTTTTGGATCTGGGCGCTGTCCATAATCCAATTCGCCGTATCGGGCATGATTTGCATGAGTCCCAGTGCACCCTTGTGCGACTGCTTGCTGGTCTTAAAGTTCGTCTCAACACGGATAATGGACGCCACCAAAAACGGGTCCACTTCATACGTCTGCGAGTATTGCCGGATCTCATCCTTATATTGAATCGGATAGAACCACGACATCCAGTTTGAATTAAAAAACAGAATCAAGACAAACCCAACAAACAAAGTCAGCAGGACTCTTTTTTTGCGCAAAATATTCATGCCAGTCCCTTTCGCTGCCAGAATTGATCAATTTGCTGTTTTGTTTCAGCCTGTGTTCCACTATTGTCGATGACGATATCGGCCAGGCTTCTTTTTTGTTCAATATCCATTTGCGAGGATAACCGAAGGCCAGCTTGTTCCTCGGTCAATCCATCTCTGAGCATCAGACGCCGGAGCTGCACATCACGTGGTACGTATACCACCATAATTTCATCGTACAAGCTCTCCAGCCCGGACTCATACAGTAACGGGATATCCGCCAAAACAAGCTTGTCCGGCTGTTCCTGCTCGTAAGTTTCCATGCGCGTACGCATTTCCTCACGAATCGCAGGATGTGTAATATCGTTAAGCGCCTGCCTTTGAGCAGGGTCTCCAAATACAATCTCGCCCAGCTTTTTGCGGTGTAAAGTTCCATCACTGTTCATCACAGCTTGTCCAAAATGCTGTATGACCGCCGTCAGCACCGGGTGCCCCGGAAGCATTACTTCCCGGGCAATGGCATCTGCGTCAATCAGCAGCGCACCCTTGGCGACCAGTAGAGCCGACACGGTGCTTTTACCGGTAGCAATACCTCCGGTTAATCCGATATTCATGCTCTTTCACCTCATAACAGCTTCAATATACCCATCATAATCAATAATAATGCCGGTAACACACCCAGCGCCTTCATAAATCGGAATGCCGACAGACAGAAACCTGTTTTCATACCTGCAATCAAAAATGTCCCACTGAATAGTGCAATAGCCAGCGCAGTAGCGAGTGGCTGAAAGCCCAGCATAGCTGCTCCCAATCCTGCACCGAACGCATCTACCGATAAAGCGATACCTAACCAAACCGCCTCCATAGCGGATATACTGCCTGAACGGTCCATATCTGCAGCAGACGGACTTCGGAGAATCCGAATAACGAGACCCCATTTGCGGAATTCCAAAGAAAATACGGTCCGTTCCTCTTGTACTTCTAAAGATTTCTCCCCTACCAGAACATTACTGTTCTCAGGATCAGGATCATCAATCAGATCTTCTTTGCGATGCAGGGACTGATACAAAGAGTGGCAGCCAATCCCAATCAGAATGACAGCGCCAAAAACCGTCGTATATACAGGAGACAGAACCTGCGACAATAATGCGCCTAGCTGCATGGATATGCCAATGACCAAACCTGAGCATACTGAAATGATGACAATGGACAGCAATGGAATTTTCATTTTGCGTAGCCCATATGTAACACCGACTCCAAAACTGTCCAGACTTAGTGCAAATGCCAGCAGCAGCAGGGCTCCCCAATGATTAGCCACTCCAATTCCCTCCCATTGCGAAAGGAAGGGCCTTAAAGAAGCCGAAACCCTTCGCAGTATTGGTACTTGGAATCAATATATGAGAGGAATGGGCTTTGGGTGACTGTACCTGTTTAACGCAGAGGCTGGCAGACTGGGCAATGATGGGTACCACGTCCGGCTACGACGGATTTTTCGATCAATGTACCACAGTGAACACAAGGCTTAACGCTACGTCCATAGATTTGCAATTGATGCTGGAAGTCGCCCGATTGGCCTTGTCCATTGACGAATGATTTGATGGACGATCCTCCGACCAAAATCGAAGCGCTCAGTGTGGAGATAATCGCTTCATGCAGCACACGGAACTGGTCACCCTCCAAGCTTTTGGCCGGCTGTGCCGGATGTATACCCGCCTTAAACAACGACTCATCCACATAAATATTCCCGATGCCCACGACATATGACTGGTTTAACAGCGCAGCCTTGATCGAAGTCGAACGGGTCCCCACAGCGGCGCGAAGCGCCTCCGGTGTAAAGGACTCGTCCATCGGCTCCAGACCGAGCTTGTTCAGCGGCTTTTCCAGCAAATCCTGTCCTTCCGTAAATAAATGCATTGTGCCGAATTGGCGAACATCCTGATAGCGTAATTCCGTTCCATCCGTAAAATGAAAGATAACGTGAGTATGCTTTTCCACAGGATCATTTTGCGAATATAGGCCATACCGTCCTTCCATTCTGAGATGGGAAACGAGCACCAGCCCGTCCAGCAGAATCCGCAAAAACTTCCCGCGTCTCTCCACTCCTGTAATGCGATGATCAGCCAATTCCATAGCAAAAGCGTGTATATCATCAGGCCGCTGAATAATGCGCGGCAGATTCACGGTCACATGATCTATATGTTTATCGACGATAAGCTCGTTTAACGTTCGTTTAATCGTTTCTACTTCCGGTAATTCCGGCATGATGTCTTCACCTCACCCTATATTATAACGGAAGCAGCGTTAAATTGGGACTATCTACTCATTGAATAACTTACTTTGCTTCATACCAATTACTTCCATAGCTAACTTCCGCTTTGAGCGGTACAGATAGCTTCAGCGCCGCTTCCATCGTAGCCGGGACAAGCTCTTTCATCGTTTCCAATTCCTCCGGCGGAACCTCGAAAACAAGCTCATCATGTACTTGAAGCAGCATACGGCTACGAAGATTACGATCGCGAAGCGCCGCGTCCATCTGCACCATCGCCAGCTTGATAATATCGGCTGCGGTACCCTGAATCGGCGTATTCATGGCGGTACGCTCCGCGAACGAGCGCAGGTTGAAGTTGCTGGCGTTAATCTCCGGCAAATAACGTCTGCGTTCCAGCAGCGTTTTTACGTATCCGTCCCGCTTCGCATCCTTCACAATATCATCCATGTAACGACGAACGCCCTGGAACACGTCAAAATATTGGTCAATAAAGCGAGCCGCTTCCTTGCGCGTAATATTCAGGTTTTGCGACAAACCGTAATCACTGATCCCGTAGACAATCCCGAAGTTAACCGCCTTGGCAGAACGCCGCATGTTAGAATCTACGTCTTCCGCAGGGATGCCGAACACATCGGACGCGGTCTTCGTATGGATATCCATGTCGTGGACAAAGGCTTCCTTCAATCGCTCATCATCCGAAATGTCAGCCAGCACCCTTAGCTCGATCTGCGAATAGTCCGCCGCGAGAATAGACCAGCCCGGCTCGGACGGCACAAATACCTTACGGATTTTACGTCCCTCTTCCAGACGAATCGGAATATTTTGCAAATTTGGGTATTGACTGCTCAATCGTCCGGTTGCTGCAACCGTCTGTCGGAAATACGTATGCAGCTTGCCCGTTTTATCCGAAATTTCCTTAAGCAATCCTTCCACATACGTGGATTGGAGTTTCGCAATGGTACGGTACTGCAAAATGTTTTGCACAATATCATGATAGGGGGCGAGCTTTTCCAGTACCTCGGCATCGGTGGAGTACCCGGTTTTCGTCTTTTTGATAACAGGAAGGCCCAGCTTATCGAACAAAATTTCACCTAGCTGCTTGGGCGAATTCAGATTGAACTCTACACCGGCAATGATGTAAATCTCGCGCACCAGCGTTTCAATCTGGGCTTCAAATTCTTTACCCAAAGCGCGCAGTTCTTCCACATTCACCAAAATGCCCTGCTTCTCCATATCCGCCAAAATGCGGGACAACGGCATCTCCAGCTCATGGAAGAGCTTGTGCATTTCCGTTTTTTCCAGCTCGGCCTGCTGTACAGGTACCAGCGCTTCAATCACCGCCGCCTTGCGCGCCACATGATCGGACAGCACATCCACGTCAGGTACTTTATATTTAGCGCCTTTGCCGAACACTTCATCGTCCGGACGAATCGAGGACAAGCTATGCTTGGCTGCCAATCCGCTCAGCGACTGGTTTGCATCCGTCGGGTCCAGCAAATATCCGGCCAACTGTACATCGAATTCCGCCCCGGCAAATTCAATCCCGTGCCAATGCAAGGCTAAATCCGTACGGTGCAAATCATGCCCCCGCTTTTTGCGCCCAACATCGGCGAGCCATTCACGGACAGGCTTGGCTGCATCAGTGTGCAGTACATCCAAGGTCATAAAAAACTGTCGCCCCGCTCCGCCAAAGACCAGACCCACAATTTCAGCATGATGCGGATTATCGCCATGGGTCTCTACATGTAGCAGATCGACGGTATCCAGTTCATGTACCAGCTCGCTAATCCGCTGTTCGTCCAATACGGTCACGTCAGCCGCAGCTTCCTCTACGTCTATTCCAGCACTGCCAACCTCACCCGAAAAGGATAAACGCTCCAGCAAGGACTTGAACTCCAGCTTCGCCAGCGCAGGTCCCGCTGTTTCTGCTTGCAGCCCGTCGAAGACAACATCTTCCAGCTGCTTGTCCAGCGTTACATCCCGATAGATGGTCGCCAAATCCTTGCTCATCCGTGCATCATCTGCATGCGTTTCAACGCGCTCTTTCATCTTGCCTTTCAGCTCATCCGTATGCGCCAGCACCTCTTCGACCGAGCCATATTGGTGCAACAGCTTGAGCGCAGTCTTCTCCCCCACGCCCGGAATCCCCGGAATGTTGTCCGACGTATCGCCCATCAGACCTTTGAGGTCGATGATTTGCAGCGGCTTCAAGCCATAACGCTCCTGAATCTGCTCAGGTCCGTACGTCTCCACCTCGGTAACCCCTTTGCGGGTTAAGCCGACAGTGACGTTGTCCGAAGCCAACTGAAGCATATCCTTATCTCCGGTAACCACCAGCACGTTAAAACCAGCTTCGTCCGCTGTTTTAGACAGGGTTCCAATGATATCGTCCGCCTCATAGCCATCCAGCTCAAACTGGGCAATGCCGAAGGCGGTCAACAGCTCTTTCAGCAGTGGAAATTGTTGGGACAGCTCCGGCGGCGTTTTTTCCCGTCCACCCTTGTAATCCTCGTATCCTTTGTGACGGAACGTTATTTTTCCAGCATCAAAGGCAACCAGAATATGTGTCGGCTTGTGTTCCTCCAAAAGCCGCAGCAACATCGTTGTAAATCCGTACACCGCGTTCGTCTGCTGTCCGCTCGAATTCGTTAACGGCGGCATAGCGAAAAACGCCCGGTAAATGATACTGTTGCCATCTATAAGCATGAGTTTATCCATTTAGCACCTCGCAAGTTCATCAATGCATTCGAAACGTTCTTTCGTTTTACGCATTCCTTTTCCTATCTTAACATAAAGGCTCCTTTTTCAGAAAAAAACGGCTGCTCCCTAACCAGATTCGTCTTTTGCACAAAGACAAGTCTGGGTCAGAAACAACCGCTATATACCTGAAAAGCCCTACTGGTTCAAATCTGGTCGCTCCCCTGTCACGAGATATACAGTGCTTTCACCGATATTCGTCGCATGGTCACCAATCCGTTCAATATATCGTCCGACGAGCAGTTGCAGCATGCCTTGTGGAGCTTCCTCAGGCTTTTCTACCATAAACACATACAGATTGCTGATCATATGGCTATACATGGAATCTACACGATCATCCTCTTTGGCCATTTTATAAGCCAAATCTGTATTTTCATCCAGATAGGATGTAATTGCGTCGTCAATCATTTCTTTGACGATCGAAGCCATCTGCGGAATATCCACCAGCGGCTTGATGACCTGCTGCCCTTCCAGACGCAGCGTGACCTTGGCAATATCGAGGGCCAAATCCCCCATCCTTTCCAGATCACTGGAAATTTTAAAAGCAACAATGATCCGGCGTAAATCCTTGGCTACCGGCTGCTGGGTAATAATGAGCTTGGAGCCCATATCGAGAATGTTCTCTTCCAGCGCATTGAGAGATGCATCATTTTTGACCACCTGCTGGGCCAATTCCGTATTTTTGGTCTGCAAACATTCAATGGCCTGATCGAGTGCCTTCGATACATGTGCACCCATTTCGCGCAGTACGGCTCTCAGCTCATCTAATCCTTCATCAAAACCTTTTCTGCGAATCATTTCGAAGTCACCCCTCCTGGCATTACTAATCTGGTCAACTTTAGCCAAACCGGCCGGAAATATAATCTTCCGTACGGGAATCCTGCGGCGTGGAAAACATCGTCTCTGTATCTGCCGCCTCTACCACAACACCGTTCAAGAAAAAAGCAGTACGACCGGACACACGAGCCGCCTGATGCATGTTATGCGTCACCATGACGATCGTATATCTGTCACGCAGCTCTTGAACCAGTTCTTCAATCTTCATCGTGGAGATCGGGTCCAGCGCTGACGTTGCCTCATCCATAAGCAAAATATCTGGCTGCACAGCAAGCGCTCTAGCAATGCACAGCCGCTGCTGCTGTCCGCCGGACAAGCTCAGGGCTGAACGCTTGAGAAAGTCCTTAACCTCTTCCCAGAGTGCCGCCTGCCGCAAGCTTTGCTCCACCAGTTCGTCCAGCTTGTCCTTTTGCCGGATTCCATGCAGACGCGGACCGTATGCCACGTTATCATAAATAGATTTAGGAAACGGATTAGGCTGTTGAAAAACCATCCCCACCTGCTTGCGCAGAGCTTCTACTTCCATCGTATCGCCATATATATCCTGGCCTGCGATACTCACCGTACCTTCAATACGCGTTCCCGGTATCATATCGTTCATCCGATTCAGCGTACGCAACAAGGTAGATTTACCGCAGCCGGACGGTCCGATGAAGGCTGTTACCGTTTTTTCAGGAATATCCAGGTTTATATGTTTCAGCGCTTGAAAATTCTCATAATACAAGTTCAGCTTATCAATCCGAATAACGGAATCATTCATTGATTTATGATCTCCTTCGTGTTGCAGTTATGGTCCTCAAGCATTGCACCTGATTTGCACAATATGAAGATTATATAAGCTGTGTGTAAATTCAGTATGGTGGATTTGTTAACGGTATGTAAAATGATCAGGGATTCAGCATAAGCTTCAGCTCCTGCGCAATCCCGGCTGCATTCAAAGCCGCTTCCTCTGCGGAACGGGACATTTCGTTGTTTTTAGTTTCAATTTCAGCAACGGCCTGTAACAGTTGGGTAAACGTTTGGGTTCCAGCGGATATATACCGGGAGCCGGTATTAATCTGCTGCATGCTCGTATCCGTCAGATCGGCCGTATCACGCAGCATTTGTTCAATATCCGTAAGCAAGCTTGTAATCTGTGCGGAAAAGGCTTTCGTCTGAAGTGACATATTGCGCACCTCCTGAGATACGATCTGGAAGCCACGCCCATGTTCTCCAGCATGTGCCGCTTCTATTGATGCGTTGATCGCCAGCAGTCCACTTTGATCCGCGAGTGCGCGGATGGAGGAAGCCATGCCTGCAATGTCACTCAGCAATTGTGTTAGCGCTGTAATCTGTTCATGCTGACGCTTCATTTGCTCTGTGACTGCCCGATAGGAGAGCAGAACATCTTCCAGTTCCATTTTGCCACGGCGGGATAATTCACTCATCGAACGAGTTAGACGCACACTGTCGCCAGCCTCTTTAGCGGCATCCAGCACAGTTGTCTGAATCCGATGGACACCATCATAGCTATGCCGAACCACATTACCCCGATGCTCGTCCGCCTCTCTCTGCATCCGCTGAACAACCGACAGGATATCACGAATCGTCAGCACCCCAAGTAACCTCGTCCCCTCCTTAATCAACAAGCAATCGTAAAATTGTTGATCTTGACGCAGCATCGCCTGCTCTACAATGTCCGCTGCCGGGCTTTCCAGATCCACCATTAATGTATCAGGGTCAGCAAATATGGCCGCAGACTTGTCATAAAATAAAGCCGCAGCAAACCTGCCCGTAAAATGGCGGTTATACGCATCTCTCATAATAATGCCCAACGGAAGGCCATTTTTATCAACGACAATGACACAGGGAATGTCTTCTTGCGTTTTCATAAGTGCTAATAGCTCTTTACAAGACATATCCGTACCAATGATCGGAACCTCCCGGCAAGGCACGTAGGTAGTAATGGGCTTGTTAGATTCACGTTCAACCATGGCAGTGGAACTCGGCTGGGTCTTTGGTTCCGTTATCATCGTTCTGAAGTCCCCTTTTTTTTGACTACTTGAAGTGACGGGAACATCATATCGGTCATTTGTTGATTGTAACGTTTGTTTATGTTAACGAAATGTAAAATCACGAAATGGACACATAAATCGTCGCATACAAAATCGAACAGAATCGAGTAGGAGGCTA
>NZ_JBITPI010000040.1:0-20431 GCF_050467745.1 Paenibacillus sp. NRS-1781
CCGCGCCGTAAAGCCCACATCGTGCGGAACCGAGTTCACGATCGTCTGTTTCAGCTCTTCTTGTTGTTCTGGGGTTAATCGAACAGGCGCACCTGGCGAATGATTCATTTGAAGACCTGGAAGCCCTCCTGTTTCATACGCTTGAATGTAACCTTTTACGGTTTTTGCACTTCGGTTGATGGTATGGGCAATTTGCTCTACTTCTGTTCCTTGTAGATACAAATACAGCGTCTGGTATCGTTCGTACATCCGACGTTTTTTGGCTTGCTTCATCGCCGTTTGGATCTCTTGGAAGGATGCTGAATGGTCCATTAAATTCCCCTGCCTGTCTAAAGTCATTGTCTATATTACTTCGACATGTAGCAACGAAATCCTTACCATAGTTTTCTAATCTTTAGTTCAACTTATATACATCGAATGGGGTAAAGAGACTGCGATTTTATATGGAGAGGCGGGCATGATAAGCTGGTTAGCAACGCGAAGTCCTTATGCTTCGCGGCTTTCGCGAGTACTCATGCCCGCAGAGGCTCCATGTCAAATCGCTCTATTAGTCTAGAAAACGTAACTTTAGCCACGGAGTATAGCGAAGAGCCATAACTTTTTACGTATTTTACGAAAGGTGCATTATGTGCGCTCAAGATGTGTTCAAGTTTTTTAGCTTGAAACTCAAAAAAAGGCTCCCTTTTAATTAGAGTAGCCTTTTTCGTCGTGATTTTTAGGATAAAAAGTAGACAAGGATTTTCAGTACTTTGTCCATTGCCTCAGGCATAGTTCCAAAAGCGGTGACAAAATTATCACGGATTACAAATAAGAATATTTGAAGAAGTATCTTCCATTAGAACCAGAATTGCTTTATGATAGAGACAGACAGCATAGAAGTTTTCCAGATGTATCTGGGGAATAGCGGAAATTTAGTAAAACATTCGAGAGGGGATTTTTTAGTATGAACAGGTTCAGAAAGGCAACTTCGCTGTTGCTAAGCACGGTGCTCCTGCTTTCTTTCGGGATGACTGCGAACGCGAGTCAAAGCACAGAGGGTAAAACGGAACAGGCGATTAAAGCGGAGTCCATTTTTCAGCTAACAACTGAAAAAGAAAGCGTTATTAAAGATTTAACACGGGCAGACAAGCCCGCAAGCATTACAGATTCGGTGTATGCCATCACGGAAAATATCAACTTGCAAACACCACAGAAATCTGTTTTGAAAAAGAAAGTTACCCCTTCGCTGAAAGCAAGTCCAAAGTCAGCATCAGCGAATGCGACAGCGTCCTCCGCTACATATTCCGGTACGATTACGGAAGAGGGAGGTACACAGTTTTTATATCCAATCTACTTGCAGCCCGGTGAATTATTGCAGGCTCAATTAGACGGACCGTTTTCAGCACAGCTTGACTATGACTTGTACTTATATGAGTTTGATATGACGACAGGTGACATTAATCCCAATGCCATTGACAATTCCATCTACGGTACTTATTTTAACAATTATGGGCAAGGGTCTGCATCACTTCCCGAAAATGTAGGAGCCCGCAACACGACTGGATCTGAAAAGGCTTATGCGATTGCAGTCCATGCCAAGAAGGGGTCAAGTATTAATGATCTTTTCTATCTGACTGTGGCTACAAGCTCCAAATATGATGCATATGAGCCGGATGAGAGCGCATTTCATGCTTATAATTTTACAATTAACAACGGAGGTTCTTCAATTAACTCCCGCACCATCCATTCCGGTATAGATAACGATTGGTATCAAATCACGATCCCAGCAGGTCGTAATTATGATGCTGTAAATGTAAAGCTGGATAGTACCTCGGAGAGCTACGGCTATAAAGCGGAAGTTTATGGGGTGCTCACTGGCAACCAAATGGTGCTTCTCCCGCAAACGAATCACAACGTTTCCCTGAATACGGGAACCTACTATGTGCGAGTGTACACCACAAGTCAGTATTCAGCCGACCATTTGTATACACTAACCATGAAACCGGTACTCAAGGCTGGTAAAATCGAAATTACCGGCTATAACTCCAATGGCTATTATGACTATCCAACCTACTCATACGGTCGTCATTATCGTATTAACGGAGGCAGCAGCCTGATCGTGAATGGTGTCGTTAAAACAACGGATGGTCAACTGGTTCCTAATGCGCCTGTCACTGTCGCTTGGCTGGATCAGAACTGGAGCGAGGGCAGCGGTAACCGTACCAGAACGGCTTCTACGTATACGAACGATTACGGGAGATTCAGTGTGACTCTTTCCCTTCCACAATCTACAGGAAGAAATGTAGAATATTTGAGTGACATTGGTTCTACTCACTATTATGATCTTACAGGGGTAGCGGCTCAGGTCGACGGCACCTCGATTAGTGCAACGGAT
The DNA here is from genome assembly GCF_050467745.1 of Paenibacillus sp. NRS-1781. Classification (NCBI taxonomy): domain Bacteria; kingdom Bacillati; phylum Bacillota; class Bacilli; order Caryophanales; family Paenibacillaceae; genus Paenibacillus; species Paenibacillus sp. NRS-1781. Next base: position 2,375 of record NZ_JBITPI010000040.1, read on the forward strand.
ATAATTTATCTTTTTGCTTACAGTCTTAGAAATTAATCATTTTTTAACGTAGTAGAGTAATATATAAGAGTCGCTTTTGTTCGCAATGGCTTGCTGAGGCTTTCCATTTTCGAAAAAGGCGGCTCTTTATGTTTTTTTTGCACAGTATATTCCATTAGTACCAGAAGTGTTTTATGATAGAGCCATACAGCCTAGAAGTTACCCTGGTTTATCCGGGGAATAGCGGGAATTCCTTAAACCATTTGAGAGGGGATTTCAGTATGAAGAGGTTCAAAAAGGCGATGGCAGTTATGCTAAGCACGATGCTCCTGTTCGCTTTTGGGTTGACTGCGAACGCGAGTCAAAGCACAGATGGGGGATCGGACCAAGCCATTAAAGCGGAGTCTGATGTTCAGCTAACAGCTGCAAATGAAAACGTCATTAAGCAGCTGACGCGGGCAGACAAGCCTGACAGTATCACTTCTTCGGTATATGCCATGAAGGAAAATCTCAACTTCAAGACACCAGAGACACCCTCATTGAAAAAAGAAGCTGTTCCTTCGCTGAAAGCAAGCCCAGCGGCAGTCACAGCTTCTTCTGCTACGTATTCCGGTACGATTACGGAAGAGGGAGGTACACAATTTTTATATCCGATCTATTTGCAGCCTGGCGAATTGTTGCAGGCTCAGCTGGACGGACCATTTTCAGCACAGCTTGACTATGACTTATACTTATATGAGTTTGATATGACGACAGGTGACATCAAGCCCAATCCAATAGACGCTTCTACCTACGGTACTTATTTTAACAATTATGAACAGGGGGCTGCATCACTTCCCGAAAACGTAGGAGCGCGCAACGCTATCGGATCGGAAATGGCTTATGCGATTGCAGTTCATGCCAAGAAGGGATCTAGCATTAATGCTCCCTTCTATCTGACTGTCGATACAAGTTCCAGCTACGATGCATACGAGCCGGATGAGAGCGCTTTTCATGCTTATAACTTTACCTTTAGTACGGGCGGATCTTCCCTTAACTCACGTTCCATCCATTCAGGCATTGATAACGACTGGTATCAAATCACGATCCCTGCGAGCCGCAATTATGATGCATTAAATGTAAAGCTGGATAGTACCTCGGAAAGCTACGGTTACAAAGCGGAAGTTTATGGAGCTCTCAGCGGCAACCAGATGGTGCTTCTTCCGCAAACGAATCACAATGCTTCTTTGAATACTGGAACCTACTATGTACGAGTATACACAACCAATCAGTACTCAGCTGACCATTTGTATACACTAACACTTAAACCGGTGCTTCGGGCTGGAAAAATTGTAATTAACGGTTACGACTCTTCTAAAAATGGCCCTAATGACTACCCAACCTATTCTTACGGTCGTCATTACCGTGTTAATGGAACCAGTGATTTTACTGTGAAGGGTGTCGTTACTACAACTGATAATTATCCTGTTGCAAATGCGCCTGTTGATATGACATGGTTGAATCAGAACTGGACTGAAGGCAGCGGCAATCGCACTCGTACAGGCACAGCCTATACGGATCAGAATGGGGCCTTTAGTGTTACCGTTTCCCTGCCTCATTCAACTGGAAGTATTGCGGAATACTTGTCCGGAGCAATCAGTTTTACACACTATTTTGATCTCTCAGGGGTAGCTGCTCAGGTTAGGGGTACTTCGATTATAGACACAGATATTGTATATCACTTCGCTTACAGTATTTATGGCGGTTGATTAACTGCTTTAATACTTGTTCATTTTTAGGACAAAGCATATATTCATTCCATATATGCTTTGTCCGATATATATAGAAACAGGGTCACATTACATTATACATACGACTTAGAGTGCCTGTTACCAAAGGACAGGAGGAAATCAAATGAATTTTGAGCCCCTTAGAATGCAACGAGCCGTTGTGAACACTAGTAGCTTTAGGATAAATTTGGAAGATAAACAAGCCCAATCCCCCCAGCTTTATGAGGGAAAACGCTCCGACTTGGTTATCCAAGACTCCGTAGAGATTAGCGAAACAGGTAGGCAGCTGGCTGAAGGAGCTATTGTATCACAGTCTGCTAAGTATTTCGGTACAACCCAGATCAATGATGCATTAAACCGGGTTTTAGAAGGTCAGTCAGAAGAAGTGTCCAATGCGGTGTACAGTATGATTGAATCCAATTTTATCGTCAATGGTACAGTAACAGATGAGAGCCAGCGAACCGTGCTACTGGAGATGGGAGTTTCCCAATCCAAGTATATTGCAGACCACTATATGGAAGGTGACAAGGCCAAAGAGTTTTTGGAAACCATGAACCAGATAGCTGCTATTGCTTTGACACGATCCATTGATCCAGAGACCGGAGATATTAGTTACACGACTCCAATAGACCGTCCGCTAGGTGCCCCTGAGGATTACGTCAAAATGTCGGAATTGATGAAGCAGGCTGACCCCCAAAGGTATACATCATTCATCAATGACATTAAAGGTGGGGGGAATGGACTGAGTCAGCTGCTAGATTTTGCACAAAAGGTTCCTCAAAACCCTAAATGGATTGAGGAATATAAGGAACGTGCAGGAGAGATTGCGAAATTTCTAAATAACACGCGAATAGAGAATCGGTTTGACAAGGCTGATACGACTTCAGCTTCGGCATTTATGAACAGTATGCAAAATATTCTTAAGGAATCTTCCGCTATGCAGGACTCTTACAGTCAGAACCTGCGCGGCTTTTTTCGGAACTTGGGCGTTCACGTTCATTAAGGCTTCAAGGCTGATCCCGAGATGTGGAATAATGTGCAATACAAGCATGTATGAATTTTAAATGATGTCGTGCTGTTTACATTACGTTTAGAACGAAGTATAATAACTTCAAAACATACTCGTTACTTTGAGGAAGCACCTCAAACTTAGGCTTAACCGCCTTCGTTTGGGGTGCTTTTTTTATTTTAGCCGAAACGAGTTTGTAAACTCTTTGAAAATAAAATAAAGCAAGGGAGAAATGTATGTATCCAAAAAATAAGCGAAAGGTAAGGAAGTATAGCAAGTGGGCATATGGATTTTTAGCTGTAATGATCATGTTAACTGCCTTTCCTATATTTCCAGATAGAGTATCAGCTGCTACCCAAGAGATCATCGGTGGACCTTTTTGCCAAAATAATCTACCTAACGGGGGTGACGGTTGGGGGTTCTGGTCAGGAAATGGAGTAGGAGCCACTGAAGTTTATACCGGTATGGGCTCGGCAAGATATAAGTGTGAGGGTGTGGTGCAGCCGACAGAACGTTTTGTTGATATTGGAAAATCTATTAAGACGTCGGATTATAAGATTTTTGTTTATATCGAAGGGTCTTACCATACTAATATATTTGTATCTAATGCAGCAGCGGGTAACACTTGGCAGCCTAATGGAACGAATTTATATACATGGACCAATGTCACAAAATTATATGCCAGTAGCTCTTATGAAGGGAAATGGGTAGAGATCACAGACTCTATTACGTTAAAAGATATTCGGTATTTTAGAGCTATGGGTACTAACCAGCAGACTGGTAATGAAATATCCAAGTTTGGAGTCCGTGTCATCCCCAAATCAGATCTGATGCCCAAACTACCCCAGATTAATGCAGGAGCTGAGGGCCAAGCAAGTACGGGATGGACCAAAGGACCTGTAACGGTATGGATCAATGGAGACGTGGCGCCTGAAGGGCTGAAATACTATGAATACAGCCTAAATGGTGGAGCATTCCAACAGTACACAGGACCCTTTACTGTATATGATCATGGTGTAAATACAATCTATGCCCGGACTGTGGACGTGAATAACCAGTATAGTGGTCTTTCTTCCGGGAATGTCAGGATAGATAAAATGCCACCGACGCCACCGATCATAAGTGCAACGGGTAACAGTAATGACTATACCATTACATTGCAGCCAGGAGCGGACGATTATTCTGGGCTGGCCCATACACAATTTCGCGTGACGGGCGTTGTCAATCAAGGTTGGCAAGACTATGGTGGAGCATTCCATGTTAATCAAGATGGCAAAAGCACGGTTTATGCCCGCTCCATAGACAACGTAGGTAATGTGAGTCAGGAAGTAAGCAAGGAAGTCACTATTGATAAAAAGGGTCCGACTGCTCCTGCTATCCGAGCTAGCGAGGCGGGGCCAACGATCAACAATGTGAATATTGCCATTGATTCAGGAAGTGATCCTGTCAATGGAATCAAGATGACACAGTATCGTTTGAGTTCAGCAGGGGCATGGCAGACATATAATGGCGTTTTTACATTAAATGCAGAAGGGCTGTACGAGCTATCAGCACGGACGATCAATAATCTGGACGTGCCTAGTCCAATCGTGACTCAATCGGTCATAATTGATCGGACCAGACCAACGCCCCCGGAGGTGACGTTCTCCGAGGTGACGATGCCCACTCGATACACCAATAAGCCAGTGCAATTTGCTATTTCGGGAGGAACGGATCGTTCAGCAGTACATTATGAATATCAAATAGGCTCTGGCCATTATGTTCCTGGTTCATCGGGAGTATTAAATAGTTCTGGCATCGTCAAAGTGACTGCTCAAGCTGTGGATGCGGCTGGAAATCGGAGTGATCCGGTGTTCGCAACATCTTATATTGATTTGGAACGCCCGACGATCCAGCTTACACCGGATTCGCGTGAATGGAAGGATACGAGTATTCAGGTGGGGATACGATATGCTGACGAGCATTCGGGGATCGAACCAGCTACGATGCAATATAAAATCACGAACAGCCCTGACGTACCCGAGGCTTGGGATACAGCTGCTGATACAGGAATTCAGATGAACCTTTCAAAGGAAGGTGAATGGTATGTTCATGCCAAGGTGAAAGATCAGGCGGGTAACATTTCTGAAACAGTCAGCAAAGCACTTCGCATTCAGAAGCAGCCTCAGCCGGCTGAGCTTTCTGCGTCATCCGTACGAAATACAGAGGTCGATCTGCAATGGACTCTTCCGACGGGCCTTGCTGATGGTTACGTCTATACCATCCGAAATTTAACGACGAATGAGATTTGGGATGTTACGCATCCGACAAATTCTTTTACAGACACAGGGCTACAGGGAGGGCGTTCATACGAATATGAAGTGCGTTCCAGTAATCACGTGGGAGGCAATGCTTATTCCAACCGGGTTCGTGTGTTAACGTTACCTGATGCCCCGGATCAGATCCGATTACGAACCATTTCGCGTACTTCAGCACAAATCATGGCTGATTTTACGCCAGTGCTTTCAGCTGACAACTATAAGATTACAGCAACAGATGTTAGTACAGGGGAAGTCATATTTAAGGATACTGTTACACAGGATGTGTATAATCCAATTACGGGGATGAAGCCGGGTGAATTTTACGATGTTTCTGTATCAGCTATGAATGCCAGTGGAGAGGGTGCGGCCAAGCATGTGTCTTTTTTAAGCCTGCCAGATAGCCCAAGCGGATTCCAAAATGTAACCGTGAAGGACGATGGAATCGACTTGAAATGGAATCGTGTAATCACGGCGACATACTATGCTCTGGAGCGGGACAAAGCATCTGTTTATAAGGATGTGTATACTGAATTCGCTGATGACGGACTTCAGGCAGGAACGGAGTATGACTATTCCATTTCCGCTGAAAATGCAACAGGCTTTGGAGATTATGCTCATTTGAGGGTCATCACATTACCTGATCGGGTAACCACGCTGGCGAGTGTAGGGAATGATGTATATTCTGTCAGTGTGGATTGGCAAGATGTGCAGGGAGCTGACGGATACATCTTGAATGTTAATGATGAGCCAGATGTGCGGCTTTCCCGGGGAAGCCATGTCTATACTTTTGATGGATTGCCCGCAGGTAGGAATGCAAATATTCGAATCCGGGCCTACAATCGAAGTGGGAAAGGTGAGGATACAACTATCAACGTGTTAACACTACCCACATTGGTTGAACGACTTATAGCGGTAGAGGTTCGGGAGCATGATGCCGCGATTGTTTGGGACCCAGTCGATGGGGAGACCAAATACAAAGTATCAATTAATAGCCAGGATTATTACAGCACGGAACCACGTGTAGTCGTATCCGGATTAGAAGGTGGGAAAAAATACGATTTTCAGGTGAGCAGCGGTAATGATAGTGGGTTCGGTCAGCCCGTACGGGAAGAGCTGCTTACGCTTCCACCTCAAGTGCAAAACGTCAAAGTCACAGAGCTAGGGAATGGACAGATTTTGCTGAACTGGGATGAAATCAAAAATGCTTCTCAATATGCTGTAATTCGGAAAGATACTGGTGAAATCGTAGATACCAAGGATAGTAGTATTAAGCTTTCAGGTATCCAACCGGGTACGATGTACTCGTTTGGCATTCAAGCTGTCAATACAACGGGCGCAGGTGAGTGGACTCCATTAACGTATCGTGCGCTCCCAAGCCCAATACCAGATCATGAGCTGACATTTAAAGATGTAACAGATACCGATCTGGTAGTGACGTGGAAAGAAGCTCCTGGTGCAGATACCTACCATGTATACCAAAATGGGCTGCTTATCGGTCATACGGCCAACTCTAATTTTAAGGTAGATGGCTTGGATAGCTCTACGGTGTATCGTATTACCGTCAAACCGGTTAACACAAGCGGTGAAGGTAAACAGACAGAGGGCGAGGTAGAAACGTTACCATCTCCAGAATTTGCGTTTTCGAAAACGGAGACGACGAATAGCGAGTTTATGATCCACTGGGAATCAAAGCACAAAAATGATATTTTCGTGCTCACCAGTGAAGGGCAAGCAGAATTATATCGTGGTAAGGATCGAAGCTTTATTTGGAGTCAGCTTAAAGAGAAACAATCGTATGCTGTTCAGCTTTGGGCAGAAAACACCCAAGGAATGCGTACCACTGCAAAACAAGCCCACGGTAAAACAACGGGGAGTACTGAAGCCTCAGCCTCAGGCGGTGGAGCAGGAGGTGGGGGGATCGTTAAGCCGATTCAGCCCGATGCTGAGGAGTTGACTGAAACAGCAACCATTCAAGCACCTTCAGTCGAAACGAAGCCCAATCGCTTTAGTGACATTGAACGGGCATTTAATAAAGATAAGATTAATGCCCTTGCAGATATGGGGGTAGTGAAGGGTATGACCCAAACCCTTTTTGAGCCGAGCAGACCTGTAACACGTATGGAGTTCACTTCGATGCTCGTCCGTTCCCTGAAATTACCGCTCGAAACGGATATGGCTTTAAGCTTCGAGGATATCAATCCATCAGCGTGGTATGTTGATCTACTAAAAACAGCGATTAAAGATCAGGTCGCTCATGGATTTAGTAATAAGGTATTTGCTCCAGATCGCGTTATTAACCGGGAGCAGGCGGCTAAAATGGTGAACAACGTTATCAAGGCTACGCCACAACAAGAAAGCAATATCTACTCAGATGCCTCTCAAATTGTGGAATGGGCCAGAGAAGATGTACTGGGTCTAACCGAAATGAATTTAGTACAAGGTTATCCAGATGGAAGCTTCCGTGCAAAACAGGTAATCACACGCGCCGAAGCGGCTGAAATGATTTATAACATGATTCAAAAAATTCAATAAAAAGAAGGGGGTGGCATGAGCCAGCCCCTCTTTTGTATATGTGCATATAGGAATTGATGCAGTAGGCTCACATTGATTTTTATTCCGCAATTGCGGGATTTAAACTGGAATTTCTATAGGCAGGAACGCCATTGATTGAAGCGGTTCTTAACTGAATATAACGTACACCATAATAGGTTGTTGTATTGTTCAGACCAGATGAAAGTACAGTTATTTTATAATATTGAAAAGGAATCTCATTACTAAATTGGTAAGTCGTTTTTGCAGTAGTTGGCACTGCTTCTACTGCACCTAATCTAAACCAGTTTTCTCCGTCGTTAGAACCATGAAGAGAAAACGTTAGGATAAACGCTTTAAAGGTTGGCTGAGCTAAGAGGATATCATTAATCGTTTTGCCTTCATCTAATTTGAAAATGATTTCTCCACCTCTACCGCTTAAGCTGCTTTCCCAAGAAAGATTATTATCAATTAAAATATTTTTTGGAAAAGTATTTTTGGTATCACCATTAGTTGAAACATTTTCTTCTGCTATAACGACAGGATCAATTGAAAAAGAATAATCGTTTGGATTCTGACTAAATTTTGTCATGTTGGATTTCCTCCATTAGTTAAATTATTTAATATGGTTGAAATTATCATTATACATTCATATGAATCTCTCAATAAATGTATTACCTTATACTAAAATACATATTTCGACTGCCAGAAAAAACACATCAATACTCATCAACAGGTAGAGATTGTCGTCTACATAGCTTCAAATGGACGGAAGTAAATCCGGGTTAGATATAGCACTGGATTGCCTCAATTCGCAAATGAGCGCAAGGCTGTATATACAGTTATTGCTGGAATGCTGTGGATGACGACACATACAATATAAGCAATCCTCGTGTACTCATAACAATAAAATGGAACAATTAAATTTACTCTTGCTATAAGTCGTAATTTAAGATACATTATTAATTAAATAATCAATCATTTAATTAATTAAAGTTTAGTTTAAAGAGAGGGGAATACATTTGGCAAGACCCATCAATGAAGAAAAAAGACTGGAGCGGCGTAAACGTATCCTAGAAGAAGCTGTTGTCCTGTTCGCAGAAAGTGGATATTCAAATACCACAACGGCTATCATTGCGCAGAGTGTGGGAGTGACTCCTGGAACCATTTTTCAATATTTCCCTAGCAAAGAAGCTTTATACTACGCAGCTGTCCTTGAGCCGCTTGCTGATATTCAGGCAAAATCGCTTGCTTGTCTACAACAAGAGGGGACGCCGGGCGTATTGATTAAGAACATGGTGGCAGAACAATTCAACTATATCTACTTATATACAAATGAATTGCGGCTTGTTCAATCTGTCTTAGGACAACGAATAAGATTCCCTGAACTTACACAGAAGGTCCTTGAAAGTACTAAGGTAATGACAGATGCAATCGAATGCGTCTATGCCAAGGGACAGTTAATGGGGGAATTTAACAAAAGCTTTTCTCCAGCAATGATCTCTCGTGCCTATATCTCTTTCTTTAATGGAGTGGGCTTAACTCTTGGAGAAAGTATTATTCATCATCCCGAGTGGGAAAATCTGAAGGGGCATGCTTTTTATTTGTTCGCACCCATACAACCTAAAGAAAAACTGGAGGAGTCTGAATGAGTCAAACATCATTACAATCGGATCTGACATTTAACGTTCGTGTGAAAAAACGGAAGAAAATGTTATGGAGCCTAGGGATCGCGTTTTTGCTTGTGTTGGCTCTTGTATTTTTTATATCTTATAAAGTAGTAGACACCTTGTTGCACCATCCTAGAGACACTAACGTCAGCTACGGATTGAATATCGATAAAACTCCTTACGAAGAGGTCGAGTTCAAGAGTTTGAAAAATGATAATACGATTAGAGGTTCCTTCTTCCCTGCAAGTGGTCTTTCTGGTAAAGCAAGTAATAAGACGATTATTGTCGTCCATGGATATACGAGCAATCGTTTAGTCAAAGGGCGGACCCCAAAGTTAGTAGAGCATTTCGTTCCGAAGGGCTACAATGTATTGGCATTTGACCTCAACTCGCAAGGTAAATCTGATGGCGATTTGATTACACTGGGCCTCAATGAAAAATACGATTTGCTAGGAGCTGTAAGCTATTTAAAATCCAGAAACCATACGGGTGATAACATTGGAGTGATCGGCTTTTCAATGGGTGCTGCTACTTCTTTGCTAGCCGCAAGTGAAAGTGATGACATCAAAGCTGTAATTGCGGATAGTCCTTTTCGTAATGCTGGTCTATTTCTGAGAGAGGGTTTGCCCTTCTTTTCAGGTTTACCTGCGTTTCCATTCAGCTATACATCGACATGGATGGCAAAATGGACCTTTAAGGTTGATCTTGATTCCATATCTCCTATGGATGCGGTAAAAAAGATGCAAGACAAGCCAGTTATGCTCATTCATGGTACTGGGGATCAGCAAATTAGTTATAAAAATACAGAAATTATTTACGAGTCCTTAAAAGATAACCCAAAAGCAGAAGTATGGTACCCGCAAAATACGGAGCACATCGATGCCATCAACCATTACCCTACTGAATATTTCCAAAGAGTAGATCGCTTTTTAGATGAGTATGTAGGAAAATAAATTCAATCCAAGAGAGCCAACAGCGGAGGGCTTGTCCCGACGAAGTAAAACATTTTTAGCCTGTAGTGTAGAAAACCACTACAGGCTTTTATTTGCGTTTTAAATAAAAATACATAGCAAAATTGGTATTATTGAAGCGGAATCCATTACCCCTTCTGCTTGTAAAATTCATGGTACAGCTTCATCAGCGCACGCTTCTCAATGCGGGACACATACGAACGAGAAATCCCCAGCTCTCTTGCGATTTCCCGCTGTGTACGTTCTTCTCCTCCAGCTTCCAGACCGAACCGACCAATAACCACTTCTTTTTCACGCTCATCCAAAATATCCAGGTTACGATAGATTTTACTCTTCTCTATTTTGAGCTGTACCTTATCCACAATATCGTCAGCCTCGGTGCCGAGGATATCAATTAAAGTAATTTCGTTACCTTCCTTGTCGGTCCCTATAGGATCATGGAGAGATACGTCTTTACGTGTTTTTTTCAATGAGCGAAGATGCATTAAAATTTCATTTTCAATACAACGGGCCGCAAACGTTGCCAGCTTGGTGCCTTTCCCGGTCTGAAAGCTTTCAATGGCCTTGATCAGTCCGATGGTGCCTATGGATATGAGGTCCTCCAAATCTTCACCGGTGTTATCAAACTTTTTGAAGATGTGAATAGAAAACAAAGTAAAAATAATGAGCAGTTAGCTCTTTATTTCCGGGGGATTTTTGAAATTGAAGAGTTTCCTAAAGGCTCCAATAAACCAAGAAAGCTTGTGCCAAAAGAGGACAAGTTCATTATGATTTAATAGGACAAGCAAGTGAGGGGAATAGAAATTTTGAAGGCTTACCCGAATATAGGGAGCCTTCCTTGTTTTTTATAACGCTTATTATTTAGTTTCCTCGAACTGCATCAGTACGGATATGTCTTTAATATCTAATGCGTTAGCTATTTTCTCAAGGTTATTTATATTCAATTCCTGAAATTTGTTATTGCACAAATTGGATATTTTTGATTGTGGAACTCCTGAAATTTCTTCAAGCTTTTTTTGTGTGATTCCTTGCTCCTTAAGAACTTCTTTTAACTTAATCCGAAACTTTAACATTCAAATATCCTCCATAAACAGATTGACATTATACCCATGTCGTGATAATTTTATTATACCGATATCGTGATAAATAATATCGTTTGGGTAAGGAATGTGTTTATACTTCCTTAGTTTTGCTATTGCCATTTTACCAATTTCTCAAGGAGGATGATACCAAATGAACAAAAAAGCTAACAAGCAAGCCATCATCGACATTGTGTGCATGAATCAAGTTTGGGATTCAGAAGGGGAAGCTACTGAAAAGGAACTGCACTATTACCACATAACAGACGCCTTAAATCGCAAATGGCAAACTATTGGCCTGAATGTCTCAGACGCAATTCAAGTGTTTGAGCAAGGCAATGACGACAACTGGACTCGTATTATTGCGCCAGCACCGTACAATCCAAATATAAGCGTCAATGATCTAATCAATATGCTCAATATTTCTCCTGAAGCAACAGGTATCCGCATTGATATGCAAATTATTCTGAACACTGTTGAGAGAAGAAATTCCTTCATTAACAGAATCGTAAATGTTAATCCTGAAAGTACATTTCTTTTACTCCACCAAATGAAGGACGAATATCTTGAGCATAGTCAGCTATCAGATGAACAGTTCATTCAATTGTACACTGTGAATCCCGTAGAGGCTCTATCCATGTATTTCCTGCAATCCATTGATATCATCGCATATTGGGAATGGCGTGACGCTAACGGTACGGCTGAGAAGGCTATCCAGTACAAAAATGATGAACCTTTGATCTCCTTTATTCAAGCCATTGAACATGCTGAGGATGAAGCTATGAATATGGCTTGTGGCTGCTAATGTGTCACATGACACAATTATAAACCGAATGGGGAAGATACATATATGACAATCGCACTGAGAAAACTGCAACCAACTCAATCCACCACTAACAACAAAGAGGTGTCTGCCATGAACGCTGTATTTGAACAATTGTTCATCGAATTTGAAATCAAGCCTACAGCGGTTATCATCATTGAGGATATGAAGTATATGCTTAAAACTGTTGAACGTGTGAACGAATTTGCTAATCGGTTAACAGATGAACGATTCCCATTATCCTTGATCGTGAAAATGAGGAAAGAAGATATTGACGCTCATGGTTACACCGACAAGGCAACTTTTGCACATGATTACTATCGTGATAAGAAAGCCGCATTTGAAAAGTTGTTTCAAGAGCCAGCACACGACTGGAAAATGGATAGATACGAAACTGATGATCCTGAACGTATCTATGACACATATTTAAAACAAGGCAAATACTCACATATGACGGAAGTCGCATTGTTCGCTTAATCCAATATACATAGCAGGATGGAGACAACCACATAATCTGTCCTGTTAAATCACATAACAACGTGATAATAACATCATAGAAGCTTATACAACCTTTTTGGGGCTTTTAACAGCTATGGTAATCAAATGTAAAAGAGTCATTTTATCATCATAATCAACACTATAACGTAACGAGCCACACTTACTGTAACTATGATTTAGATAACCGCAAATATAAGCAAGGTGAACATAGAAAGGAAGCGAGAGTATGAACAATAACAATCCCGAATATCCATTCCCAATGTCACAACGTATGGAGATTGAACGCCTTTACTTTCCCAATGGTGTCAATACTACTCAAATTAATCTGCTGGATGATATAGAGAAACAACTGTCAGAAGCGTACAAGGCTGGTTATGAGCAATCATCTATACTCGGCTGGCACGAGTGGTCAAATAATAGTGCTATGGGATATACCGCTATAGCTCTTGAACGCTTAGGCTATGACCAAATTGAGATACAGCGAGTAATCAATAAGGATGTACCGTGTATTCGACGAGGTAAGTGTTCTGGAAGCGAAGGCACATTACAATGAGTCGAGCTTTTGAATCATAAAACATTGATTGATCTATAGGAATGAACAGTTCCAATAGCTAGTCAATGGGAACGGCAGGGGCAGATAATCAACGTTTCAAATACTGAAATAAATTAAGTATTAACGCATGTAAATTCCATATAGCTACCATTCTAAAATAAAGGAGCAAACGACATGTATAAAGCTGGACGGTTAATCAAAGGAAGACTGTACGTGAAGGATTGGAATAATGAATGGATCAACCTCAAACTGCTGGTTCAGGCCAACAGAAAGGCTGTGTAACATGGACATGGACTGGCTTGAATCAGTGTATAGACAGTTGGTGAAAGAGGCAGCAGGGAAGGATACAGAGCTTGAGAGAAGGCTGGAGATTAGGAGCCAACTTAGTGTGATTAGACGTATTAAGAGGAAGGCCAAGGAAGAGATAAGTTTACTGAGTCTCAATTTAGTAAAGAAGTAACTGGAATTATTATGTCGATTGACGAGTCATTTATTAGAATTTTAAAACGCTGACTGAAACTAAATTATAAAATCATTCTCTTATCGTAAAAAAGAAGCGCTGAGTAAATATCTCAAACGCTTCTTTTTTGCTAACTATGCCAATTGTTATATAGCAGCCTTGATAATAAATAAAGCACAAGTAGTACGCCAAGCACTATCCCTATAATTACATATGTTTTTTTTCTCATTGTTAAATCCTTTTCTTATGACTTTGAAAATGATGAACCGTAAGAACCATCGGTAAAGCCCCAAATCGTATGTGTGCCAACTCCTACTACTGCCCCAAGTGATGAATGTATAAAGTTCCAAGTGAAGTAAGCAGTTTGATAAGCTCTAGTCTTGTCAGAATTTATATATGGTTTATCTTCTTTTATGGCGATATTCACAACAGGGAACCAGTTTCTGGTGACTAATCCACCACCATTCAATATTTCAGTTATTTTACCACCACTAACTCTGTACTGTACATATACTTGAGTTGTGATAATATTGATACCTAATGCAGAAGCGACTGTTTCAGCATAAGGTCTATATGTTGTAGCAAAAGGAGAAATAGTATTCTTTAGTTTACTTTCGTCTACTCTTATTTTTATGTCTCCATTGTATAGGTCTGTATTTTCGCCACTTTGCATTGCATCAAAAATTGCTTTAATTGCTTCAGGATTATTCATGTAGTCTACAAATTTTTGTTGGTCTTCATTGGATAAGCTTGTGAATTGTTTCAGAATGATAGAATGGTCGTCACCGCCTTGAGAGTTAGAGTTAAGTCCCCTATTATTTTGTTTTAAATAGTTAATGTAGTCTTCGGGGGTGTTGATAGTTGAAGAATTAGTTTCTTGAGCATTAGCAGAGAAGGGGAGTACTGCAAGAAACAATACAAACACAACAAACAAACTCAACATTTTTTTCACTTTAAAAACCACTCCTTAGTTATGATAGTAAAACAAAACCAATGTCATCCTTATTATGGATTTGTTTTACAGGGAATATCCTACCATAAATAAAATAAACTATCAAATAGTAGGGATAATAGTTTTCGATAATAAAAATAATTCGTATTTTATAAGCGGAAGTAATGAAATATTTTGACGTTAATGAGTGGAAATGATGATCTAAACATGAATCTAAACCAGCATCACACAATGACTTACACGCTGAACAGTGGTATCAAAGGTTCAGTCAATCTATCCACCAAACAAATACAGGACTGGATAGAATCATATCGTGTAGGCAGTAAATATGTAACAACAGTAGGCAAAGAACATTTTGGTTTGAATCCTGAGCTTGTAGCAGACTTTAAGGTACATAATGAATTTAGTGAGCAAAGGGAACATGTAGCAGCAATACAACCTACAGCAACAAGCAAGATCACTGAGCAGTTAGCAGATGCATACAGCCAGCATAAGACACTGATTCAGGTAGAATGTAAATGTGGAGCTTCTTATATAGAAGAATCAGCGTACAAGAGGAGTAAATGGGGATGTAAAGAATGCAGGGAGATTGTGTTTCTGGACAGCAAGAAGGGTATGGTGGATACAGTAAAGGGTAAGGCTTGGTATATGACTAATAGCTATTTCGTTGAGAGGGGTTAAGGCTTTTCACAAGATGAGAAAAGCCCTGATTACAGGAAATGGTACATAAGAAACGAATTACAGGCTTTTGACAAACTGTCAAATCCCTTGATATGACTGGGTTTAACGGTGCGTACAACTGTTGGACACAGCGTCCAATCGCCAACTTTGGCGTGTCACCTAATGTCACCAAGTGACACGATTACCTGTCATTGAAATTTCAAGGGTGACAAATCTGACTATGCAAAGCTGCGCCGTAAGAATATATAGAGATAAAAATCGGTTTAACCGAGTTATATACTGAAATTGATTCATGATTAGATCATTCAGGACGAAATTTAATCCCTTATACATATCACCAAACTTGATGAGTCCTAAGTTTAACTTAGTGGTGAGTCAAATAATTTTACCCACCAATTTCATTTGCGATATCAGCTTGAGGTACACCAAACCCAAATTAGTTTGGTTTGCCTCTTTGTCATTGGATGAGAAATTATTTCCTATCCTCTTATCATATTGATTGTTTCCATATTTAATACTGAATCAATCTCAGTATTAGCTGCTAATTTAAGCTTAGAGGGTTCACAGGTAAATCACCACTGAGTACCAATTTGGTATGGGAGTATATCAGACTAATAAAAGATGAGCAAATCGGTTAAACCGAGTTACAAAAAAATTGCTGGTCAGTCAGTGTTTGAGATTGGGCGACGATTGAAACATGTGAAAGAGAATGATTTGGTTCATGGTGAGTGGTACGAGTGGTTGAAGACTGTTGATTTTACTCCCAGAACAGCACAAAAAATGATTAAAGCATATGAGCAATTTGGAGATGCGACGTCGCAACTGCCAGTTAGTAAAATATTTGAGATGCTCTCCCTACCAGAATCCATTGATCGTCTGGAATTTGTTGAACAGGAACACACTATCCCATCAACTGGTGAGCAGAAGACAGTGGAGGAGATGACTGTGAGGGAATTACGTATATGATTCGAGCTTGAGACAAATTGTATTAAGGTTCAGCTATAGTTTAATGATGACTAAGCGTGATGGAGTGAAAAAGGTATAAATATACTCTAATTGATAATATCAAAATGACAATTATAACTCTTCCACTCCGCGATTCTTGTTATGATTGACGATACGATTGAGGTACGATACAAAATATAGATAAATAAAGGATTCTTCAAATTTAAGCTTCACACAATTTAATTTATAAAAATACAATAATCCCTTGATATATCAAGCTTTTTTACACATTATTTCTCGATACGTACGATACGTATTACGATGTTGACTATATTTACCAAAATCCCTTTGTTTATCTACCTTTTAGCTATTTTCTCGATACAGCAACGATGTAAATATAGTCAGGCACAATTTTGTTTCACTATGTCTCATAAAGCTATATGGAATAAGTGTTTTATGCACAAAAGACCAAGTTTCACGATTGAGCTTCGATACGGGTGTCGATACGGGTCGTCCTCTACAGCGTCTCCAAAGTTGGCGATACCCTCATATGGTTGACACAGCGTCAACATTGACTGGATGTACATCTATAAAACACACAGTTCGATATTTTCTATGTTGTTCAATGGGTTTAACGCAGCGTTAAACTTTTCTTGCCTGTATCATTGCTAACCGTCCTGAATTTCAAGATGGTTATTTCTGCTGACCATTTCGTCCGGCAGAACGTTGCTAACTCTGTGTCATAAAGTATCTATGGTGTGCTGATTGAACAGGCTGCTTCAACAAAGAACAATATTTATGGATATTCAATGTGTCGTAGAAGTTGACTTCCACGCAATAATTGAGTTATAATGTGTCGTAGAAGTAATAGATATGGAGGAGCTAAGTATGGAAAAATGTTGCGTGGAAGTACAGTTCTTTCTAAAAGAACAACAAGCGCTTGGTAAGAGTGAGAATACAGTCCGTACATATATGAGAATCATGAATGCTTTTGTGAATTGGATTGAACCCAATGGAGGAGAATTGAATGACTTAACGAGATATGATGTGCAAGCCTACATAAAACATTTGGAGGTAGATGGAAAGAGTGCCTCAACAGTAGATAAAGTGTTTGCTTGTTTGAGTGTCTATGCGCGTTTCATCTCTCAACCTGATATAGTTGATCGGATTAAGCGTACTCGACCTCAAAGACAAACACAAACAGCCCCAAAGTCACTAAGCGACTTAGAACGGAAACGTATACTTCGTGAAGTTGAAAAGGATGGGATTCTGAGAGATATTGCTATCATGTATGTTTTGATGCAATGTGGCTTACGTGTATCTGAACTATGCTCACTTAATCGTGGTGATGTAACTATGTCAGAACGTGGAGGGAAATTGATTGTACGCGAAAGTAAAGGTGGCGAGTCGCGTTCTTTACCACTAGCTGTTGATGTACGTTATCATATCAGTAAATATCTTGATTCAAGGACAGATGAAAACAAAGCCTTGTTTATCAGTAATGAACGTAAACGTATTTCAATTAGAACGGTACAGCATATGCTTAGTAAGTATGGAACGCATCCCCATGCACTCAGACATACATTTGTGCGTACCCTTGTTAAATCAGGAAATGATATTGCAGCCGTGGCTGAAATGGCGGGACATAAAGATGTAAATGTAACACGTCGTTACTCTAAACCAGATGAACAAGAAATGATTACAGCAATTGAAAGAGCATTCTCATAATATGAAATACTATCCATGTGTACACTCACAAACACAAACAAGCCTAGATATTATATCGTCTAGGTTCTTTGTTATTAACATCTATATATTGTCACGCCTGTTGAATAACCA
>NZ_JBITPI010000041.1:0-44101 GCF_050467745.1 Paenibacillus sp. NRS-1781
CTCCTTTCCGATAAAGCATGTTTTGTTTCTGTGTTACTTCGATTCAGGCGTAACCAGTACCGTTAACAGCTTGCAATGCCCCAACTCCGGCAATGGTGCGCCTTCGGCATCCGATGAGGCCAATGCTTCTCCCTTGGAGCGCTCATCCAGTGAAGCCAGCTCGTAGTGAGCCGATACACCGAATGCGATGCGTCCAATTGCATTTTTATCCAAATAAGGATTAAATACACGCACAATATATCCATCATTATGCTCTGCTTTCTTGAAGGCACTCAGGATCACATTCGAATCCTCGCTAAAGGATAGCAGGCTGTAGCTTTGCTCGAATATTCTTTCTTCGTCACGGAAGGCGAAAATTAAACGACCATTCAGGAAGTCAGACAGCTGATAGCTGGTCAAGGGCGTTAAATATTCCTTGGCCGCTTTAGCTATATTGGCTTCATCAAAACCGGACTCATGCACATGCAGGGCAAACGTAAATGAAAGCTCGCCAATGAGCTGTGCATCCGGCGTTTCTACGATCTTTTCTCCCGATGCGCGTCCCGGGCGGTACAACAGATTTTCCTTGCCCATAAACCCGAAAGTACGGAATAACGTCAGCGCTATTGTATCATGTTCTTTGCCAATGACCTCATATTCTCGTACTCCTCCGGTCAGCACCGCTACTCCACGAGAACCATCGTTCAGCGCAGCATAGCTTTGCAGAGCCTCAATCGTGATCGGTTTTTCCGTCCACTGCTCACGTTCCCACACCTCTACTTCTTCCAGCGTTGTCGGACGGGCAATGACTCCGAACGGTTGATCCGCAATAGAAAGCCTGGAGGCAATCCCGGTGTCAAATAGCACCCGCAGACGGTGACTCAGCACCTGATTGTCCACATCCACCGAGAAGCGTATCAGGCGCTCTCCTTTACGCAAGGAGACCGTTGCCTGTAATGGCAGTTCCGCAGAGGTTATGGTAGCGGCGCGTTCGTTTAAGTCATAAGGAACCTTTAGCTTCAATCGAAGGGACAAATCCTCGGCTACCGGACCTTTGGTTGTCACCGTCTCCACATCAGCACCGAGCGAAGAAATGGTAAGGTCACGTTCCGGCGGAGAATAGTTATAGGAATCTCCGTCATCCCCATTTTCCTCAAACACCATCTGATCCGCGTACACACGTCCCGAGATTTTATCCGTAATGCTCAATGCCCCGTTCTCTTGTACAGCTACGCTATAAAATTCGTTTTCAATACGGTTCCCGTTGCTGCGCTCTGCCGTGGCATCCCCGGTCGAACTGAAATCAAATACAATTTGCGTATATCCCATAGCAGGTACTTCCTGAAGCTCTACCAGCAGCTTCGCACGGAATACACGTTCAGGCAGATACACCTTTTTGCTCGGATTCAGGTAAATATGCTGGCCCAGCACATAGTCTGTCTGTTCCACTTTTTCGGTAATTGTATACGGAAGCTGCTGTCCGTTCGTATCCCGAATGACAAAGCTTCCCTCCGGTAAATAAGCATCAATCTCTGTAACGCCCTTACGCGGATAGGGCAATGTGTTAAAGATGGTGAAGGCAAAGGTCTCCTCCTGTTTAATCTTTGAAGCAATCATGCGCTTATGCAGCTCCAACAGATTTTCCGCGATATCGCGCGCCTGCTTGTAACGAAAAGCGACATCCCGGTTCGTCGTGTCACTGTTGCAGCCACCGATGCTGTCGTGAGCCGCATTTTCAAACATCAGCTTCCAAATATCCTTCACGATGTGATGCGGATAATCATGTCCTAGCGCATAACTGATTGACAGGACAGGCTCCAGCGTATTGACGATGAAATTTTCAATATAGTTATTTTGCTGCTTGAGATCGGCCCGCGTAGAAAAGATCGACTTATGGATACGCATATGCTTCGCTTCCATAAGCTCTCCTTCCAGCACAGGAAGATCGCTGCTGTCCTTTTCAATTTCTTCAAGGAAACGCTCCGGCTCATTCATCACATATTCCCGTTCCGGGTCAAGCTCGTTGAACTTGCGGATCAGCTCTGGCAGGTTCAAGCGGACAGGCGCTTGGTCGAAGCCGTTCGGAAAATAAACATGGCGAGTAGACGCCTTTTCCTCCAGCGCACCGATTTGGCTGTCCAGATATGCTTCAAGTTCTCCCGGCTCCTCTGGAATATTGCCGCCATAGTAGTACCCGAACGGTATTTGGACCGCAAACACCTGGCTTCCATCCGAGCCCTTCCACAAAAATTCGGTTTTCGGGTTCGTATTGTCTGCCACCCCGCGCCAGAACAGAAAATGGCGAATGCCAAACTCCTGATAAATCTGCGGCATCTGTGCCGACTGACCGAAAGCATCCGGCACATAGCCGACCTTCATCGCGTGACCATATTTCTGCGCTGTCTCCATGCCATAATACAGATTGCGGACCATGGATTCACCGGAAATGACTAGCTGATCCGTCTGCGTATACCAAGGCCCAGTCATCAGGCGCTTGTCCGTCACAAGACGGCGAATGCGTTCCTCGTCTTCGGGGCACCATTTGATGTAATCATCCAACAGGGACCCTTGGGCATCCAACAGATAATATTTAAAACCATCCCTATTTTCTAACGCATCCAGCACTTCTTTCACATGCTTTACCAAGTAAACTTTGGATCTGGAAGTGGTAAAGTACCACTCCCGATCCCAGTGAGTATGTGGAATGACATGCACTTTCGTACGGTTCATATCTCTATCTCCCTCCGTGTTGTCTATCTTCTATCTAGTGAAGTTCAGGAATAATTTAGTCAAATACCAGTTCGATGTCTTCTCCATTTTTCTTGACGGACGCTTCTTTTGTATCTGCCTGTTGCTTTTCTTCCTCACGGAAGTTGACGAGTAGAGTTCCCGCTACAATGATTAAAGCTCCCGTAATCCCTCCTGCGAGATAAGCAAACGGAGTACCTACAGATATCGCGCCATACAGACCGCCGATTGGAGGCATGATGACATGTGCGCCCAACAAAGCTGTCAATGCCGCACCTGCCGCACAGGCAATCATGTTCAGTGGAATCAGCTTGGCAGGGTTGCGCAACGTAAAGGGAATAGCCCCTTCGGTAATTCCAATAACGCCCATGATGACCGAGCCTTTTCCAGCTTCCCGATACGTTTTGGAAAAACGACGTTTCAGAATCAGAGTCGCAAGTCCATAGCCCAATGGTGGAATACAGATAGCAATGTTTACGAAAATATTAGGCAAATACACACCTGACAGGAATAACGCATTTCCCGCCATCCAGGCTGCTTTATTGACAGGACCGCCAAGGTCGAACCCGATCATGGCTCCCAAAATCAGGGCAAGCACGAGGGTGCTGGTTCCGCTTTCACTCATATGCTTGATCCAGTTAACCAGTCCTTCGTTAATGGCACTGAGCGGTCCACCCAGGATGACGGACATGAGAATCCCCGTTAAGCCCACCGTAATAAGCGGCAGAATAATCAGTGGAACAGAACCCGCGGCCGGGCCTGTGATTTTCACTTTATTTTTCACCCACAGGGTGAGGTATCCGGCAAAGAACCCGGCAACGAGCGCGCCCAGAAAACCAGCGTTCGTTTCCTGTGCCAGTACGCCACCAATCAGCCCCGCAGCAAGCGCAGGCTTATCGGCAATCGAGTAGGCGATATATCCGGCCAGCACCATGTTCAGCAGCCCGATTCCGCGCCAGCCGACATTTTCCATCAAGTATAAAATATGAAGAAATCCGCTTTTATCGGCATAGGGGCCGAAGTCCGTGACCCCCATCGTCAGTCCAATAATCTTACACACCGCAACAATCAGGGAACCTGCAATAATAACCGGCAAGAGGTAGGAAATGCCTGTCATTAGATGCTTTCTAGCTTCACTCAGCCATTTTTTCATCATATTCTCTCCTATCTTGAATACTACTGTTGTCCAAAGGCTAATCGGTTGTTATTGAGCCGAGATGGCTTCCACCGCTTTGGTGAGAACCGCTTCCGCATTGTTGACCGCATGACCGATTTTGACACGAACGATTCGTTTATCCTCAAAACGCTCCGCTTCCTTTACCGTCTGGTCCGAGGCAATCAGTACAAAGTCCGCTGCTGCAATCTCTTCCTCCGTAAGCTTGTTTACCTGGCCTAGCGCACCCTGCTGTTCTACTTTAATGTGGTGACCGAGCTGTGCTGCTGCTTTTTCCAGTGCTTTTGCCGCCATGGGGGTATGAGCCAAACCTGCTATACACGATGTAACGCCTACAATTTTCATTTTATGACACCAACCCTTCTGTATATTGTTCGAGCAAATGATACACATCGTCGCCGCTCTTGGCGCCCGCCACCGCTTCTTTGAAGGAATCCTCCAATAGCAAGGTTGCGAGTGAGGAAATAATTTGCAAATGGGATACATCCACAGAGCCTTTGGGCACCAAAATACTGAAAATATACTGGACAGGCTTACCGTCATGAGATGCCCAATCAATACTATCTTGTAATCGAATGACCAGAACTGCTGGTCTTGTGACTGCTTCGCTCTGCGTATGAGGTATCGCAAACTGATCCTGAAGGCCCGTCGAATATACCTTCTCCCTTTCCCACAAATCCTGCACCAGCTGCTCTCTATGGACGGTGACACCCAGTTTCTCAGCCTCTTGGGCAATAAATTCAAATACAGCCGATTTTGTCTCCAGCTTCTCATCCAGATAAATCTGTTCTCTAGTAATCATGGTGGATGTCTCTCCTCCCTTCTATCTATAAGTGAAACGCTTACAAATTCATTCTAGCCGACTCTCCTCTAATGTTTTACCTATAAAATTTCCCTAACCAAGCGGAAATGGTTTAGAGTTAATTTTTGGGAATGAAAAAAAAAAAAGCGCACCCGGCGCTTTAGCTTCTCATTAGACTTTGTTCATAAATGTTTTATGATAGGCATTCCGGTACTGCGAAGGGGTCATATTTACTATTTTTTTAAACATACGCATAAAATACTTCTCATCCGCATATCCCGCTTCTTCTGCGACCTGCCTAATGCTCATATCGGTACGGGAAATCAGCTCCTTGGCTTTATTGATACGGATGCTATGAATGAACTCCAAGGGCCGCATACCTGTATTTTGCTTGAACAAACGGGATATATAATCCTTGTTGTAATTGAATTTTCGGGCTAAATCCGTCACGGTTATCGGTTCTTCGGCGTGAATACGGGTCCACTCGATAATCTTGTTGAAGCCCACATTCCCCTGCGGGCTGGCGGGGCTGGAGATCAAGAGACTGAGAGCCAGCTCGGATATCTCAATCAGCAGCGAGGTGAATAGATAATTTACACTGTGATGCGTAAGATAATGCGCATTGGCTACGTGCAAAATCTGATTAACGATAATATGAATGCGGTCTCCGTTGCCCGCACGCACGCATTGCGGTAGATAGATATCCCGTACAAAGCCATGGCGCTGCAAATGAGCATCCATAACACGGGTCTCCTGCTTCATTTCTTCATTAGATAATACATTGGGGGGCGTGGAAACATCGAAGTGAAACCAGTAAAATGTAACTCCCGGCAACGATTCCTCATACCCTCCATGTGTACGACCGGGATAAAGCAACACCATATCTCCCTCCCCGATCTCAAAATGCTCCTGTTCCTCCCGTATATATACCGTCTCCCGCACACCAAGGATCAGCTCGAAGTTCTCTATAGAACGACTCATATGCTTCCAGGGCACCTCGGAAATAAACTCACCTGCCGAGATAAGCTGAACGGGTGCATCCACGTTTACTTTCAGATAGGTCATGTTATCGCCTCTTTAGGGTCATGTTCGGATTTGTCCACCTATTGTATGGTTAAGCTACTGACATACCGCGATGTCAATGCTAATCTAGTGGAGAAATATACACTTTCATCTTAGCTAAGGAGCGATAATTTTGAAAGCAAAAGCTTTTGACTTGCATAACGTAAGCATTGATTCTGGCCCGCTTTACCATGCTATGGAGCTGAATGCGGCCTATCTGCTGAGTTTGGAACCCGACCGTCTATTATCACGCTTTCGTGCATATGCAGGACTGGAGCCCAAAGCGGCTCACTATGAGGGCTGGGAATCCCGTGGCATCAGCGGGCATACCCTCGGTCACTATCTGTCCGGCTGCTCGCTGATGTTTGCCTCAACAGGTGACAAAAAGCTGCTTGAACGAGTACATTATGTCATCGACGAGCTGGAAATATGCCAAAACAATCATGGAAACGGATACATTTCCGGTATTCCGCGTGGGAAAGAGCTTTTCGAGGAAGTGAGGGCTGGCGATATACGCTCGCAGGGCTTTGATCTGAACGGAGGCTGGGTGCCGCTATACACCATACATAAGCTCTTCGCAGGCTTGCGGGATGCCTATCTGCTCGCGCATCATCCCAAGGCTCTGGCGATGGAAATCCAACTCGGCGAATGGCTGGAGGATGTATTTCAAGGGCTGAACGATGATCAGGTACAGCAGGTGCTGCATTGCGAATTTGGCGGCATGAACGAGGTACTGACGGATCTGGCGGAGCATTCCGGGGAAGAGCGCTTCTTGAAGCTGGCGGAACGCTTTTATCATGGGGAAGTGCTGAACGATCTTGCAGTAAACCACGATACGCTGGCAGGACGACATGCCAATACGCAAATCCCCAAAATCATTGGCGCTGCACGGCAATATGAAATGACCGGAAAACCGCAATATGCGGATCTCTCCCGCTTTTTCTGGGATCGGGTTGTTCACAAGCATTCCTACGTGATCGGCGGCAATAGCTATAACGAGCATTTTGGGGAGCCGGGGAAGCTGAATGACCGTCTGGGCGAAGGCACCTGTGAAACCTGCAACACCTACAACATGCTGAAATTAACGAGGCATATGTTCGAATGGGACGCATATGCAGCGTATGCGGACTACTATGAACGGGCAATGTTCAATCATATTCTGGCTTCACAGCAGCCTGTCGATGGACGAGTATGCTATTTTGTATCGCTGGAAATGGGCGGGCACAAGTCCTTCAATTCTCAATATGACGATTTTACCTGCTGTGTCGGGTCCGGGATGGAAAGCCATTCCATGTACGGCGCTGCGATCTATTTTCACACGCCAAAAACAATCTATGTCAATCAATATGTCCCTTCGACCGTAACATGGGACGAGATGGGCGTACAGTTAAAACAAGAGACTCTCTTTCCGCAAAATGGTCGGGGAACGCTGCGCGTCATCAGCAAGGAGCCCAAATGGTTCACGATCAAGCTAAGATACCCGCATTGGGCGGAACAAGGTATGATCATCAAAATCAACGGGGAAGCGTTGGCTGCGGAGGCTTGCCCTACCAGCTATGTTGTAATTGAACGGGAATGGAACGATGGAGATACGGTCGAGTATGACCTTCCCATGACGGTGAGAGTCGAGGAAATGCCGGATAATCCGCGCCGGATTGCTTTTATGTATGGGCCGCTTGTGCTGGCTGGGGACCTTGGGCCTGTAGGACAGGAGCCCAACGAGGAACGTCTGCTGGCGTCTGTTCTAGTCGGGGAGACCGATTCGCTGACCTCGAAGCTGGTCCCTGACGGGAACAAGCCTAATGTATTCCATATGAACGATGTAGGCTATGTCAGAGATTTGGAGCTTCGGCCGTTTTATCAGATGTATGATCGTTCCTATACCGTTTATTGGGACCTCTTTTCCAAGGGAGAATGGGCCTCAACAGAGGCCGAATACCGCACCGCGTTAGCGTACCAGTTGGAGTTGGAACGACGTACGGTGGATGCTGTGCAGCCTGCCGAAATGCAGCCAGAACGGGATCATGCCTTTACGGGCGAACATGTGAGTTTAGGGTCCATCTATAACCGTAAATATCGCGATACATGGCCTGGGGGCTGGTTCTCTTTTGTCATGAAGGTGCTTCCGGATGAGCCTGTCCAATTAGCAGTGACTTATCTGAAAGATTCGGATCGCTCTCATCGTGACTTTTATATCACCGTAGATGGTCAGATTTTAGGAGAAGGCAAGCTGGAATCCGAGGAAATGAATAAATTTGAAACGTTCGCCTATGAGCTTCCACTGTCTGTGACGGCTCAAAAGGATGAAGTTACGATCCAGTTCACAGCCCATCCACAAGGCAAGGTGGCGAAAGTCGCAGGATTGCGAGTGATCAGACATTCAGGCTTGTAGTCCAATAAATATTCTTCAAAATATTTTCCACAAAATAGGAACCTAAGATTATAGCCCCAGGTTCCTTTCAGGCGGTGAACAAGGTGACAGCATTAAGATTAATGATTTACCGGCTGTTAGCTGCTCCTCTTTTAAAAGAAGAATAAAAGTGTGGCCTGCTGCCTCGGTAATCGATACACCAAAGCCATCAGTCGTAATCGGTTTTATATTCTTAGCTGTCCACTCCTCCACTTATGAAAGTTGAATTCGTTATCCTCGTCTATAGCTTCAAGATATATTGAACAGATGCTGCACTCTTAAAATGTTGAATATTTCCGTCAGGTAAAATGAGCGTCAATGGCGTTTGTTCCGGTCCATCCATCCAGATTATAAACTCCCCTTCACTTCGGTGCCACTCTACTTTTACCAGTCCTTTCGGAGTAGCAACCTGTCCTTTTGCCCATGTCAGATGATCTACTCTTGGGCGAACCCGAATGCTACCATATCCGGGTGTCTCGGGCTGCACGCCTAGAATTTCCGAGGTGAACTCATAAAGAGGTACAGCTCCCCACCCATGGCAGTCGCTTCGTTGACTCACGGTGTCTTCCATCCATGTAGTCAGGTTTTGATCAACCATCTTTCTCCACGGCTCCCATAGTGAGTGTACACGATCATACAGATTAGTCGCTGCCAATGCGCGGAATAAGTAAAATGACATGGCAAAGGAGCTTTTAGGAATGGAATCGTTTGCTAGCGTGATTTCCATAAGCTGCTTCGCTTCTTCCCCTTTTACCGTTTCAGACAAGACAGCCCATATTTGTGTTTGCTGACTAAATAGTTCTACACCGGGCCCATCGGTAAACATACCTGAATTACCTATGGAACGACAATTTGCAACTACAGCTGTACAGATACGTTCTGCTCTTTCTCTATATTCGGAAGCAACTCCCTCCCTGCCTACAAAGGCTGCCATCTCCGCAGCTTTCCGAAGGGCCGCCGCGTACATAAGACTATGAATGGTAAGTAGTCCATGATGAGAGGCGGTAGGAACACCAAATGATTCTTTCCACTCATCTGTCCAATCAATGAACGACCAATATTGGCTTGGCATTACGCCAACTAGTCCACGCTCGTCAAGCATTCGGTCATAGTAATCTAATACGGCATCCACCGAAGACCCGTATCTCTTCATTAATTGAACATCTCCGTAGTACATCATATGGTCGTGAAGCATATGAATCCAGTATAACGAAAAGCCGGGGATAACCTGTGGTGCATGAGATGGATAGCGAGATTGTGTTAACCCTTGAGGAAGCAATGAGCTATGGAAATCATAAAATGTCTTCCGTGCCAGACGGTCATCTCCCGATACATTGAACGTGAATAAAATCTGGGAGCGCGTATCCATAGCATATTGTAACTGTTCGTAATAAGGGCAATCTTCATAGCTCTCATGCATACACAGCTGAAGCGTCCGTAAACTAATATCCCATAGCTTCGAGTATGAGCCATCTGAGCTATTAAAATGACCCATGACTTCAAGGGGATAACCCGTTTCACGATAATCTAGCTGATGCAGCGTGAGCGGTTGTCCCTTGGTTTCAATTTCAATACGTACATAACGAAATGTCCGAAACCAAAACGGTTCATAGGTTTCAAATTTATCTCTCATTCCCGCTACACAATATATGTCGTAATCTCCGCATAAGGAGCCCGTTTCGCTATCTGTCCGGTCTCCCTTATCGCGCATCCAAGGTACCAGTTTAGGCTCTTGTTCATAGCATTCAGCACACAACAAAGAGATTTTTGTCTCTGCCCCCTGACTCATGGCAAGCTGCAAAAATCCGGTTGTCAGTTCCCCGGCATCCAACTCAGCAATGACCTTACTGTGAGCAGGAATCGTCAATGGAACATCACGATACAACAGATCGAGCCACGCCTCACTTGAAACCTCCGAATCCATGACTCTCTGAACGTTTGAAAATCGCCGGTTTTCCTCCTTCATCAAAGGAATTGCCCTTTCTGTTAACACCCAAGGCTTCAGAACACCATGTAACGTATCAAACTGGTAAGCGGAGGCAGAAAGCCAATCACCATCATCGTATCCGCTTACATTCCATTCAAAGGGAAGATTTAATCCATCTACTTCCTCCGTAATACCCAAAAAAACGGTATATATACCCTGAGAAAGGGAAATAGCTGTATCCTTCATGCAGCGCCAAGACTCATCCGTATGGAGTTGATTGACCATATGACCAGCAGAGTCTCTGATGATGCCATGTACATATAACCCAGCCAAACGTGTTCTCCACACGGACTCGTTACCATCCTGCATAGGCGAATAACGTAAGACTTGAGCCGCTATTACATTTTCTCCTGCCCTCAAAAATGAGCTAATATCAACTGTTTCATAATACCAGGTGAAACGATCTCCTTTACATGGACCGAAGCTAACAGAGACTCCGTTAACAAAGAGGCGATATCGACTATCCGCTGACACCTTGATTTTGGCTTGATGGGGTCCGTTTTCCAAATTAAACGTCTTACGAAAATAAACGAAGCTTCCTACCTCGTTTTCATCATCTATTGTCCAATCAGGAGTCCAAATCCATTTAGCTTCTTCTTCCCAGTTTACTAGCATCTCTTTAACCGCTCCTTCTACATAAAATCCTTAGATGGTTATTCCTTTACACCGCCAGTAGCTACACCTTCAATAATTCGATCCGACAAAAAGAAAAACGCAATTAAGATAGGGATCGTGGCAAGAACAGAAGAGGCTAAAGCGCTGTCCATATTCATCATAAGATTACTTGTATACTTCATGATAGCAAGAGGGATTGTTTTTACATTGTCATTTTGCAACAGGACGAGCGGAACAAAGAAGTTATTCCAAATACCTACGGAAATGATAATACACAAACTTACAATAATTGGGGATGCTAACGGGAACATAATTCTCCAAAAGATTTTCCATTCTCCAGCTCCGTCTATCTTTGCCGATTCATACAAGGCACGGGGCGATTTTGCAAAAAAATGAGTCAGCATAAGAACAGGCGTAGAAATTCCCGCTGCCATAACCAACATAACTCCCCACACACTATTCATCAGTCCCATGTTTTTAATAATCAAAAAAATAGGTACAATGCCCAACTGCATCGGAAACATTAATCCAAGTAGAAAATAAAGCATGATTCCTTGTCTAAAACGAAACTTGTATATCCCTAGTCCATATGCCACCATGGAAGAAAGCAGAATGATAAGCACAATGGCACCGACCAAAATGATAACGCTACTAAAGATGTTGTATTGAAAATGGTCCTCTTTGAAAATATCAATATAAGCTTGAAGGCTCCATTCCTTAGGCCATCCTATGGTATTCGTTAAAACATCTTTCTTTGTCCGAAACGAGTTCCACACTAAATACCCTAGAACAAATACAGTAAATGAACAGTACAAAAACAGGATCACTTGGCTTACATATTGCCGTTCGCTTCGGAACATATTAGTTCTCCTCCTTACCAGACAAAAGTTTAAGTTGAACCAGAGCCACAATAAGGATTACTACAAACATTACACAGGCAATTGTAGTTCCCATTCCTATGGAGTTGGCACTGACGGTTCCTCCCATAGCTCCGTTAGAACCAAAAGCAACTCTATAGAAGAAGAGGGTCATAACGTCCATTGAGTGGTCAGTACCTCCAGATACGCCACCTAGCATATAGTTATAATCAAACACTGTCATTGAAAAGATGTAGCTAATAATCACCACATTAATGATGCTCGTTCGAAGCAACGGGATTACAATGTGGAAAAATCTTCCCCAATACCCGGCTCCATCTAAAAATGCAGCTTCAAAAATTTCTTCAGGCAGCATTTTCATGGCTCCGATAAAATAAATCATGCTAAAACCAATACCACTCCAGGTACTAATCAAAAATATGACATACATCTCTTTCCCTGGAATACCCAACCAATTTTGTACCCAACTCTCTAGTCCCACCAATGTTAATATATGGTTAAACATCCCGATATTTTGATCAAAAATTAATGTCCCCATAAAAATAACAACCGTCGAGGTAATAAATTGTGGCGCAAATATCATTGTTTGAAAAAAACGATACCCACGTATCTTTGTATGAATCAAATAGGCCAGATACAGCTGTGCAGGTAAAACAAGAACCGTATTTAATACAAACAAGAACACATTATTCTTAAAGGCATTTAAAAATTGACTATATAGCTCTTTAGTAGTAAATAATTCAATGTAATTTTGAAAGCCAACAAATTTGGAATCTCCAAATCCGTTTGAATAGTACAGACTCATGATGGCTGCTGAAACAATGGGATAAATGACAAACATGGAATACAGGATGAAGCCCGGTGCGATAAACCACATGTATGGATGTCTCTTAAGCCATTCAATGATGGATGATACTTTTCCAGTTTGAACACCAAATTGTGAATCGGGTGCATTCTTTATGGATTGCATATGCTTCGTCACTCCCTAAGATAGAAGGACTCGGCCTGAACCGAGCCCCTCTACATAAAGTTTATTTCGTTTTTGCTAATGCAGCATTCAATATTTCTACTGCTTCCTGCCCTGTAATTTTGCTTGTCAGCAGCTTAGGCATTACTTCTTCCAAAAAGATATCAGTGAGCTTGACTTCGTCAGTCGAAACATTTGTCAAAACCGTATAAATATTATCTCCAAGGCCATCATAGGCAGCCATTTCCTTTACACCTTCATCTTTTGGCTTGATATCATCAATAATAGGTACTGCGCCCGTTTCCGTTGCAAAAATTTGCTGCGCTTCCTGGCTTGCCAGATATTTGATATACTCCGCAGCTTCTTTCGGATGCTTTGTATTTGCCGAAGCTGCGTAGGTCATTAAATTACTCAAACTTTGAGGTGCCGTTTTCTTACCATCCGTCCCTGGAATATAAAAACGTCCAAGGTTGCTCATCGAACTTTCGTAAGTTGAATTATTCCATGTTCCATCTGCAATCATAGCTGCTTTTCCGTTCGTAAAAGCCAGCTGAGCTCCAGCAGCATCTACGGAACCCAGGTTGTTTGAAAAATAACCTCGATCGGCAAAATCACGAATCGTTTGGAACGCTTTAACAATGCCAGGATCGGAGAAATCTCCTTTTCCATGATTAACAGCTTGAAGCGCATCATTACCTAACGCAGGAAGTAGACTAAATGCGATCCACAACCTGGACCAAGCATCTTTGCCTGGCATAGCAACAGGGGTAATTCCTTTCGATTTTAACGTTTCGGCAACTTTCACAAATTCATCAAAAGTCTTAGGAGCCTCCAGGTTATATTTGCTAAAAATATCTTTGTTGTAATACATTAATTGCGAATCCATAAAGGAAGGAGGCGAAGTATAAAGTTTTCCGTCCACTGTTCCATATTCAACAGCTTCTTTTGGATAACGGCTTGTATCCAACTTATAATCGTTCAAGGGAAGAAGAGCACCGCTTTTTACATACAAATCCATTTTGGGCGTTTTGTTTCCCTGTACATAGAAGACATCTGGCAAAGAGTTAGCTTTTACAGCAGTATCTATAGTCTCTAACGTGCCTGTATATTGGAAATCTATCTGAATACCCGGGTTATTCTTCATAAAAATTTCATTGATTTTTTTGAATCCCTGTTCAGTTACGGGTTGGTTGACTTGATCGCCCCATACTTGTAAAGTCACTGCATTGGATTCATTGGCTCCCTCACTTTTTGAGCTTGTGTCTGAACATCCGGCGAGCCCCACAGCTGAAGCAATAACTAAACTTAAGAATGCGCTTCCAATTTTTCTTTTCATAATAAATCCCCTTTTGGATTATTGACATGTTGTTCTTGTTATTATGTTAGTCTTTATGAGTTCTAAATCACATGGTCAAAATTTTGATTGCGCTTCCATTTCTCCAGCACTTTTTTTATTTGTTAAACAAAAATCCAGCCTTTCCATGGGAGAAAGGCTGGATTGATTCCAATTCTTCAGTTTAAAATGCCAATTCTTCAGTTTTTTTGAAAAGTCCGATATTCTGATATGGTAGTCCCCGTGATTTTCTTAAATACTTTGACAAAATAGTTCGCATTAGGATACCCGATTCGGGACGCTATTTCCTCTGTTGAAAGATTCGGATTCTCCAGCAACTCCATTGCCTTCTCAATACGAACCTTAGTAACATATTCCAGGAAAGTAAAGCCCGTCTCATTACGAAACAACTGGCCAAAGTAATTGGCATTGAAATTGGTAATCTGCGCTGCATCTTCCAATCGAATCGATTCAGCATATTGCTCGTTAATAAAGGTTATCACTGCTTCTAGCCAGGGACTTCTCTTTTTGATAAGAAGAAAAACGCGATCCCGCTCTTCCATCATAGTGCGTGTAATCCGAAACAACTCAGACCAGGAAGAAACAGATTCGGATATTTCAAAAGTAAGTACAAGAGGATTCATTTCCTGATTTAAAGTATCCTGATCTACTAAAAATGTTTCCGTTCTAATTTTAATAAACTGTCTATACACCATCTGAAGAAATCTGACTGCCTCCTCTGGTGTATACCTCTCTGCAAACAGCTTTCCCACTTCACTCATCCACGTATAAATGCTATCCCGTTGTTTATCCTTCAAGAGTTCCAAAGCCCTCTTTTTCAAATCCACCCATTCTGAAGCCACTATATTCATCATCGGACGTGTAGAATCGTATTGATATATTCCCGCACCCCAATAAAAGGACTTACACACAGCGTCTTCAGCCTGCTTGCGCATCTTTATCATTTCTGTTAAAAATGCTCCTCTTTCACTCATACCTATTACAATAGGGATATTTAAGTTTTGTTGAACCGTATCTGAAACTTCTGAAAAAATTTTATCGTCCAAAATATCAGCTTCTGATTCAAGGAAACATTGGACATGGAACAGATCTTGATCCATTCCGATGTAAACGTTCTTACAAAACCGTTCAATCAATTCCTGCAATAAATAACCCAGGGCTTTACATTCTGAATCTAAATAACCGTTTGGACTAGGCAGTGTTCTAATAGCAACCCAACACCCGTGAATCCCGTTACTATTCCATTTTTTCAGCAAATTCGGATAACGAGCAACTTCTATACCCGTTCCCTTCATTGTAATTCCCGATAAAGTTCTCGTTTCGCGCAGCAGCAATTGTCTTTCTAAATCCAAATCAGCAACAACGATTTGTTCTTCTATAGATGCTTCTGTCACATTGGAATAATTCAACTGGTCGAGGGTCTGAATTAACTCATCAGGATCAAACAAATGCTTCAGGATATAATCTTGGACTCCTAGTTGTATAGAGGTTCTTAAGTATTGGAATTCCTCATGACTACTAAGGATTAAAATGTTCATAACAATGTTGTTCTCTCGAATTCGACGTATAAGTTCCAGTCCGTCCATTTCAGGCATCCGAATATCTGTCAACAATACATCAGGCGGACCTTCTCGCTCTATCGCCTCCCAAGCCTCCAGACCATTTCGGTAAACACCGGATACATGGTAGCCGTGATTCTCCCAGTCGATGACGGTTTGAAATCCTATACGAACAAGTGATTCATCATCAACAATCATCACTTTCCTCATGAGTCTACCCCCACATCTGTTATTAACGGCAT
Source organism: Paenibacillus sp. NRS-1781 (assembly GCF_050467745.1). Classification (NCBI taxonomy): domain Bacteria; kingdom Bacillati; phylum Bacillota; class Bacilli; order Caryophanales; family Paenibacillaceae; genus Paenibacillus; species Paenibacillus sp. NRS-1781. The sequence continues at coordinate 15,778 of NZ_JBITPI010000041.1, forward strand.
AGTTATTTCCATGGTAGTTCCGCTGCCTTCCATACTCAATATCTGCAAACCGTATTGAGAACCATAATACATCTGAATACGCTCTTGCACGCTTCTTAATCCGATGTGATTATTCTCGTTCTTTCCGGCCAATATTTCATGAATAGATGATAAACGTTCATTCGATATACCCGTTCCATTATCAATGACCTGCATGATGAGTTGATTATTATTCTCCTTGATGGACAATTTAATTTCACCAGGTCTGTCAATACTAGATAAACCATGAATCAAGGCATTCTCAATTAACGGCTGTAATAAAAACTTTAGAATTTTTACATTTTCCAGCTTGGCTTCTATATGAGTTATAAATTGAAAATTTTGATAACGGACCTTTTGAATTTTCACATAGTCTTGCATAACAGACAATTCATCCTTTAGCAATACCAGTTCTTCAGCATTATGCAGTGAATAGGTCAATAAATGAGTTAAAGCATCAACCATTTCACGGATATGATCCTGTTTCCGAATAAGGGCCATCCATCGTATGGAGTTCAATGTGTTATAGAGGAAATGTGGAGAGAGCTGATTCTGGAGCAGCTTTAGCTCTGCTTTTCGTTTTTTCTCCTCATTTTTTTTCACATCATCAACCAAATTATAAATTTCGTATAAGAATGAGATAAACAAATCGTTCAACTCGCAAATTTCCCTTGCGCCCTTGAATTTTATCATCAATTGAGGTCGGACTCCCTTTATGCCTTGGTACATATTTCCTCTAAGTCGTTTTATAGGTATAACTAAATCAGTTACAACAATATAGGTTGCTACTAACCCTATCACAGTACAGAGCGCAATAAGCCCTACCGCAAAACCGCTCACACGGTGTACAGTTCCATAAAGCTCAGCCAACGAGAATGAAGCAAAAACACTCCAGTCGTTCTGCTTTATTTGAGCTACGATATCGAGAGTATTATCTGATGTTTTGGCCAGCTGCATCTCTTTTTTAATGATTACTTGATCCCTCGAATCTCTCACAGCTAATTCTACCCCTGAACCAACTTGGGATGACGTTAAAGTATTCTGAAGCCAACGTGAATTTATAACCAAATAAGCAATCCCAATCGGCTGAAAGTTATCATCTTTTATGACCCGGCCTAAGCGAAAAGCTTGCACCTCTCGATTCCCAATATGAAATTCACGAGGGTTGGACCATACTGGCGCACCATTACTTTTTTCAACATTATCAATAAATGTCTGTTCGTTATCATTGTAATAATCAGTACTATCATTACCTACCACAAAACGTCCGGATTTCGTTACAAAAACGCATGATATAATATTATTTATATCAATCTCCCCAATCGCAGGACGAATATCCCCTTCCAATTTCCTTTGAATTCCCAGCATTTCAAATTGATTTTCGGGTATAACTTTAAATAATCTAATAATTTCATATTTTGTAAACAGTTTTAAACTTATGTCATTATAATCGGTTATTTGTGTATCAATTTTATCTCTGGTTAAACTGATTATTGTTTTAGAATAATGACTAATCACTTCTTGTGAAGTTTGATTATAACTGTTTGTTAAAATGGTAAGACCTACCACAGAGGGCAAGATAATAAGAGGTATATAGATGATCATTAACTTATACTGTAGTTTCCAATTTCTCCATTTATACCACTCATAAATCGACATACAGTCCTCCTTTTTAAAATGTAATCTCTCACTTGATATCAATAAAACCTCGGATACTTCATTCTTTGGTTCTAACAACATTATATCTTACAGATTCTAATATGACGTGCGATAACTACTGGAAAACATTAAAAAAAGACACAACTCACTATATAAAAAAATCCACTACTATAAAATGCCTTCATCCAGAAGTCAATTTTATGGTAGTGGACCTATTCAGTCGATCAAACGATGCTGGACCCATTTGTTACCGCGGAAGCGCCAAAGGAAAACAATCCCCCGCACGCCCCATTCAATATCCATAGCCAGCCAGACCCCAACAATCCCCAGATTGAAGACGATGCCCAAAATATACCCGAGCACCACCCGGCACAACCACATGGACAGCATCGAGGTGAGGGACGTAAATTTCGAATCACCTGCTGCTCTAAGCGCAGAGGGTACGATAAAGGCGATGGACCAGAGCGGGATCTGGGCCAACGTATTAATCAGTATCACAATGAAAATGTCATCTACGATTTCAGCAGGTGGATGAAACAGACCCACCATCGGCTTGAACAAGGGCATAAGAATGAGACCCATAACAATAAAAGAAAAAGACGACAGCCAGATAAAGGATTTGGTAAACTTTCTGGCATCCTCGACATTTCGACGACCGATACATTGACCGACTACAGTCACAATCGTCAGAGCCAGGGCATTCGCAGGAATTTGGAACACGTTAGCCAGGGATGAGCAAATGGCATTCGTCGCCAACGCATTGGTTCCCAGGCTCACAATGAAGATTTGGGTTAAAATTTTACCCCCATTAAAAAACATCTGCTCTGCTGCAAATGGAAGCCCGATGAACAGAATCTTTTTAAGCATAGCTAGATTAAAATAAAGCATATCTCTAAGCTGAACACGCAAGTCGTCATCTACCCTGACCAAATAGATCAACGCGCAGACTGCCCCTGCGTATCTGGACACGTTTACGGCAATCGTCATGCCCAGCACACCCATATCCAATACATTAATGAATACTACATTTAGAAACACGTACGAGAGGTGCATGATGAGAGAAAGAGCCAGCGATGCCCTTGTCTTCCCGATCCCCCTCAGCGCTCCACACACCGCCTCAACGATCGCAATCCCCACGAAGGACATACAGCTTCCCAGCAGATACACCTTGCCGTTAGCTAATACATCCGGCGAGGCGGAGCCAAACAGAATACTTAAAATCGGATTGTACAACACGATCATAAACAGACTGATAGCCAGCGCCAGCAAGGAAACGGAGGAAATAGTGCCGGATGCAGCCTTAGAGACCATGAGGTCGTTACCGCTCCCCTTATACTGCGCAACCACAACCGTCCCCCCCGTGGACACAGCAACAAACACATTTATCAGAAAAATATTCAGGGAATCAATCATATTCACCGCGCTGACCGCCGCCATACCCGATGAGCTGATCATTGCCGTATTTACCAAATTAAGACCCACAATAAAAGCCTGATCAATCAGCAGTGGAATAAAGAGAGCAATAATCTGTCGATAATCAATAGACGCTCCCGAAAAATGCCGATTCAGAAAGCCATGGGTTCTCATTCTTACACTCAGTTGACTCATATCATCACATTCTTTTTATCAAATTAAAAAAAACCCTTCAACAGAAGAGCTTTCATAGAAGTATCACTCCAAAAGAAAATCCTGTCAATAGTTTTACTCACATTTAAAATAGAAAAAACACAAAAACCTGCTCAGCTCAGTGAACAGGTTTTGAAGTGAAATTAAATCCCTTTTATAAGGTTATTAAAACCTTGTTACATGCATTTATATTATCTTCTCGCAATTAAATCCTGTTGAATGGAAGCTTCGTTCTTTTCGAATTTTTTATACAAGAACATAGGAATGATGCCGATCAGGAAGACGATAAACGGTAGCCAGATAAAGCTGAACTGAATTCCGGACAACGCAGTAGGCGTTTGGACCTTCCCGGCGATATAACCGGTGCTGCCCATGATCCATGCCGGCAATAATCCGCCGATTCCGCTACCCGCTTTAATACAGAATGCGCTTCCAATGGAGGTCAGGAATCCACTTGCCCGAATACCATTTTTCCATTCCCCGTAATCGACTGTATCTGATAACATCGCAAACGGCATAGAACATGCAAAGCCTGATCCTAACGCACCAATAATCCAACCGATAATAATGAGGGTTAAGTCCGTACTTCCCATTAAAATTACAACCTGACCCAATGCAGCCAAAATCAATCCAATAATCATGATGCTGTTTTTACTTAATTTTCTGGCGAACAACGGAATCAGAACCATCGAGATCAATTGTAAAGAGGTCAGTCCGTTGATTAAAGGTACCAAGTCCTTGCTATCCAGATTGTATTGCAGATAAAAGATAAGCGTCGCTGAACGGATATTCAAGCCAATCCAGTAGCACAAATTAGCAGCTACGACGAGCATCCAGGGCCAATTTCGTTTGATGGCTGTAAAACTTTTAGCAATCGGAACGGATTTCGTTTTAACCGCTGCATTTTCACGCAAATCGGCAAACGCTATCAAAAACATGATAATGGCCATGATTCCAAATAAAACGAGCGTTAACGAAAAACCTTTTTGATCATTCCCCTGTCCAAAGAAGGCCACCAGAGGCAATGTAAACGTCGTAGCTATGAAGAAGCCCACATTCCCCCCGACCATACGGAAGGAGTTCAGCACGACGCGCTCGTTAGAGTTCGTACTCAGGTTAGGCAGAATGGACGTAATGGGCGTACTGATTCCTGTATACAGGATACCGGCTATGATATAAGTGACCGCCGCGTATGCAATTTTTCCAGACTCACTCCAGTTGGGTGTTGTGAACGTAAGAACCATGAACACCGCAAACGGGATACATAACCATAGAAAATAAGGTCTACTCTGCCCGTATTTTGACTTGGTCCGGTCAATCAGGATGCCCCAGATCGGGGCATCAATGGCATCAATAAAGCGGGTGATAAAAAGCAGCGTCCCGGCAATTCCAATAGAAAGACCAAATACATCCGTATAAAAATACAATAAATAGCTGGAAATGACACAGTATAAAAGATTGCCCGCTGTATCCGTTAATGAATAGCTGATTTTACGATGAAAAGGAACGGTACTGTCTGCTTTCTCGGGTGGTTCCGTACTCACAATTCTCGTGCTCATGATCTCTTCTCTCCCCATAAGAATGAATTATGATTCATAAACCCACACACGCATTTCTCCTTTATCCCGGTTGCACCAGGCGTAGTAAGGAATTGCAGTGATTTGTTGAGAAACCAATTCAGGGGGCTCCGAGCTATATAATGCAGTGGAGCTTTTCACCCGATAACCCTCTGTTGTCAGCTTTACAATGCCACCAAGCAGGTTTTCGCTAAACTCTTCCGTAATGAGACTGTCCTTGGGCAATCTTAATCCCGCCAGGTTCTCCCCGTTATCCACTTCTTCCAGACAAAACACGATTGGACCACGTTGGAGAGCGACCTGCTGCTGATTCATGGAAACAAGAGCGTTGCTCCGAATCCGTTCCACCGGCATAGCCAAATGCAGGGTTACCACATCACCATCATTCCAGGTGCGCTGAATCTCTACATAGCCTTTTTTCAGATGGTGTAATGAAATGGTTTCGCCATTCACCTTCACCTCTGCCTGCTTGCACCACCCCGGAATCCGCAAAACCCATGTAAACGAAGTCGGCTCTGCTGCATGAATGGAAAAGGTCAGATCCGCATCCCATGGATAATGATGAGTCTGTGTAATTTCCACCTCTTGACCAGACAGAACCATGTTTACCCTGCTTGCAATATACAGATGTGTATACAACGTATCCTCGGTCTGGGTGTACATATTATCTTCGACCGATGCGATCATGCGGGCCAAATTGGGCGGACAGCACGCACAGAAGAACCATTTTTGCCGTTCTATTTTTACGTGCTTCTGATCTTTTCTGGATTTTTGAAAAGCATTCACTTCCAGTGGATTGACGTAAAAAAATCGTTTTCCATCCAGATCCATCCCACTAATGCTTCCATTGTACAGCGCACGCTCCAGCACATCGGCATATTTGCGGTCTGGTGCTAAGCGCAGCATACGATTGGCCCAAAAGGCCAGCCCTACAGAAGCACAGGTTTCACAGTACATGCTGTCATTCGGAAGATCATGACTGCAAGTGAACGCTTCCGCGTTTACAGAAGATCCGATGCCAGCGGTAATATACATTTTTCGGTTCGTCACATCATCCCACAGGGCTTCACAGGCTTTTAAAAGGGAGGCATCTCCTGTCTTCGCAGCCAAGTCTGCCATTGCAATATACAGATACACCGCTCTTACGGCATGACCCACAGCCTCCGTTTGTTCCCGGACAGGTTGGTGTGCCTGCTGATATTCGAAGCCTAAGCCAAAATTAATGTTGTTATCATCATTCCAGGTAGGCTCTGTTTGAATTTGTTTTCTATTTTCCCGTTCCTCTTCAAAGTAAATCGGGTGCTGCCCCCGCTGTTCAATAAAATATTGTGCTAATTTGAGATATTGATCCTTTTCAGTCACATCATATAATTTGATCAAAGCCAGCTCGATTTCTTCATGCCCAGGGTAGCCTTTTCGTTTCCCCGCTTCCGTACCAAAAACCTGCTGAATCAGGTCCACGTATTTCTCCATAATGTGGAGAAATTCCGTTTTGCCTGTCGTTTCGTAATAAGCAACCGCCGCTTCTATAAAATGTCCCGCACAATATAGCTCATGGTTATCACGTAAGTTGGTCCAACGATTGTTGGGCTCTTTCAGCAAATAATACGTATTCAAATATCCATCTTCAGCTTGAGCTCTTCCCAGCAAAGCAATCACTTCATCCGCCCGTTCTTCAAGCGCAGGGTTCGGATGATCCCTTAAACTAAAGGCCACCGTTTCCAGCCATTTTGCAATATCACTATCTTGGAAAACGGTTCCATAATACTCCCCGCTGGACTCACCAGCCGCAATTTTAAAGTTTTCAATCGCATGACTGGGTTCTGTATCTGGTAACTCATCATTTAATGCTTTCCACTGATAAGGAATGACCTCTTCTGCCACAACCTGCTTATACTTTTTCCAAAATGAATCCTCAACGGCGACATGTTTTACTGGCTTAGCTGTTTTCATTGGATACACATCCCTTCCTGGAAATAGAACGCTTTCATTTTTGAAAAAATAAGGATAAAGTAATGATACATGCCCGACCTAACAAACCTGGGTTTCCCTTGCTACAGTCCTTATTTTATCAACCTGAACTTATAAAAAAAATCGCAATCTTTAACTAAAAGTTATACGATTTCACACACATAAAGGAGCTGACTTCCATGAGCAAAACAAACTTTCTATCCTTCCTTGTCCCTCCATTGCCTTATTTCATTGAGGGGAATGTTACTACATACCAAAAAGGGGATTGGCACCCGAATCGTTATAACTTGGGCTATTTTGACGTTATTATCATCAAAGAAGGACTGCTGCACATAGGAGAGGAAGATGAAGTATGGAAGGTGGCTGGAAATTACGCACTGATTCTTGAACCGGATAAACACCATTTTCCCATTGAGGCATGTACAGAACTAACCTCCTTTTACTGGTTTCATTTTCAAGCCAGTAGTATGTGGTGCGCCCAAGCTTCACCCAATCTGATCACACCAAGCTCACCCATACCCGAGTTGCATTTTCATTCCGAGCACACAACAATCCATTTACCCAAATTTCAAAAACTAATCAATCCCCATGAACTGTTTTCTAAATTAGACTACTTACTAGCCTCTACCTTAAAACCTAGAAAGCTGGCCCTATGGGAGGCCCAACAGATATTTGTGAATATTTTTCATAGTTTGGAATATGATGATAATCATAAAAGCAGTTCCTCCAAGTTAGCAGAACAAATCGAAATCTACTTAAAACAGAATTACAAAAATGCGATCACCAACAAAGACCTGGAGGCTCATTTTCACGTACATCAAAACTATCTCGCCAGATGCATGAAGACCGCTTTCCACCGTACGCCGCTTGAATATTTAATGGATTATCGTCTGGATCAGGGGCGCAGTCTTTTGCTGCAAACCGACTGGTCCGTCCAACAAATCACAGAAGAAACAGGGTTCTCCCAAGCCAGCTATTTCTCCAAATGCTTTAAACAAAAATTCGGGATGTCCCCGAAAAACTATAGACAACAATACTGGAAGCCGGCTAATTGAATCGTAAAATATATAGGCATTACATCTCCTTTACATTTTTAACATACTCCCGTTATATTGTTCCTTTATACTGAGTCTGCTACAGATTTTACATCGTGAAAAGGGGTATACATATGAAGACAACTAAACTAGCCCTGTTGACAGTCTTGGCCGGGGCTTTGGTATCACCTGCTGAAATAACCAAGGCGGCAGACATGCAGCCATCCGGGTATGCACCGCTACGAACACAGGCAGACAAAATGGGAGCGGTCATTACCTGGGACAGTGACGACAAATCTGCTTTGGTCAAGCTAAAAAATGGCATCGTCGGAACCTTTACCGTCGGTGAGAAGCAATATCGCCTAGCTGGCCAAACGGGGGAAGCGGATCGTGAAATTAAGATGGTCGGTGGAAATATTTATCTTCCTACAAAGCTGCTTGTCACGCTTGAAGCAGAAAACAGCAAATATGCTGATCCCAAAGACGCAGTTCCTACCTACAAAGTTGTTCCTACTGCTGAGACAGAAGCAGTGGAGGATGGAGATGACGCGGCCGACGACCCTGCGATCTGGCTCAATCCGACCGACCCGGAGAAAAGCAGACTTGTAGCGACCAATAAAGGCGGCGGAATTTTGGTTTATGATCTGCAAGGCAAGCAATTACAAAACTATAAAGTCGGCAAAATGAACAATGTGGATATCCGGTACGGTTTTACACTGGGCGGCAAAAAGATTGATATTGCAGGAGCAACCAATCGCACCAACAACACCGTTGATATCTTTGCCATTGACGGAGTATCAGGAACGTTAACAAACGTAGTTGACCAGCCTATTAAATCATCTATGAAGGAAGTGTATGGATTCAGCCTGTACCATAGCCTCAAGACAGACAAGTTTTACGCACTCGTTTTGGGCAAAGAGGGTGAATTTGAACAATATGAGCTGAAGGACAACGGAAATGGCAAAATAGCTGGTAAGCTGGTCCGCCAGTTCAAGCTCGATACGCAATCCGAGGGCATGGTGGCTGATGATGAATATGGCACGGTTTACATTGCCGAAGAGGATCACGCCATTTGGAAATATGATGCCGAGCCAGACGGTTCCTCCGAGCCGCTACGACGTGTGGATGTTGCAGACGGGCGCAGACTTCAGGATGATATAGAGGGACTTACATTGTATTACGGCAAAGACGGCAAGGGGTATCTCATCGCCTCCAGCCAAGGAAACAGCAGCTATGCGATCTATGAACGACAAGGCGACAATGCTTATATAAGCAACTTTACGATCAGCGCCAGCCCTACAGTCGACGGCACCTCTGTTACAGACGGTATTGATGTTCTTGGCTATGGATTAGGCAAGAACTTCCCGCACGGTATCTTCGTTGTACAAGATGATGAAAATCTTCAAAATGGCAAAAAGCTGAATCAGAATTTTAAAATGGTACCTTGGGAGCAGATCGCCAAGGGCGCACGCATCCCGCTAACGATAGACGATGGCATCAACCCACGTGAATTGGTGAACAGAAGCACGCAGTAATACCCGTCAGAAAGAGTTGTGTTCAACATCCTATCTGTATGAGAAATTATCTAAGTTCAACGATCATTGGTGAGCCTAGAGGTTTAGTTAACACTGACGGGACTGAGTCCGAATTAACAGCAGCCAATGATATTTGGATATAGCGTCTGTTAGAATAATGAACTCGTTCGATTACATCGTTAAAACTACGGGAGTCTAGGACTTTTTCAACACTGGTTTCATCCAAAGAAAACCCGCTCAGTGAGCGGGTTTTTCAAATTTTACACACATGATTACGTGCCCCAGTTTACCTATGCTTTAAGATCCAGCATCAGTACATTCACCGAATTAGCGGGTAATTGCAGAAGGATCGCGTTATTACTGAGCGAAACCTGCTGCTCGGTAGGCACTACCTTCTCATCATTCTTTTTATTCACATTAGGTACATGAACCAGAGAAGCATCGCCAGTTAATGTAACCAGCTTGGCGCTGGACTCCACACTCAATTTCTGAAGGTTCAACTGCATTGCCTTATCCACGTTATCGGCATTCACAAGCTTCACATATACATGCTTCGCATCTTTGGTCACCGAGTTGAACACATCTCTGTTGTAAGCCTCCAGCTTGTAGTCCAGCACTTTGCTGCTTGTCACTCCGTCGGTGTAAGAGCAGATCAGGCTGTTGCCCGTTTCACCGCCGTAATTCACCGTGATGGTGTAATCCGTGTTGTCAGCAAGCTCTTCATAGCTGGCCGCTCTCAGGTTGCCTGCCGCAGTGCTAGAAGAGTAGTCACCTAAGGTATAGCCTTCCACCCCTTGCTTGTACACCTTCACGCCCGTTGCCTTGCCGCCATAGCCAACGGCATATTCGACCACGTCCTTTTTCTCTGCGGAAATATCCGTAAGACCCGCACCCACATAAAAACCGTCCGTGCCAGAAATGCGGGAAGCCACAACCTCCACCTTATAATCCGTCCATTGGTCGTCCAAAATGTACAGGCCGTTCAGACCGCTGGCTTGAACTTGGAGGACAAGCCCCTTGCCTGCCTCCACCGTAGATCCCACGGAGCCCGGAATGACCTGCCAAGCTGGATTCAACTCTTGGGAAAAGTCCTGATCCAGCAGCACGCAGCCATCCTTGTTGGACGTGACTGTCACACGCTTAACGATCACCTCGGCGTTGCCTGTCGCAATTTCGATTCCACCCTGCGGAATGAGGTCTATTGGCTTGCCGTTTTTGTAAGTGGAAAAAGAGGTCGCCAGTACTTTATTGCCCAAATATTTGGCATACATCTGCTGTACATAGTAGTTCGGTGTGAACCACACGGTTTCGTCATCGAACCAGATGCAATCCGGCGTCCATCTGTAGGTTCCGTCCGTCAGCACCTTGTTGAACAGCGGCGCATAGGCAGCCAACAGAACGACATCGGCGTTATTTTCAAAGCCTGTCATCACCGCTGCCTCTGCTACTGCGCCTGCCAATGTATTTTTATCCGTAGACGCATACTCGCCCACGAACACCTTGGATGTTTCCTTCCAGTCTACGCTGCCGTCTGCGTTATACGCTCTATAGTAATAATTATATCGGTCCGCGTTATGAAGCAGGTACTCGTTGGAACGGTAGTAGTGCTCATCTGCAATGGTGTCCATGTAATTTTTTTGCTTCTCATACCATGTCACGGTTTCCTCGGTTACTTGGGCACCATCTGCAAAAGCGACCTTAGCCGAACCGGTTATATTACCACTCAGGAACTTCCAGCCCTGCTGATATGCATCGTCATCTGCTTGAGCGCCAACCGTGGAGATGATATGCAGCTCATAGCCTGGATAGTTTTCCTCCATATACGCATCAATAGACGTTTTGAACACTTCAAAGTTGGCAAAGAACTCGACGCCCCAATTTTCGTTCCCTACACCCAGATAGTGCAGATCGAACGGAGCTGCATGGCCCATTTTTTTACGCATGGCGGCCCATTCATTGTTCTCGAAATCCACATTAATCGCAAAGTCGATCAGGTCTGTGAAGTTCTTGATATAGTACTCTCTTAATGCGCCTCCAGCCGGATGAGCATAATCGGAACGAGCTTGGCAGAGAACGCCGCAGGCCATAACCGGAAGCGGAGCTGCATTCAGATCTTCGGCCAACTGGAAATACTCCATATAACCAAGGCCCATGGACATCATATAGCCCCATACATTAAAGTTTTCCTTGCGCAGCTCGATATCACCAATAGATTCCTTCCAGTCGTATACGTTTTCCCAAATAAACGAACCTTCAGAGATACAACCGCCCGGAAAACGCAGGAACTTTGGATGCATATCGACCAGCGCGTTCACCAGATCTTTTCTCAGTCTATAGTTGGGATTCCCTTGGAAGTTGGCGTGTGCCGATGGGGATCGCGTCTCCTCCCCTGCACCCCACACATCCTGTGGGAACAAGGAAACCATATCTATTGAAATCTCACCGTCAAACGTCAGCGCCAGTTGCCCCAGAACCGTAGCCGATCCTGTCAGCACCAGTTTGGAATCTATACCGTACTTTTTCCACGTGTTGCTGCCTTCCACCTGTACGGTTACTGACTCACTAATCCCCTTCTCATTCGCATCTTGCAGTTGTAGCGTGATTGTGCCCGCCGACTCAGCCTTCACCCAGATGGTGAAATCATACTTGTCACCCGCTTGGATAGACATGGCGCAATTCTGGTTAGAATCCGAAAAGCCCTTATTTCGAATAGTCGCACCATCCGCTACCGTCACATAATAAGAGTTCACATCTTTGTCTTTAGCACCTAAAAATTCATTTAATCCGCCGCTATTTTGCGGAGTCATCTTGTCCGTATCACCGGACCAGGCAAACAAAGGGTTACGGTTACGCCCCGTAGAGCAGCCGCATTCGCCGGAAGCATGGGAATAAGTATCGAACACGAAGGACTCGAAGGAACGATTCTGAACAAGCTCCGCATAAATTCCGCCATCCGCTGCGTTATTGATATCTTCGTAGAACAAGCCGTACATCACTTCGCTAATATCCATGACTTCCCTGTTTCCATGAATGGTCAAAGTGTAAGGAGGTAGCTGTTCTGGAAGGACGGATACTTCAAAACTTTTTTCAATACAGCTTTGGCCCTTCGTCAAAAAGGCTGTCACGGTTACCCCCTGTGAGGAGGTAATTGTCTGAACCTGACCGTTGTCAGAGAGTATCTCAGGGTGGCTGGATTTCCAGGTCACTTCTACTCTACCGCCCATAAGGACCGTTGGCAGGGACAAGTCCTTGGTTACAATCGTCGTTGGGAAGGACAAATACTTATCGCGAGCGAGCTTCACAACCTCTTCGTCTGTCAACGAATCGCACATGACTTCAATGACTTCGTTTGCTGACAAACCCGCTTTGTATACACAAAAGTCGGATAGTAAACCGGAAAAATCCACATCCGCTGCATGCTGGGAACGACCAATAAAATTGTTGCTGTAGTTGGACGAGTCTGTAAACGTTTCAAACCATTTGCGCAGCTTGGCATAGCTGCCGCTGGAGGTTTGGCTGATGGAGCCGTCCGCTACGACTTCGCCGTTCACATACACAATCGGACCCGCACTACTTAATGTGCCGCCTTTTGTGCCAATCACGGACATGGCTATGTGCATCCACTCATCCCGGACAAAACCTCTCCCCGGATCTACAGCCAGATCTGCCTCGGCGAAAAGAGTCCCGCGCAGATTCCGTGTCATGAACATATAGGGTCCTGTATGGGCTTTGCCAAAGTCAAAAACACGTTCCCACATATCCGTGAATCTACCGAAGTTGACCCAAGCAGTCACTGTGACACCCGTGTTATCGCTTACATCTTTAAGCAGATTGGAAGGAAGCTGTATATATGATGTACCGTTAGGACCTCCCGCAAGCGTCAAAGCCGTTCTGCCGCTGACATTGGAGATTGTGGGTGCTACTGTGCCAGAAGCAACCCCGTCATTACCTTGCCCTGAGCTATCTTTGCCGACGTTCCCCGCATCCTCAAACTTGTACTGCGCAATGATTTGATCTTGGAATTTGGTCATCTTCGTTGCTCCTATACATATATTTTGTTAATGTAATAACTAATTATTAATATTAATATAAATATATACTATATAACTATAGTACCTTATCCTACGCACATTTTTCAATCCTTTATAGTGACAAAAAAACCGCTCAATGAGCGGTTTTTCAGAGGGGCCATCCTTGTTAGGGTAAATTGTTCACTCCATTGATGAACTGCTTTAATTCTCTATTGGAAACAATTTTTTTGCCCCAAAGATTTAGTCAATATTCACTCCTTGGGACTAACCACTTATTCAGTATTAAACAAATTTATATCCGCTTGTTTTAATGTAGTATCAATTTGCTTTTCCGTGTAGTTCACGGCCGTGTACTCTGACACCGCAGACTGAATATAAGCATCAATATATTCCTTCACTTTTTCTTTCACTCGCGGGAAAAGCTCCTCGTCGTTATAACTGTATTTCTCCGCAATGTAGCCGGCAAGATACGGGGTTTTAAAGCTTTTTAGCTGATCGTAAGGAAAAGGCTCTAATTTATCCATCAGCTCGTCGTTCATTTTCTCCGCGGCATCAATGGGAACCTTCACATAATTCAGACGGATTTTCCGGTATACATCAAAATGCTGCGTTTCCGTATACTCGTAGTCCCCGCTCGTATAGGTTCTCACTTTTTTGCCCTGACCCTGAACCTCAATTTTATTATGTAATTCATATAACCAAAAAGGCACATACATCCCGGTGATTCCCTTGATTCGATCTGCTGTCATGAACCGGCTCGGCGTCAGACGACCATTCTTGCACCATTTTCGGAAGGCTTGCATGGCTTCTTCCTTACTGATCGAAAAAGGAATGACCTGAGCGGGAGCCAGTTCCCCAGTCAGTCGATCGCCAAGAACCACGGCTGAACCGCAAAAGCTGCAAACCGTCGCACTTGTCTCTACTTCAGTCATAATGACTGCTCCGCAGCTGGTACAATGGTACTCCTGAGCCTCGTCTTCTATAAAAACATGATTCGTCAGAGGATCTGGAAAATACTCAATATTGTCCTTTCTTCCGCAACTATGACAAGAAAACATTCCTGTTTCACTGTCAAAGACCATGCCACTGCCGCAGTTTGGGCATTTGTATTCGATAACCGGCATCTGCTCACCTCTATCATAAAGAACTGTTATTTCTGATCTTTCAGTTTTTCTTTGATCCTAGCCAATTCATCTTCTGTATTCGTGCTCTTTCTCAACCTGTGCGAATAAATCATCCAGATCGTCCTTCGTCCCTGCCCGAAGCTCGGCTATAGCCATTGCTTCATCATAAGCCCTGTTAACCTTCTCTTCCATAGCTTCGAACATGGAATCCTGGCCGCCCATAGCATTCAAGGATTGCTGTACCTTGGCAGCCGCTATTTTCCCTTTTAGCTTGATGCGACGTACTTCCAATTGGTCCATATCGGACGCCAGTTTATCCTGCATTTGTTGCATATTTTCGGCGTTTGAAGAAGCCACGTCATAGAAGGCTTGTAATTGTTCCAGCTTCTCCGCCTGCTTTACTTTTCTCTCCAGAAACTTTCGAGCTTCCTCATCATTGCCAGCCTCCACTGCCTTCATAGCGTAATGCTGAAGCTTTTTGATCTCTGCTCTGCATTCATCCAAAGCTCTCTTCGTTCTCTTCTCATCCGCCAACACCGAAGCGGTTTCCGCTTTAACTCTGCCCAGGTCGATGTTCAGGTTCTGCATGTAATCGTCAATTGTCTTCTCCGGATCTTCCACCTTGTCTAATAAGGCGTTAACATTCATTTTCATAATATCCCTAAATCTCGATAGAATCCCCATCATGGTCTCCCTTCGAAAAGATTACATTCCACCATATAATACATCAAATCTGGAAAAAAGGGTTCATTTCCTTTCCAAATCAAAAAAAGTGCCTGATCCCCGTGGAAATCATACGTTAAGACACGGGGGCAGGCACTTGTACCGCAGTAACCAATCATATATTCCAATTCATGCTTGCTTGTTCTATACAATGTTGAAGTGGACTTTGTTTTTTATTTCAAGCTTTTCCATACCCAGTTTTCTACCTCTGGTAAGTCGATGCCTTCTTCACGAATGAATTGATGATGTTTCTTAACCGTAGCATCCATTTCATCCACAATGTTGGTGTACTTCTCAGCGTCAGGTAAGTTTAGAACAGCTTCCTTCACTAAGTCAAAACGATCCATTTGATTCAATACACGCATATCAAATGGTGTCGTAATGTCGCCGTTCTCACGGTAACCATGTACATGCAGGTTATGATTGTGACGATCAAAGAACAGATCTTTGATGAGATCAAGAATTTCATCGGCAGCTATCTAGAAAAGGTGATCGTCTACAAGGAAATCGTAGAAGTCATCTTTAAGCTACAAGTAGTCACACTTTTCATCTCACCTGAGTCACAAAAAACTTTTCAATTAACTTTTATATATTTATAGAAATGGGAAAGTATAGTAATAGAAATATGTAGGAAGTCAAAACATAGGAGGAAATCATGGGCCGACTAGTTCATTTCGAAATTCATGTAGATGACATGAAACGTGCTAAGAAGTTTTATGGCGAGGTATTTGGATGGACATTTGAGGATTGGAGTGATTATGCTGGAACGCCTTATTTTGGAGCTGTGACAGGCGATGCAAATGAACCCGGAATCAACGGAGCTTTGATGCAACGTCTAGGTGCTTCCCCCCAACCCGGCCAGGTTATGAATGGTTATGCATGTACTATGGGAGTGGAAGATTACGATTCTACTGAAGCACAAATTCTTAATCTTGGAGGCAAACTTGCACTGCCAAAGCATGCACTGCCTGGAATGGCATGGCAAGGGTATTACATGGACACAGAAGGGAATATTTTTGGTATTCATCAGCCAGATGAGCATGCAAAATAGAATTATACAATTCACATTCAAACAAAACTAAATAAACCAGTTGCCGGTTCAATTCCGGCAACTGGTCACTTAAACTTGAATGTGTTTTGATCCCTGTCTCATCAATGAGGGGTAGTCCTGAAGTACAGTTGGCTATCTTTTTTTATCATAACAAGCCAAAACTCATCAGATAATCTATTCCAATTCCATGTAATAAAGATTTGTAGGATTATCTTTTGTAATGGTATGTGCGCCAGGAGCAAGTGATACGCTGACAATACCATCAGTCATTGGATAATCGGTTCCATCAACCTTGATTTTTGTTCCGTCTGCTGAATCAAACACTAATGTTAATGTTGAAGCTTCCGTAGTAGTAAACCCAATACTGGTTGAATTCTCGATTTTTAAGCATTGAGTTAGAGTCACACCATTATACTCCACAGTTCCCTTATTTGCCGAAAGACTCCCTTTAATATCAAAGAAGTCGCTGTTGATTCCAGCTATGGTAAAGTTATGAACTTGTTCTCCGGGTGTTGGTACCGGAACAGGAGTCGGTGTTGGTTCTGGGGTTGGTTCCGGGGTTGGCCCTGGTGTTGGTTCTGGGGTTGGCTCCGGCGTTGGCCCTGGTGTTGGTTCTGGGGTTGGCTCCGGTGAGATTGAATTACCCCCTACAGATACAAGTTGAGTTGTGTAGCTTTTTATTTTAGCCATTAGAGCCGAATTGAGTGCATACGACGTGTCATCAACGGAATTATCAAATTTCCATGTAAAGTCTCCGTTATTCAGGCGTCCAGCTTTTGCAGTAACAATTTGTTCAACATCGCTTACGTTATCAATGTCAGCACCATTTACTCCAGTATCGATGCTTGTATCAAAGTTGTTATAAGCTGTTCCTCCTTTTAATGCTTTGTATGAGCTTGGTACGATTTCATTTCTCGACGAAGCTAAATATGCATCAAAAGAGTTTTCATTTGCCAGAACTGTGCCGCTATTGGAGTTTGCATAAATCAGACTGGCCGCATCAACTATACTATTGTTGTAGGCCTTAATCACACCTCCGTTTTCGCCTGAAAATGTACCTTCCCCTAAAGCATCCGTACCTTGCAAGGAACTCAACATTGGATATTTAGCATGTCTAAAATAATTAGATTCTACAAAAGCTGAAGCTCCCATTGTAGCACCGACACCATATTTTGAGATTCCATCAAAGAAGTTATTATATACATGAACAGATGCCACTCTTATACGTGGATGACGGGAGTCTGAATGATCAAACCAGTTATGGTGGAAGGTGACAAAGAATTCTGACGATTCACTTAAGCCGACCAGAGCCGATTTTCCTGAATCCCAGTAGTGATTATAAGAGATTGTAATATACGTCGATCCATTTTTAACGTCTGAGGAACCATCGCCCTTTGCTTGGTCAGCATCTCCTCCTGCAGATCCATAGAATATATCATTATTATGCACCCAAACATTTGCATTTCCTGTATCCATTGAAATACCGTCATCGGGGAACAACATCAGACCCAGGTTTCTCACTTCCATATTTCCGACATATCTAAGAAGTATTCCCCATCCGTAAGCATAAGCATCATCTCCGATACCTTCAACCGTCATATTCATTTCCGAATAATTTTTTTTGCCTTTTACTTGAAGATATCCACTGCTATTAAGTTGTCCTCTCATATCATCTGCTGTAACTTTTCCAATAAATCTGATTGCAAGTGGTGCTGTATCATAGCCTTTTTGTCTTAATGCCAAAATCTCGCCTAGACCAACACCTGTTTGAACACGACCTGAGCTATTGATTTTCACATCGAGGGTCACTGTTTGGGCAGTCTCGGATGTTACATAAAGAACTTGGGCGCCATTCTTAAGTGTTCCGTCTTCATTATAAGCACCCGAGCCTGTGCCATATAGCGATTTTGATGAGAAAGCAAATCCAGATCTATCATATGACGCTACGGATAGCTTATTTGAAACGGCACTTACCGTTGAACCGTCTGATAGCCTAGCTTCAACTTTCATTTCATAATCTCCAGCTGCAAGACCTACGGCATCAGCTCTCCAATAGGAAGGGTATTTTCGAATCAATTCGCTATCAATTTGTTGGTAGTAAGAATCTGGTGCACTTACAGGTTTAACATATACATTATACCCCTCTGCATTGCTTTCAGGTGACCATTCTACATACGCAGTTTCATTCCAGCCTCCATCGTCGATGATCGAAAGACCGGCTGCATAAGCTGTGGTATTTTGCAATCCTCCTGTTATTAAAGATATTGCAAGTGAAAACAATAAAACAATGCCCATTACATTTGTAATCCTCTTTTTCATTTCTAATCCTCCCAAGTTTGATTTGTTGCATACACCATTGAAGCGTTATCAAAATGCCGTCAAGTTTCTCGATTCACCTCCCCTATGTAATCATATTAATGGTGCATGGTATGGCTTCGATTCATAAGCATGATGCTAGACCTGCTCTTTCCTACATTTGATGATGTATCGAAGCTCAAACCCAAAATTGCATTCGTCCATTCTGTACGTGCAACAAAGTAATACAAATCAATGAAACATCTATACAAATTTTATAATGAGAAAAAAATTACTATGATGAGTAAAACGAATGAGACTTACATTCAAATACAGAGTCTATCAATAATTTCGAACTAATTCGTCAATATCCCCTTCCTTTTAATATTCTAAATTATAGCATGTGATACAAAATATTTCCTGTATTTTTTTTACTTTAAATTAATTTGATAAATATTCCTACGTATAAAGATTTGACATTAACCAGTGCATTTTTCATGGCAATAAAAGATCAAAAGTTTAAGATGACATGCCGAAGACTTCACGGTAATGCCCTCCAAAGTCGAGATCACCAAAATAATAAAGTTCTTGCTGTCAAATCCGATGGAAGGATTGACTGCCAACATCAAGGGATCACTGACAGGCACAACTGTGAGTTGCTCCCACACTCCTAGACGCTCCAGCAAGGATTGCCCTCCGTTTTCCGTAATCCACTTCTTGTCTCTCCTCATGTTGTAAAACAAAAGTGTCCAGTTTAGCATAGTTCGTGACTGTATCAATCGCATCGCCGTGCATGTACTTGCGTACCATCGTTGTAGCGACTGTCCCTGATCATCCAATTGTTGGATTAATCCAGCTCCTGCCCATCATTTTCAATTCGGATATGACCACAATACAGACACTGATGGGTACAGTTCTGTGTCAAGGCAGGTTGGCCCTCAATCCTCATGTCGCTTTTTCCGTTCAGCCACGGCATGGTCAGGACTGGAACACACGGAGCCTTTTTTACGCCATAGATGTCCACCATCTCACTGGCCTGCACGGCTGGATTTAGAGGACTGGAGCAATTCCCAAAAGACTGAATGTTCACACCCGGTACATAATCTCCAATGTTCATTTGTGCCTTGTTTTTCACGTAGACCCCATGGCTAAAAGGCCGTTTCAAACGGGTAGGCTGTGTGCCATTACTACAGCTTAAAATCGCTCCTGCCACGACATAGCTCTTTTTCGCACCGGTTCCCGGTTTCACTTGCGCTTCTTCCACTTGCTCCATCCTCCTTATTGCTCCATCTCGATTCGTTGTACTCGAATGCCTGTAAAAGATCGGCGCAGCAGACTTTCCGCCACAGCCAGATGGATATAGATATGGGGTTCGATCAGTCCCCCAATCCGAAAAACAGGCGACTCCATCACCCCCTGTCTCAGTACCAAACGCTTCAATGTATCATTAGGGTACCATTCCGTTTGTGCGGACAGGCAATCCACTATCGGCGGTCGAAGCACCCAATACACATCCTGTCTGGCCTGCTGGAAATCGGTAAGGATGGCCGCTTCCCATTCCATTCCTGGCATATATTTCTCCAATATTGCTTTCAGACGATCCGACACCAGTGGCATAGGAAATTCCAAAAAATCGGGGTATATCGTTCGTTGATCAGTATGTACAGCCAGAAAAAGAGGATCATCCTGCTGTTTCTGTCCCTGGGTCCCTGTCAGGATGTCTTCTACTTGCAAGGGAGAGAGCGCAGCAGGTTCTACCCGATGTTTTACCCGCTCATCCATCATCAGTCGGAAATATCTCAATGCAACCACTCCCTTTTCCTAACGCCATCCCTCGCCTGTGAAGATGTAGAAGGCTCTTCCCACGAATGGAATACCTCAGGGGATACACATTCCAATCCAATGGCCTCCCTGCGCTGTTCATCGGTAAACATGACTCCTTGCACATTTGCGCCTGTAAAATCGGCCCGGATCAAACAAGCTCCCTCAAAGGAAGCACCTGACACATTCGCTCCCACAAAATAAGCATCTGTTAGATCCGCTCCATTCAAGGACGCTCTTTGCAGCAGGGCATCTTGAAATACAGCTCCTCGTAGCCGTGCATCTTGAAACCGAGCTCCTTGCAAGCTTGTCCCTGTGAAGTCTACACCTGCAAACCCCAATGGCTCCCAGTCTAAAGAAGCATCCGAACCGTATCCGGCGTTGCCTGTAACGGCATCCAATATCGCCCCTCTCATGGAACAACCGCTAAAATCGGCTCCATGAAGCAAGCTGTACGTGAAGTCGATCCCATCGAGTTGACTTTCTTCCCATATTGTTCCAACCAAGACACAGCTATGCAAGCGACTATGTCCCATCTCGATCTGACGAAAGGCCGTATAGCGAAAATCCAACTGGCTATAATCGCCTTCCGATAGCTGGATGCCCTCCAACGCCTGATAGCTGTAGGCTTGTTCTTCTTTTTCCTCCAGCCACGACCGGATTTCGTTCGCCTCCATCGCTCTGCGATCTTCTTTATACACCGATACAGTGTGGTCCATATATTCCCCCACGCGTATCTCAAACATCTCTTCCCGATCCAGTTCTTGAAACTCCGGTAAGCGTACCCCCTGTTTCATCGCCAGACGCATCATATTCACCACTAGCTCATGAATATGTATCGCTGCTTCCAGCATGATTTGCTCCCATTCAAGCTCCGATAGAGAAACCTGCTGCTTTTCTACCTCCGTTCGCAATTGCCGCTGCAAATCGCTCCAGTAAGAGAACGTCCACTCTGCATCATATTCGAATCGGATCGGTTCAGGATCAAGCATCCATAAAGCATCTGAAGCCTCCACAAGATAAGCAGGCTGCTCCTCCAGCCATGAGGTACGTAGCATGGAATACGTGATATAACCGATCTTTCCTTTTTGTCCTTGAAGCTGCTCCTGCCGAACCTTCTGACAGTATCC
Source organism: Paenibacillus sp. NRS-1781 (assembly GCF_050467745.1). Lineage (NCBI taxonomy): Bacteria > Bacillati > Bacillota > Bacilli > Caryophanales > Paenibacillaceae > Paenibacillus > Paenibacillus sp. NRS-1781. The sequence goes on from NZ_JBITPI010000041.1 coordinate 37,373, forward strand.
TCGGAACTCTTCGACACAATCTTGAATCCGTTGTTCTTGCATCGCCTTGAACTTCAGCGCCCAGTCTCTGCGAATCAGAAACCACGCCTGATTCAAAATGACTTGCCGCTGCTGCGGGTTTAGCTCACCTATAGACTTCTCCATTTGCTTTCATCCACCACCTAAAGCTCCTATTTCATATCAGCATGCTGCCGACATTCAACCGCCGCACCACAGCCTAATTCGACTTCACTTCACTGCCCTTCATATCCGCTGATCCGCTCAATTGAATATGACTACCGTTGCAATCCATGCGCAGCTCACTTCCTGCGGACAGACTCATCGTTTTCCCTGCCGACAGGCTCAGATTGCCACCCGCCGAGATACTTACCTGCTTGCTGCTTACGATATGAATACCTTCCTTGTCATCCAGCTTGATAAAAATAGCGCCGTCCTTGCCCGTCACGACTAGCTCATCCGGCCCCAAACGAATCTCCTTGCCATGAGGCGTTCGCCATATTTTCATCTGCGGATTGGAGAAATTGTTGTGTCCGCTCCCTCTGCCTGCACGCCTAATCGCACTCCCCGCAATCCCATCTTCTTCACGACTGCCTGGAAAATACAGCGATACGGAGTCTCCTTTTTCTGGCATGACGTACCAGCCTGTATGCCCTCCGCCACTATACACCGTCGAATAGTTGAACCAATGCGCCTTATCTTTATCCTGCTTCTCATCACAATCCAGATGGATGCGCACCTGATCCTGACGCACGTCCACAACCACACCGCTTAACGAGGCTCCCGCCAGCTTTTCCTGGTAGTAGCTTTTTTGCCGTAAGCCTTTGTACGAGGCAAGCACATATTGATGTCGCAGCAGTCCTTGCCTCATTTCGGTATACGCCTCAATGACGTACAAGCTGTGTCCCTGAAAGGTCATCTGAGCTCCCAAATCCAGTACCTCGTCCGTTTCTACCTCATAGAAAATAAAATCATTTTCCGTCACCTTCGCCTGCTCATTTTCTTGAAAATAACGGAAAGGCAGCATTTGCTTGCGCACGGTATAACGGGTATGATCCAGCACCACCTGTGCAGGGCTATCCTCAATGCCAAAATAAAATTTTGGACTGTCAAAACGAGCCACAGGCATCAGGCTCGTATGATACCGGGAGGCCATGCGTCTCAAGAACGCCCAGTCGGTCTCCTGATACTGGATGGCAAGCCTTCCAATCTGCTCTCCACCTGTCGCTCCATCAATCATATCCAGCCCTTCGTAGTCCTTGCCGATCTGCTCCAGCATCTGGGGAATGGTCATTTTCGTATATTGAAAAGAACGGGTGCGCTGCTGGATATCCATCCGGTAGGTATGAGAAATCGCCTCCACCTCCAGATAGTACACGTCCCGCACGACCTTCACTTCGACCGACAGGGCAATCCCGCTGAACAGCGGCTTGCTTTCGCCCGTTTCATCACGCTGGCTCACCTCGATGACGGTGTTCTTTTCCGTCGTTTCCACATAGCTGTCCTGCATATCCTCGGGGATGATGCCTGTAAAATAAAGCCGGGTATGCTCGTTGATTTTTTTTATCAGGGTAAGCTGCTCCAGATCAACCAGCACATAGGGGTGAATTTGAATATTATCGTAGCCCAGACTCATAGTGAATCCGCTCCTTTCTCATGTGTGGGATGTGAGGGAATCGGCAGCCTATGGAGGGACTGCACTGTATTTTCTGCCACAGGCAACCACACTTCCATGTCCGATTCCATACAGTTAAACGTACCCATCGTCACCTGTCCCTCATGGACAAACAGCAGTATTTCATTGTACAAATTCATATCCACACCTGCTGCCACAAAACGGACCAGCCCGATGGACAACCCGGAACGATTCACAATCATTTCGGTACCGATCCAGTTACGAACGGGTTGTACAGAGCGCAAAACATCCGCCATTTGTTCTACAAACACGGGAAGCTCGTCCACCTCCAAAACCGATTCTGTCAGATTAAAGGTGATGTTTACCTCGCCGTCCAAAGAGGTATAAATGATCTGTGGACGATGATCCGAAGGATATTTAAATCGGGCTTGCTCCAGTGGCATTAAGCTAAAAGATTTTGGGATGCTAAACGCCAGTTGTCCATCCAAAATCGGTTTCCATTCCAACGGGATCAGTTCATCACCCATCCGCAGCGCCCTGTTTTGTTCAGCAACAGAGTTATCCTGATCGGATACAGCAAGTTGAGATCGATTCGTATTTTCGTTATTAGATGCTACATCGTGGTTAAGCTTATTTTGGAGACTTAGGATATGCTCGTCCATATAATTCATAGAGGTAGTCCCTTCTTCTTAAAAGATGAGAATTCACTTCAAAATACGAAAGTAGGAGGGGATATTTAACAATAGCCCATCTTATGTATGTATCGGCCAGAATAGAGATTATGTTTACAGAAAGAACCATCCCATGTGTTATTTTCAATGTATTTTTCTGAAATTAATATGGAAAAGAGGATGATGTTCCTTTTCTTTTTAAGGGCAAATCATCACCCCCTTTGAACCTCAAACAACGACGGTACCGACGAAAGCGTCATTCTACGCCAATGTCGGTACCGTCGCTATTTTTCTATAGAAATGGAGCAAATTCCATATCAACCTGCTTGCCAAACATTCTTTCTACCTGCTCTATTCCCCTTCAAATTTAGCTTGTACAAATGAAAGGTCCATACCAATGATTTGTGTCCAGTCCATAACATTTTTATAATCCAAGTTTGTAGACTTGATGTCTACAAGTCCCAGTACAATTTGGCCCTTAATCATTTCATGTTTACATTTGGTCTACATTTTAACTCCATAAAAAGCAAAAACCCGCTCAGTGAGCGGGTTTTTTAGATGGAGGCGAACCGTGGCACGGTAAATCCACAATTCGGCGTGTTGCGATGTTCAGGATGTTTGGTCTTGTTGCATAAACGACAAACGACCAAGCCTTAATTTCTGAAGGGTTCCACTGGCAGCCGGTCTTAAGTGCTCTTATAAAGCTACTTTCAAACATTCCGTTATTTATCTGCTTCTGATGCATTATCCAGATCTGCCATCTCTTCTAAAGCGTCGCGAAGACCTTGTATCATATGTTCTTCGCTTGGCAAGCGAATCTGTTGACGTTTGCGAACTTCATTCTCGATGTCTGGCACTATTAAGTTATGCGCGAACTCGGTTCTATCGGTACTTGCAAACATATCTTTAAGCGTAGCTCCCGTTAGCACTTTTTTAAGGGCTTCGATAACTTTTTCAGCTTCAATTTTATTTAGTAAATAATCATTAGCCAAATTCTTGAATACATCTTCAATGATTTGGACCATCTGATTCGCATCATCTTCAATAAACATACCCATCAATGAATCAGAGGCTTTGCCAGCGAGACTCCCACCAGCAAAAGCTCCAGCTAAACCGCCCACGAAGCCACCTATTGCTGTTCCTATGATTGGAACTGCCGAACCGATCGCAGCTCCAGCAGCCGCACCTCCAATCCATCCTGCAGTGCCGCCACCTACAGAAACTGCCGTATTCGTAATATTTTTGAACAACTGTGTTCCTGATATACGTCCTCTAAAAATGTTTACCACATCAACAGAGGATAATACGACAATCGACACACCAGCAGTGATAGCATTCGATCGCAGGAGCTTAGCCGCACTCTTCATTGCTGCAGCGCCGTAAATATTCGTACCACTTCTAAAAGCATTTACGAGCATAGCAGATGCTTTCGGCCCAATTGCATTGACAATTACTTCTGAACCACCAACTAACAAACTGTTTAGCCCGGATTTTGACAACTGACTCGATATCACTGCAGTGACAAAAGTCATGCCGCCTACATTCAAACCTGAATACGATGCCTTTTTAATTGCACTTTTAAAATCCTCACCATTCCATACACAAACTGCAAAGGAAAGCACCGTGCTAATACCAAATGCAGAAGCAGATACAATGGCGCCGTTAAGAGCATCATAAACTATGGACTCTACTGTTCCAAATCTCGTGATGTTCTTTGCTTGTTCATAAGTAAAGTGACCTTTTCTAATAATATTTTTAGCTTCCCTCAGATCGGTTACTCCTGGCACTTCCCCGTTTTTAATGCGGTTTTCCATTGCTTGAACGGCAGCATCGTATTTATCCAATGGAACTTCGATTTGCATCGGTGAGCCGTCAGAATTGATATACTTCAGCCTTCCGTTCTCAAAACATTCCTGAATACATTTTGAACCACTATTACAATATTTAGATTGTATATTTAGACCATTTACAACTCGATCAGCCCCGTTCTTGACATTGCTATCTCCAATGATTTTCGCATCATTACCAGAAAGCTTATCGTACAAATGATTGGCTCGTTCTGCGGCGAAACCGTGGCCTCTTGGCGTTCTAAATTTGTCCTGTCCATAGAGTGTACTGGCATTACTTACGTTCCCATAAACCATTCCAGCAGTTAGGTCAGCGGTAGATTTATTTGCTTTTTCTGGTAATTCTACACCTTTTATCCGACTCAAGTCTTTATCATCAAAATCCATCAGCCCGGTCGCAATCTCTAAGAATATCTTGATGTTTCTTTTACTCCAGATAGGTGTATCAATGTAATATACACTGTTATTGTGAGTAGTAATTTTTAATTCAACAGAGTAAGTATTGTAATTCAACTCCCTAATTTCGTTATAGCTAACCCTAAATGTCTTGCTTTTGTTTTTCGGGGAATTCACATAGAGTGCCTTGTCCGAAAAAAAGATACCCTCCGCTACATTTCCCCAATCGCCTAATATACAAATTACATCAGAGCGCCGTTCTTGAATCAAGGACTTTTTCATAAGCGCTTCCATGAATTTAATACTTCTAGATTGATTATAGGAAAACCCCTGAATTGGCAATGACCAAATCTTGGATGTCAAGAAAAAAGGACTTGCCTGATTGATCTGGAAAATTATTTTCTCCAAATAATTTTTTGAATGCATCTCTCAACACCTCATTATTAAGACATCACTACTTACTACGCACTTTTCTTTTCGTTTTAGGGCAACTAATATAAAGAGCTTCAGTAGATGAAGCTCGTACAGCGCATAGATAAATGAACAAGGAGTTTAAATAACTAACTGCGGAGTAATCATATGGGCAACCCTTCCGTTTTCCAGCATGGCATATCTCACTAAAAAAATGCATTAACATCATTTATTTGGCCTACATTTGATGTCAAGGGGAAAAGTGTGTTATCTACGGTAAATCCACAATCCCCCTTTGAAAACAGAAAGTTAGGTCGATTTAAAATAATATTTCACGTTTCTATTTGGGCTCTTTGCAATGCAAGTTGTATAACTAATCCGGTTAAATTCACTGTATAAAAAGTCGCAAAAAGAAATAAGAATATTTCTAAAGAGAATACTGCAGCTATCCCAAAAGGCGATCCAAAAACTTGGATAAATACAATAAATAAACACATTACAATATTAATAGACCAGAGCAATACTACAAACCAAAAAGGAAACAAATATCTATGAAGAAGGTTATGCTTAAGCATCACTGGAAGTAATTTTTGATGAAATAAGGTTATCGTTAGTGTTAAAGATGCGATAACAATTCCAAATATCGCAGCAGATGCACTGAGCAAAGTTGTTGCTGTCTTATCAGCAACAACACTAAGCTTCTCAAAATCCTTCTCAAACAAAACATAAGCTATCATTAATAGCGTAAGTACCACTGCCCAAAAAGAAGACCAATTCTTTAATGGTTCTAGTTTTACAATTTTAAGCAATCCTCTAAAAGTTGTTTCGTCGTAGCTCAGCATTCCATTATTGTTTGAATGTCCTTGTGTTGTCATCTGCCTCCCCTTTCGCAGAAGCCTTTTCTCTAACATCAATGATAAAATTTAAAATCCTTGTTATTAACCCGTTCTGCGAGTATTCATTCGTAGTAATTTTTCGTACAGACCTATTAGAAGAAAAGGTTCGTTTCTTCTTTCTTTTCTTGGACTTTTTCCCCTTACCCGGGAGGGTTACGATATCAAAACCCTTAATTTCCACTGAGCCATAACCTGATTCTACCAAATGTATCCCATTTTCAATGGATTGTGTATACTCTTCATCCTTACTCTCCTCAGTGGAAACGGTTTCTTGCTTCCTCTCTTCAATCTCATCAAGTTCGATATAAGTCGATAAAATTATTGGCTCAAAGTTGTCCCTTTCAGTTAATTGCTCTACTTTAGGGAGAGCCTTGAGTTGAAGACCTTGATTATTAACCATTTTAATATCAAGCTCTTTTAACTTATTTTCATGAATAATCTGATTGTATAAATTAAAGTCTTTTTTCCCCGGATTTGGATGTATAAGTTGGAAGTGTACTGAAGTGATCGTTTGAATTGACTCAAGTTCCGTTCTAATCTGATAAGGCTCAGGCACAGGTTTTATTTTCACTTCCCCAATCAAGTGATCTTTGCTCAAGAACTTCGTAAAGAAAACTCTAAAATCTGTATCTTTTATGGAGCTATTCACTTCATAAACGATTATCTCATTTTGAGGATGGTAAACAAAGAATGATGTACGAGCCAGTTCATATTCTGATCTCACTACACCTGTGGTGGAACCAATGCGAACTTTTTGAGGCGCGTGTTTTGACTTTGTTATATTCCCTACAATAAGTTTGTTTTTCTCATGCTCTATTTCTTCAACATCAGTAAATGAGAGGTTATATGTGTTAACACGCCTGTTGATTAACCAT
>NZ_JBITPI010000042.1:0-18893 GCF_050467745.1 Paenibacillus sp. NRS-1781
CGCCCATGCCGGGCGCACATACAAAAAAGTAGTCCATCCTTTACCAAGGAGGGGCTACTTTTGCTCTGCTCGATTTATTCTTTACTGGTTGCTTTTGACGGGCGTAGTCGCGTCCATGAGAATGGTTTTGCTGATCTCCAGGCGCTGCTCAATGCACTGGCGGATCACATGGTTCAATACGTACTCTCCAACCGATGATTTCGGAAACGTAACAATTGCGAAACATCCGATACCGGATCTTCTGGCACGAGCTTGTATTTTCATGTTACAGATACTATATTCGTTTCGCAAAGCTCTCTTAACAACAGTGCCTTCTTCTCACTTCACACAAAATGTTCACAAGCGGCGTAATCCCACAGAGCAGGTTGCTGATTCAACTGTCTGTACATTAGTAACGATAATAATCATCATAGGAGTTACGATCTTGATAACGTGGCTGTTGAGCTGCTGTAATCATCAAAAATATACCTGAAAGCAAATGCATCAACCAACCCACGATCGGAATCCATCCGACAACAGAGGTCACGATCCCTAAGATAGATCCATAATAGGCCTCCTTGTTTACCACCGATAGCACTAATGTAACGATATGGAAAATCATCATAAAAAACAATACGGTATACGCAGAGTTTAAGACGATGAATCCACCCAAAACAGGAATAGCTAAAAATAGCTCTAGACCGCCCGTAATCCATTTTAAAGTTTTTGATGGTGTCATGGTTCCACTCTCCCGTTGCTATTTCATCCCATCATTATATCTTATCGCTATGCGGGATGACATACATTTTTTAACAATAAATACATTCAAACCGTGACTTCTGCCATCCCTTTTTTTGAATGAGCTAAGCCCCCGATACATATATGTGAGAAAGAACGAGTTTTCGTGACTCTAAAGGGGTGAACGCAATGGGACATTATGTTGAGGTAGAACGCGGCGTCAAGCTGTATGTAGAAGATACAGGAGAAGGCATCCCCATTCTAATGGTGCACGGCTGACCGCTGGATCATCGAATGTACGGATATCAGGTGGCCCTGCTGCCTTCTTACGGGTACCGCTGTATTCAGGTGGATCTTCGGGGATTCGGCAGATCAGATCGACCTTGGCAAAGCTATAACTATGATCGGCTTGCAGACGATCTGCCCTTTCCCTACGACGCGCTCCCTGAATTTAATTCCACCTTACTGAGCATACTATCTCAACCTTCCCTCATTCCATAATCAGAGAACCGAGACATTCATAAGTGAGGATTTCGCAAAATCCTGATGTACAAAAATAGCACCTTGCAGTGCCTTCTCCAAAAAACAAAAAAGACGCCTCAGCGCCGTTAGCGGCTATGGGGCATCCTTCACTACAAACATATATCCAATTAGGATTGTTTGGTATGATTAAAGCTCGTATTATTCAAAATGGCCAGCTTTTTCTCGCCCTTCACCATGGCAGAACCGCAAATGGGGCATGTCGGCTCGACAGAAAAAGCGAAGTTATCCCGCATCCATCCGTTGCACGTATCGCTGGCGCAATTCCAGACAGTTGTAATTTCCTCAGGAATCTCATCCATTGGCTTTTTCCGTGAATTGTACATAAACATCCCTCTTTCTTCATGATTTATAAAGCGATAAGATGTAATCAGTTCAAAAACGGCCCTGTGAACAGATAAAAACAAATGCCCCAAACGCTATGTTCGGGGCATTTGAAGTAGGCTGTAATTTTAAATTACAGTTTTACAACGTTCTCAGCTTGTGGTCCACGGTTTCCTTCAACTACGTTGAATTCTACGCGTTGGCCTTCGTCCAAAGATTTGAAGCCGTCGCCTTGGATTGCGGAGAAATGTACGAATACGTCGCTTCCACCTTCAACCTCGATGAAACCAAAACCTTTTTCTGCGTTAAACCATTTTACTGTACCTGTTTGCATGGAATTACCTCCAAAATGTATTTATATGACCTTTATTTTTTACAAATAAAAATTCACATATTGCACAAGGTTATTTCAACCTAAAACAATAGCCCTCTACAATATGCGAATCTCAGGTCACAATTTCAATATACTCATATTACCATAAGTGTATTGAAAACGCAAGCACTGGTGAATTTAAATTATGCAGAGTGCTCTTGTCCTCTATTTATGTGTCCAAGCCGTTATTCCATGAGGCGAAAGTCATTCATCAACGCCTACTTAAAACAGTATATCCACAACTGCTTCTTAATTATACCAGCAAATGAAAAATAAATATACAAAACATTATGCAGGAAACGAATTTTTTCTATAATAAGCCCGTCTCCTGCATCTACTCTGTTACGTTATGGTTCTACCAGCATCAAAGATCCGCCAATGCCCTAATTTCATCTATTGTAAGCGCTTTGTTAAACAATTGAACCTCATCCAGACTGCCATTAAAGTTAGCATCGGCAGCAAAGCGGCTTTTACCGAGATAAGCCTCGCTCGTCAGCAGTTCTCTCGGGTTAAAGGTAACGCTATCATTAACAGCTACCTCTTCACCGTTTACATACAGCCTTCCGGTGTTCCCCTCCAGTGTAACCGCTACATGCGTCCATTGGTTCAATGGCAGCGGTGCTTTCGAAAGCACGCTTTGATCCGTCCCTTCATGGATCGTAAACTGTAGCACTCCGCTTCCTTGGGATGGGGTCAGGAACATATGGCGGCTCTGTCCATTTCCAAAGTCAAAAATCCGCTGCCAGGCAGCGCCGCCCTTCCAGTTTACCCACGCGGAAAAAGTAAAGTCCTCGGCATCCGTTACCATACCTGGCAGCTGCACGTAACCATCCTTGCCGTTCAAAACAAGAGCTCCGCCGGACTTCCCTTCCTTGTCCCATGTAGCTCCCCCAAATGCCTTGCCATCATAGTTGTTGTATGTGCTGTCTACGACCGTTGTCCCTTGATCCTCACTCCATGAGTAGTGCGCGAGCTGCGGACCCTGAGCCTGCTCGGGAACCTTGGCTATAAAGCTTTTCTTCGCTGTTGCTTTGTCTTTTTTTATGGTCGCGGTCAATGTGACCGTTGCAGGCGGGGAGCCCGCTTCTGGACGATACACTTCACCTGTCACGGAAATGTTCTCGGGACGTGAGGACTCCCACGTAATGGTGGTATCTTGTGTTCCCTGAGTAGGTAGCGTCAGATTATAAAAAACGTTGCTCGTATCGCCCAAGCTCAAATCCTTCTGCACTGCGGCTACAATTTTGCTGGCCTTCTGCTCAGTCTTTAGCGTACCCCAGACCGCGACACCCTTGGAGGACAGGGCAGTGAAGGCAAGCGTCTTGGTGCCCGTATCTGGATCAAGGTGCCGCAGGAATACACCTTTGTACTTCGTGCCATCCACCGTAATCTCCAGCTGATTACCTGTACCAAGCTTCCATGTACCGCTTGCGCCGCCGGACAGTTTGCCGCCGCTTTCCAAACTGACGGTCACGGCTTGCTTAATATTGGCCGAGATTTCTTTCCCGTGATTTACATACGAGTATTGACCGAGGACATCCTTTTCCGACAACTTCTTCAGTGAATCCTCATCCCCAGAATAACGATAAGGAGCAACTACAGGCCAGCCGTCAGCGTTCATGAACATTTCATGCACCCGCACTTCAAACTGTTCGCCTCTGCCCGGGAAACGGGAGTGAAAAATCAGAAAATGCTTTTTCGTTTTGGGGTCGTAATAAGCCGAGTTATGTCCAGGCGAGACATAGCCTGTACCCAGTCCAGTACCCGAGTCCCCAATTTCTCTTGGAATCAGATAGTTCCCTATCAGCTTGACACCGTACGGCTCAATGGAAGCGTCATCAAAAAGCGGCTTATCAGGATTCGCCTTGACCTTGATCATATCGTTGCCCTCAGCATCGTAAAAAGGACCATCCGGTGTTTTGGATCGAGCCACACGAAGGTTGTATCCCCCATCTGCCGATAAGCCCCCATACGACAGGAACAAGTAATAATAGTCCGTTTGCGGACTATACTGAATGTACGGCCCTTCCATACGGGCATGGTTACCGCCTGTCAGCTTTTTCCCGTAGCCTTGTCCGGGCAGTGGCTTCCCTGTTTTTCCATCCATCTCCATAATGAAAATGCCCCCTGAGTAGGAGCCGTATACCATCCACAGCTTGCCGTTCTTATCGTAAAAAGTGTCCGGGTCCACGACATTCGGATGCTTGGTTGCATCATAGATCGTCCCATCCTCACCCGGTTGGCCCCACATGCCGGATTTCAGGAAAATGCCTTTATTCTTATAAGGCCCTTCAATTTTATCGGCAACTGCTAGACCCATTGCTGAACGCGGGGAGTCACCCTTGCAGGCGTTATAGTACATGTAAAACTTGCCATCGGCCAGTTGAATAACATCCGCTGCCCATAGCGTGTCTGTCTGGGCCCAATCCAGCGCTTCTTTTAATTCCTCTTTGACGTTAGGAATCAGTGCATTGCCATTTGCTACTCCTGTGGCAATCGTATCCCAATTCATGAGGTCCTTGGACTTGGCAGCCGCCAAATGAGAACCAAAAATATAAAATGTATCGTTCACTTTCAGAATGGATGGATCATGTACGGAAGTTTCTTTAAATGAAACGTTCTTTTTGCTTTGAATGGAAATGTCCCCCTGGCTTTGACCCTGAAGGGTGATCTGCCCCGCAGCTTGAATCCCATCTGTGTCCAGATTGAGCGTTTGTTCGGCGCCTGCAAAGGAGGCAGGCAACAGCAACGCACCCGCCAGAGAAGCTGCTGTTACTTTACGAAAAAATAATGGCTTCATAAACTAATCTCCTCTCGTTTTTGAACATACCTGATTGTTAAACATAAGACGATATGAAGTAAGGCGGTCAGAAAATGTTGATCATCTCCCATCTTGTATTAAAGCGCTTTCAATTTATTTGGAAAATAAAAGTACCTTCTGCTAAGAAGGCGGATTCAAACCTGACGGTTAACCGTACCTCTATATTATTCAATGAATGTGGAAAATTCAATATGTAATTTTATATTTTTATAAATTATTTATAAAACTATTAACGTTAATGAACCAGTTGCGTATACACTCATTTTAAAACCATAATTTTACAAGTAAAATTCTATATCCTTCCTGCCGATATACTTAAAAGAATATTTTTGAATTACTTTAAAGTAAGCCTTTAACTTTTATGGGGAGGTGAAAATATATGCAATGGTATTTAAATGGATTAAAAAACTATGTAGGATTCCAAGGTAGAGCACGACGTACAGAATACTGGATGTTTGTTCTGTTCAATGCGATCGCGACTTTTATAATCGGTTTGATTGATGGTCTTGTGGGCTTAACTCCGATCTTGATGTACCTTTATTCTTTGGCTGTCCTGTTGCCGTCTCTGGCCGTTATAGCCCGTAGACTGCACGACACAGGCAGAACCGGATGGTGGATCTTGATCAGTTTAATCCCCCTTGTCGGTTCTATTATCCTGATTGTATTCTTATGCCAAGACAGTCAACCTGCTGAGAACAAATATGGAAAAAATCCTAAATTGTAATTGGTGAAAATGCCTGAGAACCTCTTTCATTCTTGTGAAAGAGGTTCTTTTCTTTTCTTTTCTTATTCCCCTTCCACCCATCAAAATTCCAACCATAAGTTTATCAGAAGCCTCCTGCGTCCATACTGGATTAAAAAGCATCTGCAAGGAGAGGGAGAACGTTCATGCGTTTTCGAACAAGAAGCATCCACAACAAGTTTAAAAAGCCACCTGTCCAGCACAGTGAGAGTCATTCTGCACCCTCAGAGGAGCAGCTGAGTGCAAATATCGGGTCAAATCTTCAGCGGATCAGACAAGCACTCGGCAACAGTACCGACATCATCATCAGAGAAGTTCGAATCGGCAAAGATGGTGACCAGACCATTGCTATTCTCTATACCGATGGTTTGGCGGATAAAAATATAGTCTCTGACTTCATCATGGAGTCGATGATGCTGGATAGCAGCTTGTCCAGCGACGTGGAGCGTAGCATCCAGACCTCCTCCCATGTATTGCAGATTTTAAAAGATTATGCATTGACCATCGGTGACATCCGGGATGTTACTGACTTTGTAACCTTATATAACGCTCTGTTGTCCGGGGATGCGATCATCTTGGTTGACGGTGAGACGCAGGGAATCGTGGCCAGCGCACGAGGGTGGAAGGATCGCGGAGTCACCGAGCCTGCCTCGGAGAATGTTGTCCGTGGACCGCGCGAGGGATTTTCGGAAACACTGCGCACGAATACGGCCTTGATCCGTCGCAAGATTAAAGATCCGAACCTGTGGCTGGAAACAAAACAAATTGGCCGCGTGACCCAAACCGATGTCGCGGTCATGTATATCAAGGGCATCGTGAACCATAAATTGGTCGAAGAAGTGCATGAACGGCTGAATCGCATTGATATAGACGGCATTCTTGAAAGCGGATATATCGAGGAGCTAATCCAGGATGAAACATTTACTCCTTTTCCGACGGTATACAACTCCGAACGCCCGGACGTCATCGCCGCTGAGCTGTTGGAAGGAAAGGTCGCGATCCTGATAGATGGAACCCCGTTTGTGCTTGTCGTACCTGCGCTGTTTGTTTCCTTTCTACATGCGGCGGAGGATTATTATCAGCGTGCCGACATCAGCAGCTTCATCCGGGTACTTCGTTACACCGGGGTTTTCATTTCCCTGCTGGGTCCGTCCTTATATGTTGCCATCACTACCTTTCATCAGGAAATGCTGCCAACCTCACTGCTGATCGGTCTGGCGGCACAACGGGAGTCCGTTCCTTTTCCCTCCTTTATCGAAGCGCTCATGATGGAGCTGACTTTTGAAATATTGCGGGAAGCCGGTGTCCGCATGCCAAAGTACATCGGGGCAGCCGTCTCGATCGTGGGCACGCTCGTCATCGGACAGGCGGCTGTCGAGGCGGGCATCATATCGGCGGCAATGGTCATTGTCGTATCCATTACTGCGATTTCCAGCTTCGTCCTGCCTGCCTATAATATGTCCATTGCTTTCCGTATGCTGCGATTTCCCTTGATGGGGCTTGCTGCTTCATTTGGACTATTCGGAATTATCGTCGGCGGCATTGCTCTCATCCTGCATATGTGCAGCCTTCGTTCGTTTGGCATTCCCTATATGGCTCCTTTTGCCCCTTTAATACCGTCGGACACCAAGGATACCATCTTTCGTCTCCCTCACTGGATGATGATTACACGTCCCCGGCTGATAAATCAGAAAAATGTGAAGCGCCGAAGCAGCACCCCGCCCCGAAAACCACGGGAATAAAGCAGAGAAGACAGGAACAGACGGAAAGGGGTAGACAGGGATGAAACGGAAGACGGCATTTCTGCTCCTGATGTTTACACTCGTCTTGCTTCTGACGGGCTGTTGGAACCGTAGGGAGCTGAATGAGCTTGCTATCGCCGTCGGCATGGGGATCGATAAACGTGGAGATCAATTTCGTGTCTCCGTCCAGGTTGTGGACCCCGGAGAAGCAGCAGCCAAAAAAGGAGCAAGCGGTGGGGCTCCAGCCACGTTGTACACAGCAGAAGCTGACACCGTGTTTGAAGCCATCCGGAAAATAACGACGCTTAGTCCCCGAAAAATGTATTTTTCTCACCTGCGCATATGCGTAATCGGTGAGTCGATAGCGAGGGAGGGGATGGCAAAAGCTCTGGATTTACTCTCCAGGGATCATCAGTTCCGCACTGATTTTTATATTGTGGTGTCAAAGGGCACCAGTGCAGAGGACACACTGAAAATTATGACACCCCTGGACCCGATTCCGGCGAATGATCTTTTCTCCGCCCTGGAAACATCGGAGAGAAACTGGTCGCCCAGTATGACGGTAACCTTGGATGAATTGATTAAAGCTCTTACCAGTGAAGGAATGCAGCCTATTTTGACAGGACTTCATATTATCGGAAATACAGAAATGGGAGAATTAAACAAAAATGTCCAAACGATCAACCCTCCTGTCCGTTTACAGTATTCGGGACTTGCTGTATTCAGAAAAGACAAGTTAATCGGATGGTTAAACGAAACTGAAAGCAGGGGCTACAACTTCATTCTCGGGAAAGTGCGAAGCTCTGTCGGCTTTGTAGCCTGCCCCGAAGGCGGCAAAGTTGTCACAGAAATCATTCGGACCCAAACCGCTATAAAAGGGAGCGTTAACAGGGGAGAACCCCGGGTCAATGTTAAAATGCAGGTTGAGGCCAACGTAGGAGAAGTCGAGTGTCAGGGCCTGGATTTGACCAAGGTGAGTACGATTTATGAGGTAGAGAAAAAAGAAGAAGAAAAGATCGAAGAAATTATGAAATCAGCCGTCAGAAAAGCTCAAAAATTGTACAAAGCCGACATTTTCGGTTTCGGTGAGGCCATTCACCGCGCTGATCCGAAAACCTGGAGTTCGCTGAAAAAAAATTGGAATCGTGAGCATTTTGTAGAATTGCCCGTAGACATTAAGGTCGATTTCAAAATTCGGCGCGTGGGCACGATTGGCAGCTCATTCCTGAATGATATGAAGGAATAACCTACCAAAGAAGGTGTTAAAAGATGCTGCCTAAAATAGTGAACGTTCTGGGTATATTGCTGGTCGCTGCTGCAATCAGTCTGTTTGAGGTTCCGTACATGCGGAAAAAAGGGTTAACAAAAGAGCTTTGGCTGTTTTCCATCCTGCTCCTTCTTGGGGTCGGACTCAGCAGCGCCAAGGCATTAAGTTGGTTTGTTCCCACTCCTCTGGATTGGATCGCAGCCGTGTATAGACCATTCAGCGATTTCCTAACCCATATTGGTCTAATAAAATAAGACGAGGTGAAATTGGTGCCCGGGCAGATCAAAATCTCAGCACGTCAGCTTATGATCCTGACGACTTTATATACGGTTGGGAGCGCAATCCTCATCATACCATCAGGCGTGGCGCAGATAGCCAAGCAGGATGCGTGGATTGCTGCGCTTGTTGGGGTTGGGTCCGGGCTTCTCATCTTGTATTTGTACATCAAGCTTGCAGCGTTGTATCCACAGATGACCCTGATTGGAATTATGGAAGCCCTGCTCGGAAAGTGGCTAGGCAAAGCCGTCAGTCTTCTGTTTTTCACCACGTTTTTCATCAATGCACCTGTTACCGTTTTATTCTACCTGGGAAATTTTATGACCACTCAAATGATACCGGAAACACCGATGCCAGCGGTAAACATCCTTTTTGCGCTTATTATATTGTTGGCTGTTCTGCTGGGACTGGAAGTGATAGCTCGTTCTGCCGAACTGATGTTTCCGTTATTTATCCTGCTCTACATTTCGTTTACGGGTTTGGTGATATCCAATATTAAATTGGAAAATGTTCAACCGGTACTGGAGGCTGGAGTAGGACCTATTTGGTCGGCTGCCCTGTCCTTTGTCAGCACAGCTTTTCTGCCTCACATCGTTCTGCTCATGATCTTCCCGGCTTCTGTCAATCGTTTCGACCAAGCCCGTAAAGCTATTTTCACAGGAAGCCTGATTGGCGGATTAATGTTGGTCGTGGTCGTTGCATTGGCTATTTTGGTATTAGGCTCTGATCTAACCGCAAGAAATATGTATCCAAGCTATGCTTTAGCCAAAAAAATTAACATTGGAAATTTTCTACAGCGTATCGAAGCGATCATGGCTACGATGTGGTTTATTTCGCTCTTTTTCAGGATCACGGTGTATATGTATTCCATTGTAACAGCCATAGGCCAAATCTTTCGCTTGAAAAACGACCGACAGTTAGTACCTCCTCTCGGCATTCTTTTAGTCGTCATGTCGATCATCGTATATCCCAATGTCCCTTATCAACAAGCCTATGATACCAAGACGTGGATTCCTTATATACTATCATTGGGATTGTTTTTTCCCTTACTGCTGCTCAGTATACATGCTCTGAAAAGGTTAGGGACAAAGAAGAATAACAAGCCAGATGATAAACGTGAAGATAGAGGTGAAGATGGTGCCTAAGCAAGTCAAAATTTCCACACGGCAATTGTTGATCTTAACGATATTATTTACAATCGGTACTGCAATCCTCATCATCCCCTCTGTTATGGCCGCCACTGCTAAACAGGATGCATGGATCGCAGCACTCGTTGGAGTAGGCGCCGGGCTGCTATTGATATGGCTGTACAACACGATTACCATCCTGTATCCACAGATGACCCTGATTGAAATCATGGAGACTCTTATGGGCAAGTGGTTGGGGAAGTCTGTTGCTCTGCTGTTTATGGTTATGTTTTTTCTGGGGGGTCCTGCTGCGGTGTTGTATGATTTGGGGAATTTTTTGACTACTCAAATGATGCCGGAAACGCCGCTACAAGCGGTCAACATCCTCTTTGCGATCATTGTATTGATGGGCGTACATCTGGGACTGGAAACGGTAGCCCGTTCTGCTGAACTATTGTTTCCCTTGTTCATTTTGCTGTATACGGCTTTTGTCGTTTTAATCGTATCCAATATCAAGCTGGAGAACGCCCAACCGATGCTGGAGAAGGGAGTTGGACCCGTTTGGTCTGGTGCCTTGTCCTTTATTAGTATTGCGTTTCTGACCCATATTGTTTTTCTCATGATTTTTCCGCTTGTCGATCAGCCCGATCAAGCACGCAGGGCTTTTTTAACAGGGGGACTGATCGGCGGGTTGATTCTGGTTGTGGTCATTGCATTGGCCGTTTTGGTTCTCGGGCATGATTTAACAGCAAGAAGTATGTATCCGAGCTATTCATTAGCCAAAAAAATAAACATTGGAAATTTTCTTCAGCGTATTGAAGCGATCATGGCCGCTATGTGGTTTATCTCGCTCTTTTTCAGGCTGGCCCTGTATATGCAATCCATTATGATAGCCATTAGCCAAATCTTTAATCTAAAAGATGATCGTCCGCTGATCTTCCCTATCGGTATGATCCTGATCGTCATGTCGGTGATCATATACCCCAATGTCCCCTATCAGCAATCCTGGGATGCAAAAATATGGACCCCTTTTTCCTTATCTATGGGCCTTTTACTGCCTCTACTGCTGCTCTGTATGCATGGGATACGAAAAATCTGGTCAAAGAAAAAAACAGGGGCCAAAGGATAGATCACATCCATCGTTCGAGCCATCCTGCGAGCATCAGTGAATTTTTTTTTTGCTGTTACCTGTTTACAAAGTGAACTTTTAGTTTATTTTAAACGAGTATTAATCTGGCGCTAAGATTGGGCGTGTATGATGTATTTAAGAATCTGGTAACTACATAAAAGCCAGATGGGCTAAAAGCATGAATACTACTCCCGTTGGATATCCATATACCGTTCCACCCTGTCAGCATTTTAAAGAAATCAAAAGGAGACTTTACTCTTATGAATCGAAAACGAATCATGGTTATCTGCACCTTGTTGCTGGCGTTGTCTATTGGGCAGTCCTCTACATGGGGAAGCCGGGCCAATGCTTCTGCGCTGGCTCCAGAGAGAGCCCTTCAGCTACAGGATAGTGAGGCTTCCAAGGATGATGAGCTGCTGGAAACACTGGGGGTATCCTCGGATGAGCAATTGTATGATGAGCTGTATAACGGTCAAACCTTGGCCGATATTGCACAATATAATGAACGGGATGCTCAGGCTGTCGTTGATTTGCAGGTGGCTCAGTTGACAGAGCAGTTGGATCAACGGCTGGCCAGCAAGAGCATTACGCCTGAACAGTACCAAGCCCATAAGGCCGAGTTGACGCAGGTCGTGGCCAAAAGTGTGTTTGGACTGTAAGCCTGCAACACAATAGTATGTAAAAAAGGCGCTGAGCCCGTTGGGAATCAGCGCCTTTCTGCTGTCTGTATCTACGCTTACACTTGATGTACTCGAATCAGGTTGGTGGCACCAGCCTCGGCGACAGGAACGCCTGCCGACACGATAACGGTGTCTCCTTTTTGAATATATCCTGCATTCAGGGCATTGCGGATGGAGGATTCGAACATATCATCCGTCGTCACTACCTTATCGCCTTTAACCGGAAATACTCCGGATAACAGACAAATTTTAGCGAACACCGTATTGTTCGGGGTAACTGCAATAATTGGAGCCTTCGGACGATATTTGGACACCATACGGGCCGTGAAGCCGCTGGCCGTAGACGTAATGATCGCTTTGGCATCCAGCTCCAGGGACGAACTAACCGCACCTTGACTGATGACCTCGGTAATGTTCGTGCTTTGGCGTGCTCTGCGCTTATCGAACTGCTCCTGATAATCAAATTGCGATTCAGCTCTGGCAGCTACAGCAGCCATTGTCCGTACGGATTCAACAGGGTATTTACCCGCAGCGGATTCGCCCGACAGCATAACCACATCGGCTCCTTGCATCACGGCGTTAAATACGTCACTGACTTCGGCTCTCGTCGGACGGGGGTTGACCTGCATGGACTCCAGCATATGTGTAGCCACGATTACCGGCTTGCCGACCAGATTACACTTGTCGATCATTTCCTTTTGCATCACAGGTACGTCCTGAATCGGCACTTCAACACCCAGATCACCACGGGCTACCATAATACCGTCCGAAGCCTTGATAATATCATCGAGGTTTTCCATACCTTCGGCATTTTCAATTTTAGAATAAATTTGTACATGCTCAGCGTTATGTCCCTTCAAAATCTCGCGAATTTCGCGAATATCGTCGCCTTTACGCACAAAAGAAGCCGCAATAAGCTCAATACGCTGCTCCACCCCGAATTGGATGTGCTTCACATCACGCTCTGTTACGCCCGGAAGGGTCGTATGAATCCCTGGCAGGTTCACACCTTTTCTCGGCTTCAAAATACCGCCGCTTACAATGTTACAGATCATTTCAGTTCCCTCAATAGAGGTTACAGTCAGATCGACCAAGCCATCATCAATGAGAATACGGTCGCCTGCTTTGATATCCTTGGGCATATCCGGGTAGTTAACCGAAATACGATGCTCGTCCCCCAAAATTTCTTCCGTGGTCAAAATAAGCTGGCTACCTGGCTTCAGCAGACAGGACGCTTCTTTCAGCTTGCCAATCCGTATTTCCGGTCCCTTGATATCCATCATGACGGGAATAAAGGTGTTCAGTTCCTTCGCAGCCTGTCGCACATTTTCAATACGTTTAACGTGATCTTCCAGCTCACCATGAGCCATGTTCAAGCGTGCTACTGTCATACCGGCCTGAATCATTTCTTTTAACAAATGAATGGAGTCGCAGGCAGGTCCCATCGTACAGATAATTTTCGTTTTAAGCATAGTAATGTCATCCTCCTGAATGTCTTTACTGTTTGGTTTCTATCCACTTTTACTTCAGGATTTTTGCAAAATCCTCAGTTCTCTATCTATTAAACTTCTATGGTTCTATTTTACCTGTACCCGTGCGCCAAGACTATGAACTATAGTATGATGAATGTACTACAGTACAATAATTTTTTAAGACATCGGAGAGTGGGCCTCGTGATTACAATGACGGACATGCGACAGGACCATGGCATAGACTGGTACGAAAAGGCTGGCTCGAATAGCAGCGACGATGACTTACTATTTATTTTGGTTACCTTTGGAAAATGTGTATATTGGGTGAACGGTTGCAAGTTTATTCTCGGCAAGGGAGAAGCGCTGATTCTACCCGGACATTTGCCTTACTACGGTAAGAGCATTCCTACACTTTTTCATACCAAGTATGTGATACATTGCCACAAAACATGTACGAACCACACACTTCCCCTGCTGAATACAGACCAGCCGTTGCTGATCAAGCTCGGATGCTACGATATGCTGCATGAACGGATCAAGTCGGTGTACTACCAATGGACGGAGCGTCCGAGCTACTATGCCATGATGGCTGACTGCTTGCTGACCGAAGCGATGATTTATATCAATCAGGAATGGGACAAGGGTGCTGTTTCTTGCGATAAAGAGAAGCATGTAGAGCATATGAAGCAGTATATTCAGAATCATTATCGGGAAAAGGTGACGAAGGAGGAGCTTGGCGACGCGATCCGTAAAACGCCCAACTACGCAGCCACCCTGCTGCGCGAGGTAACACGCCAAACGATCAGCGAGCATGTACATACGCAGCGTATTAAAACAGCCATCTACATGCTGACCGAATCCCGACTGACGATTCGTGAAATTTCAGAGTATGTGGGGTATAGTGATGTTTCCTATTTCCATCGGATATTCAAACGTCTGACAGGCTGCTCCCCATCCGAATTTCTGGATGAACGGTCTTCGATTGTCTAGCGTGTCTTGTACGGTGGAAAGAGAAGGAAAAAAAGATCCGAAAAGGTTGCGAAACTGCGTGTTTAAATGTATGTTGGATTCAACTGGATAGACACAAATACTTCATTTTATAAAGTGCGAATGTGAAGCTCACATAAAAACCCCGGTTCCTTCGCACCTCGAAATTTGTCGAAAAGGACTTGGATGGGTTGTAATGGGTGAATGTCAATGCTTGATTCAAGCCTTTTCGGCATCGTTTATTGCTAAAATGTATGGTATTGATACCAATAGGGTATCAATCACCACATTTTCGCTGTCGCACTCCATGTGAGTGCGTGGATTGAAATTGAAAAGTCAGATTGTTCAGTTAAACAACAACTATGTCGCACTCCATGTGAGTGCGTGGATTGAAATCCTGCTGGATCGGTTTTGATGCTCTCCAACTGCGCGGCGTCGCACTCCATGTGAGTGCGTGGATTGAAATTGACATCCTTGTACTCTCTGTCCAGCTCCAAAAGTGGTCGCACTCCATGTGAGTGCGTGGATTGAAATTTTGGTCATTAACATATCCAGCAAATCAAAATGAACGTCGCACTCCATGTGAGTGCGTGGATTGAAATATATTGCTCTTGACGGCCCTCTTTATTACTGGATGCGTCGCACTCCATGTGAGTGCGTGGATTGAAATTGTTTCCAACTCATCCCGTATCCCTCCAAGCTTAAAGGTCGCACTCCATGTGAGTGCGTGGATTGAAATTATTATAGAGCTGTGATACCTATATACATGTTTGGTGTCGCACTCCATGTGAGTGCGTGGATTGAAATCATAACGTTTTTCCACTCAGCGATAGTTTTTGAAGTCGCACTCCATGTGAGTGCGTGGATTGAAATACAAAAGCGACCACTATTTTGGCAATTGACCAAAGTCGCACTCCATGTGAGTGCGTGGATTGAAATTTCACTATAATCAAGCTTTTCATCACCCAACTCTTCCGTCGCACTCCATGTGAGTGCGTGGATTGAAATATCATTGATATCATAGTGCGCCGTTTCTGGCGGGTCGCACTCCATGTGAGTGCGTGGATTGAAATAGATGTATATTACGGGTCTATTCTGCCTCTTTAAACAGTCGCACTCCATGTGAGTGCGTGGATTGAAATCCCTTTGCCGACACGTTCCTATAGCTGGGGCGGGCGGAGTCGCACTCCATGTGAGTGCGTGGATTGAAATACTAAGTATCAATGAAGAGAAAAACGGAATTGAATTAGTCGCACTCCATGTGAGTGCGTGGATTGAAATATTACATTAAACATGAGTACAAACCCGTATTTTTCGTCGCACTCCATGTGAGTGCGTGGATTGAAACTAATACGTACTGTTCGTACTCAGAGATCGTCATTTACCGATGCCCCAGCGCCTCGCTCACAAGTCGCGCTCTGTATGAAGTGCGTTTTTCGCCCTCTTACTTCCGCTTCCATCACTCGTCCTTTCCATTTCCATATGCATGAATATGCTAAAATTAACCTTTAAGCATCAGCAAAAAAATATATTGACATATGGTTAATTTTGGAGAACAATAGAATGCAAGAATATAAAATTATGGAATTTTTATGTGGAGGGTGGTTTATGTATGGAAATCACACCTACGATTCGGGCGGAATTAGGCAAATACCTAAAAAAAGAGGGTTTGAGCCTAACGCAATTCGGGCATATTGCAGGTATTAACAGAGGGATTGTAAGTGGCATTGTAACTGGTAATAGTCCTATATCTGTTAACCAGCTTGATCTAATCACTGAGGCTATGGGTTTAACGGAAGGCTTTTTTTACGAACGATTCATAGATGACTACATCATCGAACATTCTCCCAATATGCGTCGAATTGAGCGGTTGCTATATCGTTGTGCAGAGCTGGACAAGCTGGATGCGATCCGTCGAATCGTTGGACAAATCATGGACAATCTACTCTATTCACCTAGACTATTTGAAATTGCAGAAGCGCTATTAGCACAAGGACGACATGCTGCTGCGCTGGTGCTCTATGAGAATGTAGCAGAAGTGGAGAAGTACCAACATTCAGAACGCTTGGCAGTCTGTCAATATCGTATATTCACGATCCAGATTGGAGACGATCAAAACCAAAATCTCAGGGCAGCAACGATATTTGAAGCTTTTGTTGAGCGCTTGGATGAAATAGATCAGCTTGACGCATTGAAGGACTTGGCGAACGTGTACAGGTCTTTGCGTCAATGGGATAGGCTTGATGAAATAGCTCGAAAAATGAAGGTGAAAGCGGAAATTCAATATTCGATGAAACATCACCAGAAGAAGCGAGCGCATAAGGAGTCCGAAAAAAAGCTAAGTCGTCCCATGTTTGTGTACATCACCTATGCTGACCTGCTGTGTGCATGTGTCTGTGAAGCCCAAGGCGATTTTCAACAAGCTCTAGATTATACATATGCCTACGCTAATTTAGATTGGGTCAAAGAGAAGGACGAGGATACCCGACACTGGATGGGTTTGTTTCAACATTGGGCGGAAGGCAATACTTACGTATATAAGCTGTTGTCTGGAGATATAAGCGTGCTTCAAGATTATGTTGAATATGTTGCAGCGACATCAGGCTCTAATGAACAAGAGGAACTCTCCAAATTGTTGAATGTTATCATTGCAGCAAACCGATTTGAATTGCACGTGGATGATATACTTCAACGATTTAAAACGGAGATTAATTCTTTTTCTGAAGAGCCTCCACTCGATGATATGTATACTCAACAGGTGATACCGGACTATATCGCATGGTTTCGTTACGAATTAGCTTATTATGATTTACATCGAGGTTCTTACATTGATGGTTTTAAACATTTGATGTATTCCATGATAAGTTATCATAAACTAAATAATGAGACTTACTTTATAAATTGTATGGGTCTATTTTTGCACTTTCAGGATTATGCGGTTCCAGAAACTAAAGCGGCATTTCTAAATCTTATTGAAAAGGTGTGGATGAACAATGTTGAAAAAAATGGTGCTGCTGGTCATCGCGGCTAGCTTTTTGTTTATTTTCACTGTGCCGGATCAAGCACTTAACCACCACCATAGTAACCAGCCTTATGTTACCATTGGAGGCGCATAAACGGATAGGAACAAAATAAATCCCCGCAAACCTTAACCTGGTCAGCGGGGATTTATTCTACTGTTGAATGACATTGCCACTATAAAATGTGCCTGTTTTAGATACACGTTTACTCCAATATTCATTGCCTACTAATCATACAAATTAACTATAAAATTTTAAGTTGCAGAAGCTTGAGGAGTAATTGACTGCCCTTGAATATCAGTCTTTTCGCCTACTTACCATTTATACTTAACATGATACTTATCCTCATTTCTTTTGCTGGTGGTGTTCTATTGTTAGGAACATTGTACAGGGGATATACACTGCTAGGTCTACTTATTGCTGAGAAAAAAAATATATAGAATCATACTCTCCGTTGACAGCAAAGATTAGTGGAGAGTATTTTTTGTTTCGTTTCATGCCAAAAATCGAATGCTTATATTGGTTGCATAGTTATTGACATATGGTTAATTATGGACAATAATAGAATGCAATAATATAAAAAATTTGGAATTTTTATGTGAAGGGTGGATATGACATGAAGCATACACCTACGGTTTTAGCAGAGTTGGAAGATTATTTAAAGCAAAACAACTTGACTTTAGCAGAATTTGCGGAATATTCAGGTGTTTATCAAAGAACACTCAGTAATTGGATTACTCAACATCGTCCTGTTTCTTTACAACAGCTTGACCGAATCACATTGGCCATGGGATTACCGGAGGGCTATTTTTACGAACTATACATAGAAAATTACATCATCGACCTTCCCCCGAATTGGCGGCGAATTGAGCCACTATTATATCGTTGTGGAGAGCTGGACAAGCTGAATGCGATCCGTCGAATCGTTGGACATATTATGGACAATCCGTTGTATTCGCCCAGACTATATGACATTGCGGAAGCGCTATTTGTACAGGGACGACATGCTGCTGCGTTGCTGCTCTATGAGAATGTAGCAGAAGTGGAGAAGTACCAACATTCTGAACGCTTGGCAATCTGTCAATATCGTATATTCACAATTCAGGTTGGAGACGATCAGAACCGAAATCTCAAGGCGGCTACGATATTTGAAGCTTTTGTTGAGCGTCTAGATGAAATAGACCAGCTTGACGCATTGAAGGACTTGGCGAACGTGTACAGGTCTTTGCGTCAATGGGATAAGCTTGATGAAATAGCTCGTAAAATGAAGGTGAAAGCGGAAATTCAATATTCGATGAAACATCAACAGAAGAAGCGAGACCATAAGGAGTCCGAAAAGAAGCTAAGTCGTCCCATGTTTGTGTACATCACCTATGCTGATTTACTGTGTGCAAGTGTCTGTGAAGCCCAAGGCGAATATCAACAAGCTCTACAATATACATACGCCTACGCTAATTTAGATTGGGTTATGGAGACGGACGAGGATGCCCTACGTTGGATCGGTTTGTTTCAACATTGGGCGGAAGGTAATACTTACGTTAATAAACTCCTGTCAGGAGATATAAGTGTACTACCAGATTATGTTGAATATATTGCTACATCAACCAATAAAGCCGATAAAGAAATGGTTACTAAGCTGTTGAACGTAATGTTTTCGGCTAACCGATATCAGTTAG
>NZ_JBITPI010000043.1:0-65248 GCF_050467745.1 Paenibacillus sp. NRS-1781
TTAATCAACAGACGTGATATAAAGCTTATTAATTGGTTGATATATCTTCCTAGGCCAGTTTTCTCAAACTACAACGTGAACCCTAAGAAACAACGTAAAAAAGCTCCAGACCTTAGGCCCAGAGCTTTCTTTGTTTAGGTCAGTTATTATTTTGCGTCCGAAGGCAATGAACTGGCTGCGCCCCAAATTTCCACATTAACTTTGTTTGTACCACCCCGGAACTGAATTGTATATCGTCCAGAACGCAAACCGTCCGAAAATCCCGCATCAGTACTTCTCCAAACTGTTTCACTGTTTTTGCTGATTGTCTTGCTGTCAACATACACTTTACCAGAATCGTTGTGCTGTACAGTAAAATCAACCGGGGCATTAGCATAATTTCTAATGCGCAATTTAACATGCCCAAAACCCTTAGGAACCTCGAAGCTACCCGGTGCAGTTGCACTTCCCCCTACAGTAAAGTTAAAAGAATTCCCCACGCTCTGAGGAGTTATGACATGGTCACCAGTAGTTGTTGTACCAGTATCTCGGGTCGCCTTAGTGGATGTGTTCGCCGAAATCTTATCAGGATGAGGTACTGCTGCATCATTTTGTGCTGCATAAATGTTAGGTGTACCTACAACAAAAAGCAGTAAAGCAGCAATAATAACCGCTATTTTTTTCATAATATTTCCTCCTGGTCATATATTTACATTATAATGATAACATTCACATCTGTTTTACAGGCGTTTTATCACACTCATAAAGGAGAGAGAACATGTATTCCCTGAGTGGCACCATTGCTTTAATATCAAGCATGTCTATGTTTTGGCTTTTATACTATTTAAGAGTCACCCATTCCGCAGGATTTAATGATGCTTTTTACTTATTTCCACTGATCTTAATTGTTCTTTGTATTTATTTTTATTGGAAGGATCATGATGAAAAAAGTAGGTCATCCAGAGAAATAGAACAACGGGTATAGCTCAGATCTGAGCGTTTTTCACAGAAAAAAGGAAGAACCCTAAAGGATTCTTCCTTATAAGACTAATACTTTTTCAGGAGAGCAGATGAAGGTTGGGGCTTTCTTTGCTTCGTTACAGTAGCCGTTAAGCTATCTGATATCCGCAGGCCGTGAACCGGCAATTCCATTGAATTCCGCATTAACGTTATAATCGCCACCACGCCATTGAAGAGTGTAGCTTCCTGAACGCAAACCGTCTGTGTAACCTTCATCAGTACTTCTCCAAGTAATTGAACTGCCAGGCGAGATTCTTGTTCCAGAGATGTACTCTTTACCTGAATCATTGTGCAATAAACTTACTCTAACTGGATAACTAGAGTTATTTTTCAGAGTAAGTTTAACATGGCCATATCCTCTAGGAACATCAAAGGAACTTTGGACCGTTGCACCTCCTTGTACTCTACTGCCGAAAGTATTTCCGACGTTTTGAGGAGTTACTACATGGTCACCCGTAGTTGTTGCACCAGCATCTTGGGTCGCTGTAGTGGATGTATTCGCAGAATCAGTTGCTTCTGAATCTGCAAAAATTGCACTTGATATGGCAGCAGCCCCTAGTAAACTAACAGATAAGGCTGATGCAATCAATAATTTGTTCTTCTTCATAGATTATTTCTCCTTATATTAGATAAAACGAAGCAACCTTCGCTTGTCGCGTTTTACTTAAAAATAAATCTTTGTATTACGCTACTACCAAATTTTTCGTATTAGCTAAT
This sequence comes from Paenibacillus sp. NRS-1781, assembly GCF_050467745.1. Classification (NCBI taxonomy): domain Bacteria; kingdom Bacillati; phylum Bacillota; class Bacilli; order Caryophanales; family Paenibacillaceae; genus Paenibacillus; species Paenibacillus sp. NRS-1781. The sequence goes on from NZ_JBITPI010000043.1 coordinate 1,717, forward strand.
ATCTTTCGGGTATTGACCTGACACACCCCATGTTGAGACACGCACAACGTCGCCGCCAGCTCTCCATTGTATTTCATAATTTCCTGAGCGTAGCCCTTGTGAAAAAGAATCTAAGCTTTTCCAGGACAATTCACCGCCAGCGCCCACTCTCTTAGTAATGTATTGTTTTCGACTATCCGTATGCACTGGCTAAAAGTAATGGTTGAATTACCTTTGTTTTTCAAATAAATTTTAAGATGCCCGTATCCACGATCTAATACAAAACGTGATACCGGGTCCTTTCTGTCAAACGTGTCATTAAAAACATCTCTTCCTTTTTGAGGAGTTATGACATGGTCACCAGTAGTTGTTGTACCAGTATCTCGGGTCGCCTTAGTGGATGTATTCGCCGAAATCTTATCAGGATGAGGTACTGCTGCAACAAAAAGCAGTAAAGCAGCAATAATAATCGCTATTTTTTTCATGATATTCCCTTCTGGTCATATATTTACATTATAATGATAACATTCACATCTGTTTTACAGGCGTTTTATCACATTTCATAAAGGAGAGAGATACATGTATTCCCTAAGCGGTACCATTGCTTTAATATCAAGCATGTCTATGTTTTGGCTTTTATACTATTTAAGAGTCACCCATTCCGCAGGATTTAATGATGCTTTTTACTTATTTCCACTGATCTTAATTGTTCTTTGTATTTATTTTTATTGGAAGGATCATGATGAAAAAAGTAGGTCGTCCAGAGAAATAGAACAACGGGTATAGCTCAGATCTGAGCGTTTAGATTTTCACAGAAGAAGGGAAGAGTCGTCACGTGAGCATGGTTTCACTAAAAGTTTGCAACACGGCTTCTTTTTTACCAGCTTTGGTCTCCCGTGTTGGCCAAAATATTAAGTCATGACTTAATGTATCTTTCAGGTATATGAGATCAATCAATAGCAAGGTTCCATCTTTTTTCTTGCAGATGATCCTCTCTTGCGTTTCCTCATCTGTTGACTGACCATAAACTACTTCATTTTGACTGAAGTTTTTTTTACAAACAATCCATCCTTCGTTTTGATTCTGTCAGGATGACTGGGAGGGGTAAGAGAAGTGATGAATATTGATAATCTCCAAAAGTTGATGTGCGCAACCTTTTGGATTATAATAATCATGTTTATATTTTTTGGATTTATTACATAAAATTATAAAGGGTGATGACAATGAATAGGGCCGCGATAGGAACAATATTTTGTTTTATATCTGCTATATTGTATTCTTCTTACTTTCTTAGTGCATCAATTATAGGAGCCGGAACGTTAAATCCTAATTATAATGTAACGTTTGATTCTCTAAAAGTTTTTGCCGTAATAGCTTTGATTATTGGAGTAGCTTACTTAGCTGTAAGTGAATATGAATATTTTAATAAAAAGAAGAAGGACTAGTCCTTCTTCTTTTACATTATCAATTAATTACTATAGCTTAGTTTCTACTACAGTGATTACACCTTGTACTTTACCACCCGCAAGTTTAACAGGGGTTTTGATTGTAACATTACGAATGCGCTCTAATACCGTATCCACATAATTATAACCAACTAGGTCTCCTGTAACTACTTTATAAAAAGGGGTAAATTGTAGTTTCGCTTGATATCCAGGCTTAACAGTTAGAGAACTAGTATAAGTATAGGAGTCAGTAGTTGACCATCCACCTCCTAGAACTGAAGTTACTGCGTCATTCCATTTAGTGGAAACGGTCATATTCGCACTCCACGTATAACTTTTTGACCAACCTACCGTTTGGGTTACTGTGGTAGTTTTGCTTTTATTTTTAATATAGTCAGTTACATCGCTTTTCATAGCTACTTGTAATTGTTGAGGATAATATACGGACTGGATTAATTTACGCTTAGAAACAAAGTCAAGGCCAGTATCAGCCATTGGACTAATCCTATTTCCGCCATCATAAACTTGAGCTGTGACTGTCTGTGGCTGTTCTTGAGAAAGAAGTTTTTGATACTCATTTAACGAAATTTCTTCCAAACCACTATCTGTAGTTAAGTAGGCTTTAACTACTTCGGGCTGTGAAGTAGCTGACTCACTAACAGCAATATTAGAATTAGTTACCTCAGCATTTGCAACAGATACAACTGGAACAGAAAATAGAGCTACCGATAGAGCAATCAACGCAAAACTTTTCTTTTTCAAAGAAATCCCTCCAAATAATATTATTTTATAGAAACTTTTTTTGCATAGAAACTCACAAAAAAAGTGACTAACAATGCTAATAAACATGTGAGTATGTAATCTTATGTAATCGAGCAAAAAATAGAGTGAAGAAAATTGCATGTGAAAAAAATTTCAAACATATTGCATTATTATTATATTCTTTTATCAATGGTAATTATTTCACACGATTTCTGTTTTTCTACGCAAATGTTCAATAATCCCCTATAAATGAATCCCCTCTCCTAGATAGCTAACCTCACAAAGCTTTTAACAAGCTTGCATTGCCATTTCCTTTAGGTCAAAGGATAGGTTTTATTGGTCATTGGTTGGTTTTTGAAATTAATATATGCATTAACTCTTACCTTATCACCCCAAAATTTATTACATTTTATGACATGTTATTGTATTTTTCTTTTAAAAAAGCCATTATATAGAATGATTATACTAGTTAGATGAGAGGAGGAATAGTTTTGCATAAACGGCATCTGTTTTATTTACTTGAACGAAACCAGGCGTCATGCTAAGGCAAGAAAAACAATGTAGCTGATGTGGCTTTGAAAGCATGAGGATGTTTGGTTATATCGGTTGGGTCAGCTTCTTGGTCTGAAACATACGGTTGTACTGATTAATCAGTTCATCCAACAACATAGACTGTTCAAGCACACAGGCATGTCCGAAACCATACTGTTTGTACAGATCATGCAATCGTTGCCGGGCATCTTCCAACTGTTGATTTAACGTTTCATCTGTATTCATATCGCATTCCCTCCTAATGTATCTCATTTTAGGATGGAATGTGGAAATATGAATTGCTATTTTACCAATCAAAAATCAGAAAAATATAGCGAAAAAAGACCAGCGGATAGGCTGGTCAATGGTAATGAAAAAGTGCTTGGATCAAGCTCCACCAACGTGTTCCTGCGGTTTGAATATGCCCAAGGTAGGGTCTTTAGCCTGAACTGGTAGTACGAGTACCAGTACAAAGCTAATTGCTGCCAAGAGCAAAGCCATCTTTTTGATCATTTTCTTTCCACACCTCCTGGTAAGTAGAATGATACTGAGCCAATATTTCAGGAGCGGCATATGCCCTGAAGCAGTCAAATAAACCTGCACAATTGGCAATAAGTAGTACATGATTAATTGTACCAGCTTTTTCTAATGCGTTTATTAAACATTTGAAACCATATGAATATCTACCTTTATTTAGGCTGTATTTAGCCATCTTGTACCAAAAACGTGCATACTGCTGCGGTAAGAATTGTTGTGTGTACATATCCGTAGATGAAACTTCCTGATATGCAGTAATTTGGGGTTCAAAGCGTCGAAGGATATGATCCACATCAATATGATAACGATTGGCTGCTTCAATGACGTTTAAGAGTTCGTTGAAAATATATTTTTCGCCTGCCATATACTCTACATAATTCGGCAGGACACTCACATCTCCTGACATCAGCTTGTTCACATACGTATTAATTTTCGCCCATCGCTGAAACTGACCCAACCAATGGAGTGTATCAGGATCACTTTCCTTAACCCAGCTTAGATCAGCATAACCTTGAAGGTGTACTAATGCCTGCTCATGATCTCCCTTGGCATCACAGGCATTAGCACACATCAATTCGGCGTAGGCTATGTATACAAAAAGCGGCCTACTTAGCTTCTTTTGTGGTTCTTTTTCCTTGCGCCCAGAGTTATGAACCAAATCATATTGAACCTGTCCTAATTGTCCCATCTGCTTTGCATACTTATACACCTTGTCCCACTGGCTCAATGCTCTGTACACATTCGCTAAATCTTTCAGCGCATCCAGTTGGTCGGCTTCATGCAAACGATGGACAAACGATTCAAATTTGGCGGCGGCGTCCATATTGCGATTCTGATCCTTTCCGATCGCAAGGGTGAACAGGCGATATTGGCAGATCGCAAGTCGTTCCGAATGCTGCTGTTTTTCGCCCTCAGCGACATTCTCGTATAGGTAAGCCGCTGCTTCCCGATAATCTTGTTTAAAACAATCCTCTGCTAATGCAAAAAGATAAGGAAGATAGCCCAGATTATCCAGCAGCACACTTACTACTTTTTGCAAACAGTCTACGCGCTGAAACTGCACACATCGGTACAAGAACGGGCTAATTCTTTTCCAGTTCAGCGGTGCATCTATCACACTTTCTTCAATATATCTTTCATAGAAATGGTCTGCTGGTAAATTCATTCCTAACGTAATGCGATCCAGCTGGTGCACCGAAATGGTACGATTACCCGTTATAATACCGCTCACCGTACCCGGATTCATGCCAGCAATATGTCCAAACCCGGTCATGCTCAAGCCTGCTTGTTTGAGGTATCTTTCTAATTCTGCTTTAATCTTGGGTGTGATTTCCATGAATAACCACCCTTTCAGCGTGAACTTTAATATGATACACATTTTTTTAAAAAATATATTCTGGAAACTTATAATATGATAAAATTTTTCACTACTCCTGATGGTACCACATTTTGGAATAACAATAAATACTTCTATTTTATTGCTTTTTATCTTGGTAATAGGAGGTCTTTTGGCAATGCCTCATGTAAAAATGACAAGAATCTTAGACCCTACAGGGCGCTTGGTCATTCCCAAGGCAATCCTGTATACATGCGATATTTTTCACGGTCATTCTATTGAATTTTTTGCAGATGAAAAGACGGGTACGCTATTACTACAAAGATACTACGGGCAGTCTTGTCATTTTTGTCTCTCTACCAAAGAATTAAGTCACTTCAAAGGCTTTCTCATATGTAAAAATTGCAGCTATATGCTCAAGACTGTATCTATGCGTGTACAAGTCTTTCAACCCAAAGAGATCATGGCCCATCTTCTCTTAGATCTATATGAAAGCCATCCATATGCTACACAACAGCAATATGCTGGCATGTTGGGTATCTCAGAAGCTCGCATAAGCCAGCTCATACAACAAGTGTTCGATCAGGCAAGTGCCCAACTGGAGGAATGAGCTTGGCCAAGACAGATGAAGAAGGAGGGGATCATGATGAAGAACACAGGTATGACTCGATCTTTAGATCAATTAGGCCGAATTGTTATTCCTAAAGAAATGCGGATGTCTATGGGTATCCATATTGGCGATCCTTTAGAATTTTATATGGATATTGAAACTGGTTTTTTAAGTATACGAAAGTATACCGGGGTTGCCTGTAACCTATGTAATGCTGATGAAGATCTGACCTATTTTAGAAACTCACTTTTATGTAAAAACTGTATACAAGAGCTAAAAGGAAATATAGGCGTTAGTCGCACTCCTGCTCCAATGGTTAAGAAACCTGCGTACAAAGGAAAGCGAGTCAACCAATCATCACAGCAATTAGCTGAGCGTCTAAGAAAAATGGTACATGAACATCCCCATGCCAAGCAGGGAGAATATGCACAATGGCTTGGCGTGTCACAAGGCCGTATATCACAGCTTAAAAAACTGTTGTAGCTTGATTAACCCACCAAAAATCCGTATACTAACAAAAAAGCAAACGACATTACGCCCGTGAAGAGCATCCAACTCGGAGGCGTTTACGCCAAGGAACATACATGAGTGTACGATATGAACATGTATTCCTAAGTAAACCGGACACCCGCCCGTTATAGCGGAGCAAAGTGGATTGGAGAGTCATGACATCTGTCATGCTGTCCGGTCAATTTGGGTGGCACCGCGAGATTAGAGCGCTCCTCGTCCCATGTGGATGAGGGCGCTTTTTGTATTTTTATCCGAAAAGGAGTGCGGTGTCATGTTGGATATCAAGTGGATCAGAGAACATCAGGAACAGGTTCAGGCAGCAGCAAATGGAAAAGGAATACAGGTTTCGGTTGCAGAGCTGCTCACCCTGGATAACCGGAGAAAGCAGTTGCTTCAGGAAGTGGAGCAGCTCCGCCAGGCACGGAATCAGTGTAGTCAGGATATTGGCGCACTCATTCATGCCGGGAAGAGCGATCAGGCGGAAGAAGCCAAGCGGCGGGTCAAAGAAATTAACAAACAGTTAGACCGTCTGGAAGCACCACAGCGGGAAGTGGAGGAGCAGTTTCAACAGCTCATGCTTCTGGTTCCTAATATCGTTTCACCCGATACACCACTGGGTAGATCGGATGAGGATAATGTAGAACTAGAGCGGATCGGTACGGTCCCCGATTGGGGATTTGAGCCACGCGATCATATGGCGCTCGGTCAGCTTCACAGCCTGATCGACGTTACCCGTGGCGTCAAAACAGCTGGAACCCGTAACTACTACCTGACTGGAGCCGGAGTCTCGTTGCACCGGGCAGTACAGCAGCTTGCTGTGGATCTGCTGACCGAACGGGGCTTCCAGCTGCTGGATGTTCCGCTGATGGTACGCACCGAGGCGATGCACAGCACCGGCTTCTTCCCGCTCGGGGTGGATCAGACATACCGTATCGCAGGAGAGGATCAATGGCTCGTCGGTACCTCGGAGGTTCCGCTTGTCTCGTATTACAGCGGTGAAATCGTGGACGTTACGGACCCCATCCGGTTGGCAGCCGTGTCGGTATGCTTCCGTAATGAGGTCGGCTCGGCTGGTAGAGATGTACACGGACTGTATCGTGTTCACCAGTTCGCCAAGGTCGAGCAGGTGGTGATCTGCGAAGCCAGTCTGGACGCTTCGGAGCAGATGTTTCTGGAGATTACGCACAATGCGGAAGACCTGCTTCAACTGCTGGAGCTGCCTTATCGCAAAATGGCCGTCTGTACAGGCGACATGGCGCAAAAAACGTACAAGCAGGTGGATATTGAGACATGGATGCCCAGCCGACAGGCTTACGGCGAGACGCATTCGTCGTCCCAATTGCTTGATTTTCAGGCGCGGCGTTCCAACATTCGCTACCGGGATGCGAGCGGCAAGCTGCAATATGCCTACACGCTCAACAATACGGCAGTTGCCTCGCCCCGGATTTTGATCCCGCTGCTGGAGAATCATCAGCAGGAAGACGGTTCGATCCGTATTCCAGAGGCTTTACGCCGATACATGCCGCAGCAAGCAGCGTTTCTGCGACCTTCCGGTCAGGACCGAACAATCTGACGATTACCGACATTTATGTAACACGAAATAACTGAATAAGGATAATCAAAACAGGGCGAAGGAATCCAACCTTCGCCCTGTTGCTGTGAACATTCATAAATATTAAATATATCAAATGGTCTTCTCTGCATTGGATCAAACCACAATGGAGTAAGATACAGTGAACTTACACTGCTAAAAACCCTACAACGAGATATAGAAAATAGATTATTGGGTAGAAACATTCCGTCTCTCTCATAATCGTATAATAACTATATTTTTACTTTTTACAATTAAATAACCTTTTATATATGAGTGATGCTAAAAAACCATTTAATACGAACACTGGTGTCAGGCCAAGCCAGAACAAATCACAATACATAAATAATTCGATGGAAATATCATTTAATGTATTGATCGAATTTCGTTGACTATAAACCATGTATAATCTATAATTTACATATTCGATGTACAATTAAATATTTGAGGTGTGTGAATTTATGAAGGCAATCCTTAGCATGATCCCCCAGTTGATACGTGCATCTTTTGAAAATGACATGCGAACAGTTGAAGCCGCTGCCCTCACTTTAATCCGAAAATTAAAAAAAGAAGAGCCCGCAGCTGCCGAAGAAATAGCAAAGGCACTTTCCTATTATGGGGTAGGCGCTTCCGTATCACGATCAGTTGGTATTGATCCACCTCCAACTGATCGTGATACTTTTATGTCTTTGGCTCGAGTGGAAGAACCCATTGCAAATGAACCTAAAGTCGTTTTGAGCGAAGAAAACTCCCGGCATATCGATGCTTTTATCCGAGAGCGATCCTTAGCTAACAAATTGCTGGCGGCTGGTATTAAGCCCCCAACTAGTCTTTTGCTCTATGGCCCTCCTGGAGTAGGAAAGACTTATCTAACTTCTTTGCTCTCTCACAAATTGAATCTCCCGCTAATTACCTTAGACTTGGCATCTTCAATATCAAGTTACTTAGGAAAAACTGGGCAAAATCTAAAAAAAGTGATTGAATACGCCCAAAGTTCTCCCTCTATTCTATTTCTTGATGAGTTTGACGCTGTAGCTAAACGCAGAGACGATCCCGGAGATTTAGGCGAGTTAAAAAGAATAGTTAACGTTCTTCTAAAAGAGTTGGAAGACTGGCCAAGTCATTCAATTGTTGTAGCCGCTACAAACCATGCAGATTTGTTGGATAAGGCCATTTGGAGAAGATTTGATGCGGCCTTGGAAATAGGACTACCTGACCTGAAGGCAAGAAAAACGCTTTGGTTACATTACTTAGGAAATTATATGGAAACGCTTGATGAGAAGTTCTCTTATGTTCTTGCAGAAGTGACATATGGAAGAAGTGCAGCAGATATTTCCCAATTATCAGAAAGAATCATCAGACAAATTATTGTTGATGACAGTGAACCCATAGTCGCGATTATCAATCATTTAAAAACAGTTAGCGAAGATAGCAAGTTTAATAGCTTATTTGCAAAAGCCGCTAAGGAATCACTCGGAAAAAAAGTTACTCAAAAAACCATTGCCTCTTGGCTTGGTATCAGCCCTTCAACATTAAGTCATCACTTAAAAGTCAATAAGGAGGAATAAGACATGCCTGATGAAGATCAACGCTTTTTACCCATAATTGGTTATGGTGAGAACCTTATAGAACCGGTAAAACCTGCAAATGGATATGGTGAAACTAGTTTTCCTAGGACTTATTCTGAAGCTCGCCAACGAGCTAAAGAACAAATTTTAAATTTGAGGAAAAATATTGATAACATCCCTTCAGAAAAACGGGTAGAAGAAATTGTTGTTACATTTAGATTGAATCATAAATTTCTCGCTAAATCATACACTCCCAACACTTTATTTAAAGATATAGATGTTGAGAACATTGGTTCTAGAAGATGGTTTTATTCTGAAGAGGATAACGCAGATGAATCCAATTATAGCAAGATGCATTTTGTACGTGCCACCCCTGCTAATCTTGACAGACTAGAAGAGATTTTAGATCAAAATGAGGCTGTAACAAAAGAGGCGTTTAGAAAGGATTTACAGAAAATCGAAGATATTTCTTTACTCTCCCCAGAAGAAGTGATTGTTGGGTTTGAAGAAAATTGGGAACACGGTAAAGTTGAAATGGTCCTGCATCCATTTGAAAGCGAGACTGATGTTGCCATAGAAAAATTCAAAAGAATTCTTGCAGAGCATGGCGTCCCCCCGGAATCATTAAGAATAAAAAATTATACTAACGGCCCTACATTTATAAGTGGGAATCTTAATAAAAAAGCATTAGATGCGATTAATGATTTTAATCCCTTAAGAACAGCGCATCCTATACGGATAAGTTCTTTTCCTGAGATGCGAACAATAAGTGTTGAGCCGTATGCACCTGAGCCTGCGAGGGGTAACACAAGATCGTCTATAAAGGTTGGGATATTCGATGGTGGTGTAGACCCAACTAACCCATTACTAGTAGATCATGTTCACGATAATAATGTCTTGGATACCGAGCCAATAAATGAGGGGATAGCACACGGTACAGCAGTAGCTGGATGTATCCTCTATGGACCTTTGAATCCATATGGACGGGGTTCTCAAGTACCTCAGCCACTCGTGTCAGTTGAAAGCTTTCGTGTGCTACCATTAAATGATCCTAATGATTACGAACTGTATGAGGCAATCGATATAATCGAAAGCATCGTGCCTGCCAGGCATGATATAGATGTCTATAATCTATCTTTTGGGCCTCACGGACCTATCTTGGACGATGACATTTCCAGATTCACCTATGTACTTGATGACTTAGCCTGGAATTATAGAAAACTTTTTGTTGTCGCAGTTGGTAATGGCGGGGACCTAGAGAAGCCTTTTAACCGCATTCAAGCTCCTTCCGATATAGTGAACGGGCTTGGAGTGGGAGCATTCTCATATGATTTTTCTAGCGGAGAGATTATCAGAGCTTCTTACAGCTCGATCGGACAAGGACGAGAAGGTTGTAAGGTTAAACCAGACATCTCTAGTTTTGGCGGAGATGAGAACAGGCCAATTCATCTAGTTTCTAGTATTCACGGTCAAAAACATCTCAGTATGGGGACAAGCTTTTCAGCTCCAATCATTTCTGGAATGGCAGGAGAAATTTTAGGGCGCTGTGATAGATTCGATCCGTTAGTTGCACGAGCGCTACTAATTCATTCTGCTAACAACCCTAATGGGATATGCAATGAATTTGGCTACGGATTTATCGATCAATCTGTGGAACAGATTATGAACTGTTCTGATAAACTTGTCACCCTTGTCTACAGTAGTTCAATCCTCCCAGCGAATTTTGCAAAACTTCCGATTCCTTATCCTATAAACGCCAGAGATGCGGGAATGGTTGATGTTAAATACACAATTGCTGTCTTAGCTAAGGCAAACCCACTACATGTCGAAGATTATACTGAATCAGCAATAGAAGATACATTTTATCCTCATGATAAAAAATACCGTTTTACTTTAAACAAGAAGCCTTTGACCAGGCACATACACGAAGATGAAGATGAAATACAACGTCTTTTAGAACAAGGGTATCAAAAAAGCCTGCTTCCTGTATCCAGAAGTCCTCATAGTTATCAAACTGAGCAAGCAAGACGCGGGGAACTGAAATGGGACACTGTCGTTCAACGCTGGGATAGAATGAGGGCAACTTCATTAGAAAATCCATTTTTGGTCCTTCACGGAATGGGGCGTAACAGCGGGAATGATAGAATGGATTATGCTGTTATTGCAACAATATCTGCCCCCAAATATGTAGGAAGTTTGTATGAAGACATCCTTAATGAGTACAAGCAGTTACAACCTGTGCAATTGCGTGCAGCTAATGAAATATTAGTCCCTATAAGATAAATCACCTATGAAAAAGGACCCATTAAAGCTTACGGGTCCTTTTTCCAATCATTGTACATGGTGAATAGATCTTTCAGTTCTCAGATTCAATTTTCTTCCAAGTATTTCAAATGGTCACCCCTCCTAATCATTTCAAACGGCTACGGCTTACCTAGGCAAGGAGTTTGCCTGTTATGAAGCCTGGAAGCCATTCATGGCATACAGGTGTACTTCGCTGATCCGTATTCCTCCTGGCAACGAGGCTCCTATACGGCATTGGTAACGCCGCAGTAACAAAAGACTTCAATTTATTCCACTTGTAAACGCTTCCAATTAAGATAAAATTTAAGGTGAGGTGCCGGACAATCCATACTGGCCCATTCTATCCGTATTAAGGGAGGCAGATGATATCGTGAAGTGGATCAACAACAGCAAATGGCTGGGCGCATGGATATGCATCATACTTGCAATGGTCGGTACAGGGCTTCAACCGAATGCAGCGCATGCCGATACGACAAGTGTGACCCATGCAACCTATGGAGTCGAAGCGCTGAATGGTTGGGATACCATTCATGCTGATGCAGCACGATCGCTGAACGCAGCAGCAAGCACAGCTATTACAAACGGAACGGATTGGAAGGATACCGCAGGTAATCCGATTCAGGCCAACAGCGGCAATATTCTAAAGGTAGGCTCCACTTATTACTGGTACGGCGAGCATGCCGAGAACTGGAAATTTGAAAAAGTGAACGTATATACCTCAACCGACCTGAAAAATTGGTCCTTCCGCAGCACTATTCTCAGCAAGGATTCCGCCCCTGAGCTGAATTCCAGCAAAATCGAGCGTCCCAAGGTCATTTATAACCAAGCAACTGGAAAATACGTGCTATGGGCGCATTATGAAAATGGTACCGATTATTCGCTGGGCCGCGTAGCTGTTGCTACCAGCGATACACCGGACGGAGCTTTTGTCTACCAAGGCAGCTTCCGTCCACTGAATTATGAGTCCCGCGATATGACCGTATTCACGGATACGGACGGCAGCGGCTACCTCGTTACCGCTTCCCGCAAAAATGGCGGCGCCAACGATACGATGGCGATCTTCAAGCTGACCGACGATTATACGGGCGTGCAATCGTTCGTCGGTTGGATTTTCGAGAATGGCTACCGTGAAGCCCCTGCTGTTGTGAAAAAGAACAACACCTACTATCTGTTTACCTCGCAGGCATCCGGCTGGTATCCGAATCAGGGTGCTTATGCAACCGCCAGCTCCATGACTGGAAGCTGGTCTGCTCTTTCGCCCTTCGGTGACCCGGCAGCCTATGGTTCGCAAATCCACTCCATCGCCACGATTACAGGCAGCGCAGGAACCAGCTACATCTATATGGGCGACCGTTGGAATCCGCTCCATCTGAGCGACCACAAATTTATATGGCTACCACTGACCCTGAATGACTCCAGCACAACGGCAACGCTGAACTGGTACAGCAGTTGGGATTTGGATGCCGCGACAGGCAACGTGATTCTGCCTTCGCTTGTGAATCACGCGCAAGGCAAAACAGCGACTGCTAACTCAGCCGCATCCGGCTCTCCGGCTTCACTGGCGAATGACGGCAACGCCCAAACCTCGTGGAAGGCTGCATCTGCATCCTGGCCCGCTTGGTGGCAGGTTGATCTCGGCAGTACGAAGACGATCAGCGAAGTGGATATTTCATGGTTTATGTACAAAGGGTCTGAGGCGTATTATAAATATAAAATCGAATACAGCACCGATGGAGCTAACTATTCCACCATTGACCGCACGACCAATACCGCGTATGGCTTTACCAGTGACAAAGTCAATTTTCAGGCACGCTACGTACGAATCAATCTTGTAAATGCAGTGTTATTTAATAACCCGAACAACTGGTATACCCCGACCGTGCATGAAGTCAGATTGCTTGACAATTAATTCGCTTCATTAAAAAGAACATGGCAGGAAAGCACCCACATAAAGGAGGCCTCTACTGCCATGTTTGTTTTTTTTCACACTACTACTCGCTCCCCACATACTTATCAACGCATCCGGTTCACTGTGGTGAACACAAATTTATCGTACCGATGCCGCGAGAATGAGTATTCGAACGGAATACCCGTATCCAGATATCCCACCTGTTCAATTTCCAAGATTGGATCATCCGCTGCACAGTCCAAATGCTCCCGATCCAGCTCTGTCGACTTGGACGCGCGAATGGTACGATGTGAACCGACAATATTAAGGCCCAGCTCATCCTTAATATGTTTGTACACTGAGCCATACAGCACCTGCTCGGTAATACCGCTAATCAGCTTCGTGGGCATGTACGTGCGCTCGATAACATAGGGCTCACCCTCCACAACACGCAGACGGATCACATGATACACAGGAGAATTGGCATCAATAAATAGATGAGCCGCTACTTCCTCGGATGGAAATTGAACGTCAAAGGCTACGATTTTATTTTTGATTTCTTTCCCGCGCAGCAGATTGGTTAACCCCAGCATTTCATTCACGACGACATTAACAGGACCATTGTGAACCGACTTGACGATAAAGGTCCCGTGCCCTCTTTTACGATTCAACAGCCCTTCCATCACCAACGTATCCAATGCCCTCTTAATCGTCATCCGACTCACCTGAAACTCATTTGCCAGCGAGATTTCATCGGGAATCGGATCATCACCGCTATAGGTTTTATCCATAATCCGCTGTTTGACTTCTTGCGCAATCCGCTCGTATTTATTCATCAGTCTACCACCTGTACTAAAAATTGTTTTATGTCAGCATTTTACCAAAACATCGGTATCGCTGGTTCATTTTATTCTGCAGGCGGGACGTTAAGGTGTTACGGTATGAAGTAAGTATACCGAACATTATACTTTCTCACCAGCGGCATACAACATAGTCCATTTTCGGTGATGAAGAAAAAAAGGCGGTCCAGAGGACCACCTTAAAATCCGTTATTTTCGATCACCTGCTTGAACCAGTGCCCACTTTGTTTAACGGATCGTTTACCTCCGTCCTGCAGGTCGACAGATACAAAGCCATAGCGGTTTTTATAGGCGTTCGACCAGGACCAGTTGTCCATAAACGTCCACAGGTGATAGCCTTTCACATTGGAGCCCTCCGAGATCGCCCGTTGAACCCATTTTAGATGCTCACGGATAAAATCAATGCGATAGTCATCGCGGATCATGCCCTGTTCATCCCTGAATTTTTCCTCACCCTGAACGCCCATCCCATTTTCCGAGATAAAGCATTCAATATTTCCGTAATTCTGTCTGACATTGGTCAGGATATCGTAAATGCCCTTCTCATAGATCTCCCAGCCCCGCATCTCATTCATCTTGCGACCTGGCATCACATAATAATCAAAGTAACGTTCCGGTACAAAAGGCGCATCCGGGTTCGGCAGACTTTCGCGGGCCTTGACTCTGCGCGGCTGATAATAGTTAATGCCCAGCAGGTCCACAGTGCCCTGACGTATAATCTCCCGATCCCCTTCTTCCGTGATGGGTAAAAATTCCTCTTGGCGCAGCAGGTCCACGAGCAAAGGATTAAATTCTCCCGTCACAGATGGGTCTAAAAAGGAACGGTTAAAGAACGCATCGCATATCTCAGCGGCCTGCACGTCTGCCGGATGCTGACTACGCGGATAGGTTGGCGTCAGGTTCAAAATAATGCCGATTTTGCCCTTGTAGCCTCCCTTTCTGTATGCCTGAATGGCACTGGCGCTCGATAACAGGGTATGATACCCCACCTGTACAGCTTTACGGAAATCCACTTCATTCGGATAGTGGAAATCGTATAGATAGCCGCCTTCCACCGGGACAATTGGCTCGTTATGCGTAAACCATTTGGCTACACGATCCCCGAACAGCTCGAAGCAGATATTGGCATAATCCACATATGCTTCGACCGTATCCCGGTTCACCCAGCCTCCCTTTTCCTGTAAAGCCATCGGCAAATCAAAATGATACAGATTCACGAACGGCTCTATATCGGCCTGCCGTAATTCTTCAATGACGGCATTATAAAATTGAACCGCCTGCTGATTTATGGCACCTCTTCCCGCCGGAAACAAACGCGACCAGGAAATGGAGAACCGGAAAGAGTTGTGACCAAGCTCTTTCATGAGTGCAATATCTTCTTTGTAACGGGTATAGAAACGGGACGTTTCCGCAGGACCGACCCCGTCATAGAAACGGTTCGGCTCCTGCTCAAACCAATAATCCCATATGTTCGGTCCTTTGCCGTCTCCCTCCACGGTTCCTTCTGTCTGGGTAGCCGAAGCTGAGGAACCCCACCAGAAGTCGGATGGAAAAAGGTATGAAACGGTTTGCTTCTCTGTATCTTTCATTTCGGTATGATTCACAGCTCTACTCCTCTCTCTTTTCCAATGAACAAGCTGCTAATCCAGCAGCTCATTCACGTTACATTCCAATAGTTTGATCCTTACCTGCAATGGCTGCTTGGCCAAGCTCCTCTTCCTGCTCTTTACGAACGTTTACCCGGTCAATAATTTTCAGGAACGGGAACCAGATGATAAAGACGACAGCCATATTAAACAGTTGCAGCAAGCCACCCATCAGAGAGCCCGTACCCATCATTCCACTAAAGAACAATGGCATCGTCCAAGGAACCTGTATCCCGTTTGGTGGCGGTACAATCCCGGTGGACATGGCAAAGTACGTAATCAGTGTAACGATCATTGGAGAAATGACCCATGGGACAAAAATCAGCGGGTTCATCACAATCGGAAGACCGAATATGACGGGTTCGTTAACATTGAACAAGCCCGGTCCAAGGGCCAGCTTACTGACCTGCTTCATTTGCTTGCTCTTAAGGAAGAACAGAATCGAAAGCACCACGGCCAGGGTCATACCTGTACCACCGATACCTACTGTATAAATATCCACAAACTGCTTAGTGATAATATGCGGCAGCTCCAAGCCTTTGGAGTACGCTTCATAGTTTTCCAGTGCCAGCGTATTCCAGATCGGGTCCATGACCGAGTTGATAATAATCTGACCATGTAGCCCGAAGAACCATAAGAGCTGGACAAAGAAAACAGCAATCAAGGTAGGAATAATGCCACTGCCCAAATGCACCAGCGGTGCCTGAACGGCATGATAAATCAAGTCATGCAGATTATTGTGAAGCGTCAAAGTGACCACTACGTTGATGATCAAAAATATGCCCAGTGTAATACACGCAGGAAGCAACGCGGCAAAAGACTTGGCAACCGCTGGCGGAACCCCTGGTGGCATTTTAATAACAATCTTTTTCTGCGTTACCTTTCGATAAATCTCAGCTGCGATAAAGGCGACAATCATACCCAGGAACATGCCCTTGGCCCCGATCCGATCCATCGGAATGACACCAGCAATCGTGGCACCGCTTTCTTGAGTCAGCACGAACGGAGTCAGCATCAGGAAGCTGGCCAAAGCGATCATGCCGCCAAATATCGGTTCGACCTTATAACTTCGGGATAGATAATATCCGATCCCCACGACCACGAATAGGGTCATGATGTTCAGTGTTGCATTAGGCGCAATATTCAGCAGATTCTGTAAAGTCGTCAGATTGCCCTCGCCCATCCACCCTTTCAGAAACGGCAGATTAATAATAACGACGATAATGGAACCGAAAACCGTTAATGGAAATGACAACATAAATGCATCACGCAGTACAGTAAGATAGCGGTTGTTGTTCAGTTTACCGGCAATAGGTATTAAAATTTGGCTTAATTTTTCAAACAAAGCCTATTCCTCCCCGCGAAGTAACTTGCATCAGGTTTGTTGTGAAATTTTCATGTCCCTAATTTCACAAACTCTTGTGTACAGATTATAAATTTCTGGATTTGAAAAGCTCTAGCAGCTCTTGAACCAGATCCTTCATAGTGACCGTGGACATGAGATGATCTTCCGCATGCATCAGAAGGAGCGACAAAGGAGTTGGGGTTCCTCCGGCTTCATTCTTCACCATTTGAAAATGAATATCATGCGCAGCCCGCAAATCCTGCTTCGCCTGCTTAATGAGATCGTCTGCACCTTCCGTGTTCTCATTCCGATATTCGCTCAGTGCTTGAATCACTTTACTGCGAGCGCTTCCACTATGAAGAATAAGTTGGAAACTAATTTGCTCTTCCGTCAGATCGGCTATGTTGACTTTATCCATTTTTACGCTCCACCAGCTTCAAAGCCTGTTCATAGACTTTTTTGCCGTCCACCAGTCCGTACGCCATCATGTCGATCACTTCTACATGGATACCGTATTGGGCAGCTTCCTTTTGCAGCTGTCCTTTAAGAAAACTCATTTGCGGGCCAATCAATACCGCGTCAGCATTAGCCATGTCCTCTGTCGCCTGATCTTGACCTACTGCCCAAATTTCAGCCTCGTCTCCAATAGATTTGGCATAATCCTGCATTTTGGTAACCAGCAAACTTGTAGACATACCTGAGCTACACGCCAGTAAAATTTTCTTCATGATTGTTCCTTCCCTTCAAGGTCTGATTGAATGCTAACTACTAGAAAACGTTTACAAGGTAATTATAAATCCGCTTTTTAAATTTGTCTATACATTTAATTTATATGTATAGACTTTTTTTAAAATGACAATTTGTCCTGCTTTATTTTCAAAATGAATGCGTCGAACTCTTTTAGACGAAGAATGAAAGCGATTGTATTACATTGGATTTTTCAGACGAATGGGTGAAGCATATTGTGGAGTACGCCATCTGGTGGGACTACGAAATCGGTCACCTCTACGAGTTGGAGCATGTGTGGGTCTATGTCGGGCATGATGGCGAGGTCGTAGACTGCAAAGCCAGCTTCCATGGCAGGGTGCTCAAAGGGCTGCTCAAGGACCGCAGTAATCTACTAAACGATACGCATGTGCGTCTGTACTCTCAACCGGGAAAGCACGCCTTCTCACCGATCACGGACATTTTCGAATTATTGCCTGACCTGTACACCAATGCGAACGAACGCGCCGGCGTGGGCGGGCTGCTGACGAACGAGCTGTTCCACGGCCTGATTGCCACGAACGATGAGATTGATGGACTTGTACGGCGCCATCTCCAATCGTTGTCCTTCGTACCCGCTATGGAATTTGAGAAATATTACTTTGCACCGGAGCTGTTCATACCTTGGTCTTCACTATTTCGCATCATACCGGAACGAATGGAAGCTCGTGTACAGGAGCTGAAACGTCAATATTTGTAGGTGTTAGTAGGACAGGCAGGTATTCTTCGAAGAAAGAGAGAACTGTATATCATCAAGTTTGGAAAAAAATAAAGATACTGGAAGCTCATGAGCATCACCACCAGCAGCGATGTCAGGCAAGGGCATCCTGTAACACGTGTGCAAGCCGCATCAGGAAAGGAGTCGTAGACGTAAACACCTTTTTTACATGTATTCGCGGGGAAGAATCTCCATTGGAATTAAAAATCTCAAGAAACGAAGGAGTGTGTTTATCATGTGGACAAAAGGAAGTAAAGCATTAGCAGCGGTTATCATTCTGGGGGCGACCCTGATCGCACCCGCTGTGGCTCCATCCAAGGCAGCAGCAGCGGGTCTGAGCGCCTCCGAGCAATCCAGACTTGCGGAATACTGGTCGCCTGTGCTGTATCAGGATGTAGGTAACAACCCTGAAGGGGATATTCCGATTCCCGTAAACTTTGACGGCGACTGGTCAGGGCTAAACAACTGGGATAATATCGGCAAGTATGCCAAAGGCAGCAGCTTACCCTTGAAGCCAAGCGTGTATTGGTCGGTCGTGGAATCAGATACCCACTATTTCATTGGCTACGATCTGTTCTACGCTACACATGATCCACGAGGGACGCTGGGCGATCATGAAAATGATATGGAAGGCATGATGTTCACGATCCGCAAGCCAGGCACAGCCAAAAAAGACGGCACCAAGGTGACCCATCCGAACGGCGAGCTGGAATTGGCTTTGATGCCGAGACACGCCAAGCTGGGCATGTATGGCCCTGCCAACAAGGCGGTTCAATATGATCCGGGCATGAGCTCCGTTTACTATGACAGCAACTTTACCACCGAAACGAACGCCTTCGGCACCCATCCCTTGGTATACAGTGCGCAAAATGACGAGTCCTTCCTCGAATCGGACGGTGATTTTGGACACGCGCTCAAGCCTTACAACGGTAAAGGGGCCAAAGGCAAATCCGGCTACGTCTTTCAGGCCGGAGCTCCGGTGAATCTCAACGCCTCCGGTGGACAGCTATGGGACTCCAAAATCGGTAATTTTGACGATAGCAAGCGTATGGGGTACGAGTTGATCCCGCTGGAAACCTCGCTGTGGCCGCTGCGGAACGATTTTACGTTGGACCTGTGGAGCAGCTACGGCACGTTCAAGGGCGACAATGGCCGCGCCAACGCCGCCGATGCGCCGTGGGGCTGGAGCTTCGAGAACTATCGGGATTTGGGATCTGGTCGGATGCTGTATGACCCTGCCTACCTGGTGGATAAGCTCTTTGACGGGTTGGGTGAATTTTCGTTGACCTACCGCACCAATCCGTACAGCGGACAATAAATGAATATGTCATTCTAAAAATTAGAAAAATTTAGAATTGTAAGAAACATTCTTACATATGATTCGTCTATATTATGGTAAATCAACTTGCAAAGGAGCTTATGCATGTTAAAAAAGTTTGGATTAGCGATATTGATTCTATGTACCAGCGTTACCTTTTCCGGGATAGGTTCGGCTGCTCCCAGTAGTGCAACAGCCATTGAAGTTTCTAAAACATCGCTGGATTACAACGTTGCTCGGCCCGAAAGCGATGGTGCTTTTCATGATGGCTTATTAGCCGCTGAAACATCCGCTGGAAATCTTGTGTTTTACAATACCAAAGGGGAAAAAGCGTTCTCTCTCCCCGCCGAGCTTAAACCCATTGGTGATTTTCATGAGCAACGAGCCGTTGTGAAAAATACAAAAACCAATCTCTATGGGTACATGAATACCAAAGGAACAGTGGTCATTCCTTGCCAATATACCGAAGCTAATTCATTTAGCGAAGGAAAGGCCAAGGTCACCCTAGCCTCTACCAAAGAAAATGTCATTATTGATCGTACAGGAACAATCCTTACTCCATTGAAAGAAAATGTTCAATCAGAATATCTATTATCGGACGGTCTAGCGCTTGCTTACGCACCCAACACAGGCAAAATCGGTTTTGTTAATGCTTCCGGTCAATTAGCGATCCCCTATAAATACAAATATAGTCGCAGTTTCTCGGATGGCTTGGCTATTGTGCAGGATAGCAAAGGACTGTACGGATATATAAATACCACAGGAAAGGAGGTTATTCCTCTCCAATACAAATCGGGAGGAGACTTCTCGGAAGGGCTGGCTCCTGTACAAAATGCCAAGGGAAAATGGGGCTACATGAATAAACAGAGGAAAGTCGTGATTCCCTTTACATTTTCCGATGCCCAGGATTTCAGTGAAGGCTTGGCGAGTGTAAAAAATGCGAAAAACGAGGTCGGATTTATTGATAAAAGCGGAGCATTGGTCATTCAATATCAACAAAAATATGATGTCACATTCCCGTTCAAGGAAGGTATTGCTTTAGTGGGTAAACAAGCAAATTCATCTGTCTCAGACGGAAAATTCGGTTACATCAATCGTCAAGGCCAGTTGCTGACCAAGCTTGAGTACAGGGTGGAATCCTCCTCCTTCTCCAATGGCTATGCTGTTGCTTTTATCAAGCCAGGCAAAGCGTTCATTATATCCAAACGTTCCGTTTCAAAATAAAAAAGGCGGCCCCGGAAGCAGAGAGAGTACATCTGCTTCCGGAGCCAATACGTTTACCGAGATTTTGAAGATATCAATCGTGCGTGTAAAATTTCACTCCAGGCAGATCTGCTGCCACCCACGAGTAGTTAATAGTATTACTGTTGTAATTTTTGGTCCCCGCCTGAGCAACTTGTACCTCTTTCAAGATCGTGATTGATGAACCCTTCGGTCTGACAACGACGACATGACCATGCCCGTCCGCCTTTTTGATCCCGATGGTAGGGTAGCCGAGGTTGGCTCTTTTTTGAGCATCCAGAAAGGTTACGGAGTACCATCCTGGCGTATTGTTACCGGACAAAGCATCAGCCATCTGATTGGCCAAGCCACTTGGTAAGGAAGCCGACATAGCTGACATCACATCTTGCGCAAAAATATTACACTTCGTTCCACCTACCGGCGAATACTTTTTGTTCGTTTCTACCTTCAAACCGTCAATTACAGATGCATAGGTGCTTGCACTTCTAGCCATTTGAATTTCCCCCTGTATATAAGTTGTAGAAGAAACGATGGAGTCGCCTGAACATCTGAATGGCTCCACATTCAAAGGATGTTGGCCTCAATTCCCTCTCAACATTTTAGGTGAATTCCGGCTTTCTTTAACAACGTAATACACGAAAAATAGTTAAGTTAAAATTAAGCTGCTGTTTTCTCTTGGATAAGATTGAGCATTTATAATGAGGGGAATACAAGGAGAGTAGCTGTTGAGTTAAAGGAGGATGCGAAAAGTGAAAAAATGGCTTAAAAGATTAGGGAAGACGGTTATGTTCGGGGTGCTGGCTATTTTGGTTCTTCTGGCATCAGGTGTGATATATGAACAGGTAAGCACCCGGCAGGATCTGAAATCTTATACCCCCAGCGGAAAGCTATACCCTGTGAATGGGCATAATATGCATTTATATACCGGAGGACAAGGGAAAGTAACGGTTGTATTCGCTTCCGGGTGGGGCACGGCCAATCCGTATGTCGATTTTTCCCCACTGTACGATAAGCTTGCACCACATGTTAAATTTGCAGTTTATGACCGGTTTGGCTATGGGTATAGTGATACGACGGACAAGAAGCGTGACATTGATACAATAACGAATGAAATACACGAATTGCTTCAGGTGTCCGGTCAAAAGCCACCTTACCTGTTTGTAGCACATTCGCTAGGCTCCCTCGAAACGCTCCGGTTTGCACAGAAATACCCGGACGAGGTACAAGGCATCGTGATGCTGGATAGCGGAAGCCCGGAATATTACTATACTGATGCTGAGGAGCCCGTACGCGGCGGCTTGATCAATCAGTTGCTCATTAAAACAGGCGTAATTCGGATGCTTTTTCACTCTGACAGTTTTATCGAAGCCTCACGGGCAGCTCGCAACGGCTTGAAGTTCGTGCCGGATAAGCTGAAGAAGATTGATATGACAGCCTCATTGCTTAAGCTTGAAAATGCCAATATAGAGGACGAGCTGCGTCAATCGCGGACGAATGCAAAGGTCGTATTGGATGACAAACAGCCCTTCCTTTTCCCGCTTACTGTGCTGACCTCCGATTACTTAGGGGTTCCCGATGACGTCTGGAACAAGTACGAAAAGGAATTTACTTCCTGGTCCGTGCAATCGAAGCAATTGGTGGTTAAGGATACCGAGCATTATATTCATCAATATCGCCCTGATCTCGTTGCAGATGAGATATTGGCCTTGACCAAGCGGTAGTTTGAAAAAATTTTCACAAAGAAAAACCCTGCATGTCTTGGTATTCTCAAGATATACAGGGTTGTTTGTGCTTTGAGCTTCGATATCTCTCCAGCTTTATATATCCATAATTCACAAAAAGTAATTACTTGAAAAGTATATATAATACATCCATAAGGGGTTGTTACATTTGGAACCTACAACCACGATACGCACAGAACTGGGAAACTTCATGAAACAGAATGGGTTAAACATTACCCAATTCGGCCTAGTGGCAGACATCAATCCAGGCACAATAAGCGGGATCGTCACAGGCAACCGCGCACTCTCGGTTCATCAGTTAGACCGCATTACAGCTACGTTAGGCCACTCCAAAGGGCATTTTTACAAGAATTATATTGAGGACTTTTTGAGTGCAACAACTCCTAACATCCGTAGAGTCAGACCCCTTTTGTACCATTGCGCGGAGTTGGACATGCTGGATTGTATTGAGCAGGTCGTCAGCTTGCTCATGGAAAAGCTGGCATACGGCGATGCCCTGTTTACCATAGCTGAGGGCTTTTTCCAACAAGGGAAGTTTGCAGCGTCTATCATCCTGTATGAAAGCATTGCCGTCGGTGAGAAAAAGCAGCACTCTGAGCGACTAGCCCTTTGTCAGTACCGCATTTTTATGGCGAAGCAAGGGGACGACCAGGAAATAAATTACCAGGCTGCGATCCATTTCGAGGATTACGTTGAACGGCTTGATGATGCCGACCAGCTCGACGCGTTAAAGGATTTAGTGAATACATATCGCTCATTACGAAAATGGGGTAAGGTAAACATATTCGCTAAGATCATGGGAGACAAGGCTGCCATTCAGTGCGGGATCAATCAACAGGTTAAGTTGAAAAGACGGAAAAAGAAGAATCCAGTCAATCCCCCATTCGTGTATTGGGCCTACTCCTATTTACTTCATGCAGGTGTCTGTGAGGCCCAGAAAGACTACAATCAGGCATTGAAGTATACGTACACTTACGCTGATTTAAGTTGGGTAAAGGAAACGGATGAACAGACCTTGCTATGGAAGGGGCGGTTTACAGAATGGGCGCAGGCTAATACGTACGTGAATAAGCTGTTGGCTGGAGATATAAGTGTCCTTCCAGACTATTTAACTTACGTTACTTCCAAGAAAAACGAGGTTCTCACCGCACTGGTTAACATAATTGAAGCGGCTAACCAATATGATTTTAATGTAGATGATGTACTCAAGCGGTTTGAAACAGAGATCCAGTCTCTAGTTAAACAACAAAAAAGTGTAGGCGTGTACACCCAACAATTCATGTCAGAGCGCATCGCTCATTTTTTACAGGAATTAGCTAATTACAACTTACGTAGAGGTAAAAATCAAGAGGGATTTAAACATTTAATTAACAGCTTGGAATTATCCTCTGCAACTAATAATAGACCCTATATAATTGAGTGCGTGAAATTAGTCGAGCATTATAGAAAAAATGCATCTTCCAATATAATAACATCCTACCAAACTTTAATTAATGAGGTGCGTGATGAAGAATAAGTTAAGACTGATCCTTTTGGTGACTATTCTCCTGTTAGTAGCAATAGTGATCATTCCAATACAGCATCTAGAAAAAGGATCTACCTACAAACCATTTGAACAACATGGTGGGGTTTGATGATTTTTGCTAAAGCATTTTATACCGTGGAGCCAGCTCTTCGAGCTGGTTTATTCTTTTGAAGATTTGCAAAGTAAGGGAATATACATCTTTAGATTAAAAGCAGTCTAAACCCCTTATAGTAGAGGTTTAGACTGCTTTAAAAAAATCTATATCAAAAATTGGTATTCAGAGCTTCGCAGTAGAATGCTCATATTTAAGAAGCTTCATATTTGGAAGTAGACCTTTCTCGATCTTTAACAATCTCGTTTTTATAGGCATCTTGATACGTTTTATATTCCTCTGTTTTGGTTAGTTCATTAGTAATGCTCTCTTCACTAAGTTTCTGGATACTGTTTTTCGAAAAAACATCTGTTTTTACCTCTATGTTAGAATTAGGTCCTGATACGAGTAAAGAACCATCCTGCTCTGCGGTCGCAGTGAACACATATACCTTTCCTTTTTGTGGTAGGGAATCATCTTCAAATAAGAAATATGTGCTCTTATCATCATTCAGTCCACCAAATTTTTGAATAGGAATGGAAACATCCTTCTTTAAATTACCTTTTATATTACTAAGCACTTTAACGGAGTAATTTGTATAGGGACTTGTCAATACTTTGGGTCCATCTTCCGTTTCTTTCGTTACAGGAAATTTATAGTCGGTTCCCGTCATTTCTTCTACGAGGCCTACAAACGCATAGTCAGCATAACCTACAACCTCTTTGGGGTTATTTATATCTATAACAAATGATGCTTGTAAATAACTGGTCGGAATCTCACCAGACTTCGTTATATTCTTGTCTATTTTAGGATTTGAACAACCAGAAGCCAGTATTGCAACCGTAGTGAAAATGGACAAGAACATAAATGCTTTCTTCATGTTAGTTCTCATTGGTCGTACCTCCTTAATTAGTATCTTTTATAAGCAAGATCGTATGAAGCTTTATCATTAGCGCTGAGCCTTGTTATCGACGTAACATACGAAAAATTAAAAAAAGTCGAATGCCTTCAAGCAATCGACTGTGCGAAAATAGATTAATCAGCATGAACAAGGCGTTAAGGACTATTTTTTATCTTTTTCACTTAATCTCATCTTTTGTTTTTATCGTTCTACCAGCAACTAATACATATTGAAGAGGATCTTTTATAGTGGGAAATGAAATGCTTCGAGAAACCGAGCTTCCCTTTTCAATCTTTGGACGCTTTCTATCGGGAATATCTACGGAAGCCTGATCAGCATCCATGTTAAGCGTTTGATTAAAGACAAATATATTGTTTCTACCCCAATCCAATTCGGTGACATGTTGAAGAACCTTACTTTGGTTAAAAGATTCATTTTGCAAAACAACCTTATTATTTTTATATTCAAATGGAATATCCATAGCTCTTAGTAATACACCAAGTGGAATGATAAAAGAATTCTGCTTCACTTCAGGATAGGTATCCATTTGAACAGTCTCACCATTGAACTCATACATATCCTTACCTTTGTAAAACACAATCTTGTCTTTTTTCCAGTTGATAATAGCTTCCTGTGACTTCAAATTGTATTCAACTTTAGCACCAAGAAGTTCAGACACAGAACGAAGGGGAGCCATTAAACGATTTTCTTTATTTGTATATGGGCCTACGGGAGCGCTGTACAGGATATCGTAATCGTTTACTTTAAATAAGGATGTTCCGCTAAAGTTCAAAGAATGATCAGTTTGAGCTGCATTAACTACAGGAGATGCACTGAACAGAGCAAATGCAAGTAAAGTGAAGGATAGCTGAGTTGTCCTAAATATACACATAAATAGAGGGTTCAAGTTTAACCTCCTTCTTTTAATCGCTGCTACCAATTGACTAATGATACGATATAAAAATCAAATGAGTTCTTCCTTTAGTAAGTTACCGTATAATTCATTCTTGAACTTTAGATTAAAAGCAGTCTAAATCCCTTATAGTAGAGGTTTAGACTGCTTCACAAAAATTTATATCAGAAATTGGTATTTAGAGTTTCGCAGCAGAATGCTCATATTAAGGAGCTTCATACTTGGAAATAAATCTTTCTCGATCTTTAACAATCTCATTTTTATAGGCATCTTGATACGTTTTATACTCCTCTGTCTTGGTTAGTTCATTAGCAATGCTCTCTTCACTAAGCGCCTGGATACTGTTTTTCGAAAAAACATCTGTTTTTACCTCTATGTTAGAATTAGGGCCTGATACTAACATAGAACCATCGGGCCGTGCGTTAGCAGTGAATACATAAATTTTTCCTTCCTGTGGAAGAAGATCGTCTTCATTTAAGAAATATTCGCTCTTATCATCACTCAGACCTCCGTTTTTTTGAATTGGAATGGAAACATCCTTCTTTAAATTACCTTTTATATTATCAAGCACTCTAACCGAATAATTCGTATAGGGCATCGTCAATACTTTGGGGCCATCCTCCGTTTCTTTCGTGACAGGAAATTTATAATCCGTTCCCGTCATTTCTTCTACGAGGCCTACAAATGCATAGTCAGCATAACCTACAACCTCTTTGGGGTTATTTATATCTATAACAAATGATGCTTGTATATAGCTAGTTGGAATTTCGCCAGATTTCGTTATATTCTTGTCTATCTTAGGATTTGAACAGCCAGAAGCCAGTATTGCAACCGTAGTGAAAATGGACAAGATCATAAATGCTTTCTTCATGCTAGTTTTCATTGGTTGTACCTCCTTAATTAGTATCTTTTATAAGCAAGATCGTATGAAGCTTTATCATTAGCGCTGAGCCTTGTTATAGACGTAACATACGCATACATTAAATCATTACTTGTATTATGTTCCAACCCAAGAGCATGACCAAGCTCATGAGTGGCAACATTTTGTTTCTCAGCAGAACTCAACTGGTTCATTCGATATTGATTGAATGTCATCCTACCTGATGGATAGGTTAGAGCAGCATAGTTATCTATATCGTAATAATCGGACAAAGTAACATCTTCAATAGTTGATGCATAGTCCGGTCTAATAATGCCAAATTTATAATTTTCCCAGGTATTTACCCCGGCATTAAATGAAGTTTGATAAGCTGTACTTCCTCCCCATTCTAGGTGCTTAGTAGAATCAACTAAATCCCACGACAATAAGGATGTGGTACCAGCAGAGGCTTGCAAAGAAAAAAACAATGAACTGTGTAATGATAAAATAGTAAGTGCAGCAATTGCAACGATTTTTTTAGTCATAACTTTATGGATATTCCCCTTCTTCATTCTATATCCTCCCTAAATTTTAATATAATGTATAAAAAATATGATACAATGTACATTATCTGCTTTTTTTTCACAAAATGATTTCATAGATTAAATTTGAACTGTATATTTTTAAAGAATGTTGAGGTTTATAGCTAGACCCCATGCCTCTAATTTTCTATAAAAGAACACCTCCTTTTATGATGTGCTCCCCATTAAGATGCATGACGTTTGCACACAGCCCTTTGAGTCCCTCTATTCATTAGACACTCACTATTGCAGTTCTAAGGTGAGAGGAGAACTAAATCGCCCCATATCCCAAACTATAACAACAAACCCTCTTTGTGTCATTGACTATAAAACTATGAAAATTCCAAAATTTATGATATTTTAGACACTCTTTTTTAAGCTCTATCATCTGTCTCCACGAATTCAGGTATCTCCATCCAAGCTTGATGCAACAGGCATTTATAATAATTTAAATTTGAAGCAGTATTCAGATTTTGGGCAATAGTCAGTAATCTTTAAAAATATTAATCCAAAAAAATCTGAATGTTTCTTTAGTGATTCGTGGGATTGGTAGCCCAAATCATCGGTTCCAACTAGATATTTTCATGATTAAATAGGATAAACCTCCAGTATATTCAACGCCGAGTATATTAAACAGCAACCAAAAAGCGTATATGCCCCACAAAATATATCTGATCAAATGTTCGGGGTTGTTTGAGCAATTCAAGAATTTTGCAAGCGACCAAACAGGTTCAGAATACTACAATTTAATTAACGAAGTGAGAAAAGAGAGATTATTCTATCTCTAATTCTAATAGCCTTTTTAGAGAGCAACTGCACTCCCTACCAATTCCATAGGACTATTTACAAGCCAAATAGTCGCTATCGAGATCGAGCTATAACCACTTGTAGATATTAATTTCACTTACAGCCAGCTTTTTGAGCTGGTTTTTTCTTTTAAAGGATGAGGCATCATGCACTTTCACTTTTCCCAAAAATACACATGGCACCCTAAAATAAGTACCATCTAAGGAGGGATGTATGATGGAAAGTGAGGTAACATTGCAACAGCGACTAGAGAACAATCGACAACGGCTCTATGATTTGCAAGCGAAATACGGACTAGGTCACATGTATGTACTCCGGCAATCTATGGTTTTGGACGAGCTGATTAATCAATATCATCGGATGTACTATACAAAATTAAAAAAGCCGATCGCTTGACAGCAATCGACTGGGCGAGAAACTTGTGGTGGGTCACTCGCCCTTTTATTGTAACATACATGCCAAATCATCTGATTACCCGCTCTATCATTTATTTTTCAGTTCATTCATACAGAAGATACATATCCAAGCATTTTTAAAATATGTAAGATGTTGAAGCTCGCCACATAAAATACATGCCTCCCCCACGCATCGTCGCATAATCAAGCCACTCTCCGTCATCCAAAATTCCATGGCTGTATACTTGTCAATCCCAAGACGCCTCCTTATATCTACGGGGATGACAATCCGACCTAAGCTATCCAAGTCCCTGACCATTCCTACGCGATCCAAGAAAAAACCTCCTTATTCATAAGACTCAATACACCCAAAATAGGCATACATGCTTTGGATAAGGAAATATTTATCATCACATGGCGTGAATTGGAAAAGAAACGGTACCTGCTGAAGAAGTTACATCGGTAGTAGTATGGGCTTCATAATAATCAGATAATGTAATCTCTTCAACAGGAGATACACGGTTTGGTCTAATCATACCAATTTATAATTTCACTCAGTTCGCCATTTGTAATGTAAATTGAAAAACCTCGAAAATAAACGGCGTACCCGTAATTACAAGAGCTTCTTCCAATTCAACAGTCAATGTGCTCCTACTTATCTGGTACAACCTGCTTTCCTGCAGTACCCCATTAATATACAAATCTGTGTAGCTGTTCGCACCCAATTCTGGAAGCTGACTTGCCAACTGTCCATCATCATTCGTAAACTGGGAAATAGAGATTTGAATCGTACCCGTTAGATCTGAATCGGCAAAATAGAAATATCGCTGTACCTCAGGCACAACCGTGATCCCATCCAAATTAAGCGGTGGTCCCTGGTCTCCCTGTGGCCCAACCTCTCCTTGCAAGCCTTGAATCCCTGGAACCCCCTGAAGCCCCCGCTCACCTTGGGGGCCCATGGCGCCCGCCTGGCCCTGGGGCCCGGCACTACCCGGAATGCCCTGGGTCCCTGCCAGACCCTGTATACCTTGATGTCCAGCATGACCATCGGCCCCCCTTAATCCCTGCACCCCTTGAATGGCTTCTCCTGAATTTCCTTGAGGTTTCTGTTCGACTCGCAGTCTTCGTTGGCCTTTAAATTTCATAAAGCAGATTTTTTTATTTGATAAACCTGAGGGCACCCGCTCAGCGTGCAAATGATGTCTATAAGCGCATATTCTCCTTCTTCTTCTACCCTGTCTATAAATACGTTTCTTTCCCTTTTTGTTACGCATGCAGCTCGTTTCTGTACGATAAATGGGCATACAACGCAATGATCCCATCTTTCGTTCTCTTTCTTTCTTTGTTCTCCTTGTCACCTTGGTCAAGCGATATCTTTTACGCAACAATAAATTTCCCAATACTAACACCTCCATAATTAAGTACAGTTTCATTATCTTATGGAATCTAAACCAACCTGATTGGACAGATGACCTCCTTAAATTCTTTTTTCAAAAAACATCAATTTTAATTAATCTATTAATACTTACTACCACTTCGCCGTTACATTATTTTCATTTCTGAATTTACTGAAAGTAGGACTGAATCCCCTGCTTTTTTCAGAAAAATAAATTTCCCAATTTTAGAATGGAGGCACCAACATGCCCGTTATTAAACCTGTTTATACCGCCGTTGCAACTGCACCGGTCGCAAGCGGAGGCGTAGTCACCACTACTGTAAGCCCAGCTATTACAAATTTTTTCTCAGCTGTAACTGCTGGTGATATTGCCGGAGGTGTTACAACACTTCTCGCCGCAAGCTTTGTTGATGATGCTGATGCTCCAGTCGTCGCTTTACCTGTCCTTAGCGCAGACGATTATTACAATGTATTTGTGAATGGTGTTTTGCAGCAGGCTACTTTATCCACTTTGACACCCGCCAGTCTAGTTTTGGCGACCACTGATATTTCCGTAGGTGTTCCTATCACCCTGGCTATAGCCAGCTTTGGGAATACAGTCTCAACCATTACGACTCAACCAGCCATTTCAGCACCAACGGTTACGATCAGCACTTAATTATTTTTTTAAAATAAAGTGGATTCAGGACCCTTTTCTCAAATGATATACGTTAGCTTGGAGATTCGCAGTCTCGTAAACTGTGAATCTCCAGGTTTCAATAACTGGAGGTGAGATATACTTATGCCAATCATTCCTCCGTATCAGGGATCAAAAAAATTTGTCTCCAACATTTTAGAAGGCACAGGAACAGGAGCCTCCTTTTCAATTGCAGCTATAAACTTTATTGATGATGCAGGATTGACAGTAACTTCATTTCCAACAACGTTTAACTACTATCTTCTCTATATTAACGGTGTACTCCAATTGGATAATTCATCCTCCGTTTCAGCAACTGCGATTAACTTTCCAGATGGAGACACACTTGATCCGTCTGTACCGATCATGGTTGAATTCATCATCAGGTAAATTTCAATGTTTATAGAAGGGAGTGGTACATCCATGAGTCCAACAATTCAACCGATATACAACTTATCAGGCGTTTCACCAACACTGAACTCAATGACTGACAAGTTACAAACGGCTGAAGCAAGTCCTCAGTTCAACTACGCTTCCAATTATGGTATTTCTCAGTTGAGGGATATTATCACCACAAACGGCGGAGGAAATGTGCAAAATTCGGCAGAAACGTATCAACTGAGTACATCAGCAGCCTCCAATGATCGTGCAGAGCTCCAAACAGCCGAACGCGGACAATTTCTTAACGGGGCGGCATTTGAATCCGGTATTAATGTACAAGTCCCTATCCCCCCCACAGGAACTCAGCGGGCTGAATGGGGATATAGCGACAACACGAATGGGGCTTATTTTGGACAAGATAGCAGCGGCGTATATGTGGCTCTGCTACAAAATGGAGTAGAGACGTTGAAGGTGTATCAATCCTCATGGAATATTGATGCGATGGATGGAACCGGTTCTAGTCGGGTGACCCTGGACACAACTGACGGCTATCTTTATCAGGTTCGCTACAACTATACCTACGGACAAGTAGAATTCCGTATCATTGCAATTAATCCTCAGCTGTTTCAGCAAGCCGTTACAGTGCATCGCTTCACTCCGTCAAGCGCTGCACTACTGAAGGACGCTAACCAGAATATCAGGGCAACCGTCCTCAACGGTGCATCCGGGGGAGCCTTCAGCATCAATGTAGGAGGAAGGTATTTTACCAACCTGGGTTCCATCTTTAAGACCTCTCGAATCACAACAGAAACCCGGATCAATGCCACGATATCAAGTACTGCCTTCACTCCTACAGTGAGCTTCCGAAGAAAATCCTTTTTTCCAGACAACAGTACCCAGGTAAACTCTATAAATTTGGGGACTGCCAGCTTTGATATATTGGCTTCGGCCGATCTCCAATGGGAAGTCCGGATTAATTCAGTCCTCACTGGCGCATCCTTCGGAGCAGTGAGCGGGACTCCCTCTTCCGAAAGCTCCTTGCAGTCGGATATCTTGGCAACGGCTATGAATACGTCTCAAGGCGTTCGGGTGTTGGGGGGCCTGTCAGTTGCAGGAACGATAGAGGGTGTCACCAATGTACAAGTTCCTTTTACACTTCCCGGAAACGGTAATTTAACTCTGGCCTTGCGAACATTGAACAATGTCAACGGTAATGCGAGCGTATCCTTACGCTTGGAAGAGTTTTGGTAAGCAGACGGATCTGTTAGATAACTACAATTTGCATCATGTATAGGAGGATAGCCCATATAAGAGGTGTTATATTGCACTTTTACGGGCTTGACTGGCAAATACACTTCGACATCTATGTCAAAGCGTACTTGTCGGTTAATTCCGGCTTCAAAAAAGTCAGATATACGATTCTTTTTAATCATAGTTACCTCTCATTCTTCACTCCGCCCGTTCAGCCACTTGAACCAGTGGAGCACATGACTGAATCGGTATTCATGCTGCGAAGCGTAGGTCCACACCTCTGGCTCCTCAGCGGGCTCCTTCCAGACCAGCATGGAAAAGTGGCCTTCCTCCTCATTGGCGACCGACAGCAGCGAAAGACGATCATCCCCAAATCGGTATGGGGCCGATTCGACCCAATAATTCCGCATATCGCTGATCCAACTGCGAAACCGCTCTGTGCTTGAGATCCGTAGCACGTCATCCGGCAAGAGCATATGCTCTCCCATGTCCTGCCAGTACCCGGCATAACGGTAGCGTGCTTCCAGCATCGGACTGAGCGGCCGGGTTTTGCCGGGAGCCAGCATGGGCATACACGTGACGGGAACGATCGGACCGATGCTCTGGATAGCATAAGAGCGGGCCTCCCCCTCACTCAAACCGAGATACATAGCCTCCGCGAGAAAAGCGTTCCGTCTTGCAACAAACTGATGCTGATACTGTGACATTTCATTTTGTAGCTCCAACACCATACCCTGTACTGCATCTGTTCCGATCATTCCCAAGCACCTCTCATTCCAAAATATAGTCGTGCAGCTTGCGCTGTGCCCGATATTCGGCCCAATTGAACGCAGGCCATGCCGTTTCTTCCCTCGTCATGCTCATCAGACGACCTTGTAGAAACTCATCCATCGCTCCGTGTTCCTTACGGCTAAATTCAATCAGCAGCGGAATAGCATCCGCCGATAGCCCACTCAAATATTCCTTATCGATCACCGAGGTCGTGCGATACCGTTCGAGATTATTTTCAGCAATCCGTACATCAATACCCACATAATTCACGACGAGATACGCCACCAAAGCGAGTACAACATAATATTTCGCCAGCGGAAGCTGACGGACATGAATGCGCACCGCTGCAATGAGCAGCAGCAAGCCCAGAAAAATCATAAATGCGTGTACCAGATAACGGGTGTATGTATATCCGTACGCCTGTTCATACATGACCAGCCGGGTATAACCCGAATACAGCATCACACCCGAGCAGCCCACGAGTACATACAGCAGGCTGTTGTTCATTTTTTGCAATATATTTGAGCCGAATTCGGTCCACTTTAGCACACTGATCATCAGGACAAAGTTGATACCTGTCACCATAACCAGCTCCCCGAAGCCCCTTCTCGCATATTCTGCATATGAGGTTCCTTCCGGCAAGGCACCTTCCCATGCACCAAACAGATATCCGAACTGCAATACGACGAATACAACATACACCAGATTCATAACCATCAGCACCGTAGCTGTAATCACAGGATCAAACCTGATCGCTACCAGCTCGTGATAAGGTATCCTTGGTCTGTCGATGATCATCGAGGAATGACCATCATACTCGGTGGTTTGACCCTTCGCCCCCTCGCTTAACCCGTGCCACGACTGCGCCTCTTGCTCTGGATCACGCAAAGCAGGCTGTACGAATCCCCACAAATAGCAGAAAAAACAGAAGGTAAAGAAGCAGGTCCAGATCAGCCGCAGCATTCCGCTACCAAATGACAGCGTGCCGATCCATGAAGGTATACACGATAACAACTCCTCGAACATCCCATCCGCTGATGCCAGCAAAGATATGATAATGAACAGCAGCGGCAGGGCGATCAGCAAACCGACTATCACTTTCCCCAATACACGTTTGCGCTCATTCTTTACATTCCGAAAGGCTGCTGTTTTGAACATCCGAAACGGAGTCACGACATGCCGCAGATTTTGATAAAACAAATGGCTTAACGCTTGCCCGATGATACCGGGTTCGGACCAGCTATGCCTCTTCTCCCCGAACAGCATCACCATATGTACACTAATCAGAGCAGGTATAGCCAATGCATTTAGCACATATAGAACCGGATTATCGAACAGCGCATACGTCAGCGACAGCAGCACAATTACGATAAACAGCAGTCGCCCCATCCACGAGTCAAGCCGGATACGATCCCGGTTATAGACATACATATAGGTGTAGAACAGAATGACAAAAATCGGCAGAGACACGCCCAGCGCATGCCCGTAAAACAGATATTGATGAACCAGCGCCAACACAATCGCCGCAGTAAAGGCGGACAGGAACGACGGTTTCGGCAAAGACGTTCCACTCATCTTGTCATGCATGGTAAATACCTCCACAACTATGCTTTATAACCCTTATTGTAGATGATAAAATAAGAAGATAAAGAGAAATTAATCGACGTAAAATTTCCTATTTTATATAAACGACTGCACTTTAATCATCCATAGGGGAAACGGAGCAACCATTTTATGAAACTTCATGCCCAATTTTTACGGCTTCACTCGCACACCGCTGACGACAGGGATGAGAACCATACGATAGAGATTACGCTGGATGAGCTGGCCGCTATTTTTGACTGCACCCACCGCAATGCCTTGATGATCATTCAGAAAATGGAAAAGCATGACTGGATACAGTGGACTCCCCGCCGAGGCAGGGGCCGCCGCTCCAGCCTGCACTTCCTGATTCAGCCGGAGGACATTGCGGTGCAGTCCATGATGCAGGCCATCGACCGCCACGACATCAAACGCGCACTGGATGAAATCCGGACCCATTCGCGTTCATCCACGATGCAGGAGCATTTGCAAGGCTGGCTGCTGAACTACTTCGGGCATCACGCAGAGGTTCGCAGCGATCAGCAGCAGATTGATACGCTACGTCTGCCCATTCGCCAACAGCTATACACGCTGGACCCACTGTATATGAACTGGCTCGCGGAGTCCTTCGTATCCAGCCATGTCTTTGACGGACTGGCCCGCCGGGCGAACGAGAGCGGTGAGATTTTGCCGGGACTGGCGCACGCTTGGGAGGTGGACGCCACCCGTACGCAATGGACCTTTTTCTTACGTAAGGAAGTACTGTTCCATAACGGTAAAATACTGACCGCCGAGGATGTGGTTTATACCTTTGAGCGGCTGAGCCGTGCGCCGGGACGGCGGCTGTACCATTTTATCGTTCGGCAAATCGAGCATGTACAGGCGCTAAATCCAACGATGGTACGCTTCGAGCTAAAGGAGCCGAATGAGCTGTTTCTGTCCTTCCTATGTACCAGTCGTGCCGCCATCGTGCCTCGTGAGCTGAATCAGGCGGGTGAAGCAGTCTTTGGCCTCCGCCCTGTGGGCACAGGGGCTTTCAAGGTCACGGAGATGAACGAGAGCTTATGCATTCTGGAGGCATTCGCTCCTTATTTTCAAGGCCGCGCCCATCTGGACCGGGTGGAAATTGTTCAGCTCCCGTGGGCGGCCAAGCCGGAATCGGCGGCAGATACCGCAGATACCGTAGATACAGCTTCGCCCTTTCATATCATCCACAATCCCGTATTGGCCGGGAACACGGATACGGCATGGAGTCAGATTCACTCGGCAGCTTCGGTGCGTAAATTTATTACATGCAATACACACAAGGACGGGCCGTTACGTAACCCGGAGGTACGTGCCCGTATTGTGGCGTGTCTGGATCATCGCAGCCTCCCTCCGATGGTGAATGCATCCGACGATTCGTATGAACCCCCGGCAACGTTGCAAATTGCGACCATTCCCGAGTATAGAGCCGATGCGGACCGGGTCGCGGCCCAACTGGAATCGTGCGGATATACTTGTAATATCGTGGCTGCATCCATGGATGAATTCAAAAGCTCCTCCATCCGTATGGAATCGGACCTGATCATCTTTTCTCTGTTTCGTGACCGTGATGAGCAATTGCGCCTGTTCGATCTGTATCTCAATGTATCCGGGCATGTCGAGCCGCATAGCCGCGTTGATATCGAAAGACTGCTGCGCGATATTACACGGGAAGCGGATCATACGATCAGGGCGCGTCAATTCGAGCATATCGAGGCCCGGCTTATTCATGAGCACCAGCTCCATATTTTATATGAAAAGCCCGTCCAGACAGCATATCTCCCTTCTGTGCGCGGCGTTTCCTTCAACAGCCAGGGTTGGGTGGATCTTCGTCATGTCTGGTTCCCGCCGGCTCAACCGCAAATATCCAAGCTTTAATGAAAACTAAAAAAGGTATCCTCTTTTATAAGAGAATACCTTTCATGTGCTACCCAGCCTAATTTAAGCAGAAGTATCCCTGGATGAAAATGACCAGCCACCCAGCCCATGACTGTGAGCTCCGCTAGGGTCCTCTACAGGGGGAGCAATGGGTGAAGAATTAAGTATGATAAAAAAATTAAACGCGAGCAGAATAAAAATAATCTTTTTTAACATTAAAGTGATCTACCTCTCTAAGTAAATTTTTATATTCCTCCGTCTCCTCAGGGGAGGCAGTATGCCGGAATTTCTCAAATAAACCTACACATTTAATCGTTACAGGATTACCATTCAGCACCACGGAATAGGACAGGCTTTCCAACAGAAATTTCATACCTTTCGCATAGCGCTTATTATCGAGATCGTAGCAAGCCAGCTCTGCCAGGAATCGTGCATAGAGATCCGTTGACACTTGCTCCGTATAGGTGCCTACCTTGGTATGGTGATCCGCAAATGCGGCAATCTGTTTCTCGAAACGTTGCAATACATCGTCCACATTAAATTCATAACGGTTTGCGGCCAGCACAATTTTGAACAATCCCATCAGAATCTCGCCTTCGTTTCTTTCCAGATAGGCGACATACTGTGGAATGACGTCCAGTTTACCGGACATAAGCTGATACAGATATCCGTTAGCCTCAGCCCAGTTGCTACACTGTTCCTTCAAGCGGCGTGCTTCTTCCGTATCCTCCTGCACCCAGCTTAAATCAGCGTACAGAGAGACATATTCCAAAGCCTTTTCGTATTCTCCTCGTTCGTCACAAATACCGGCACGCAGCACGTATGAGTATACAATATACATAAACAAAGGACCCTTTGTTTGCTTGTCCCGCTCTTTTTTTCTTTTTTTCCCATATCTTTGCTCATACTGCACTTTAGCCCTGCGACACATTTTATCAGCTAATGCTTCCACTTTATCCCAACGCCGCAGCGAAACATAAGTATTGGCCAAATCTTTTAATGCATCCAGTTGATCCGCTTCACCCAAGCGATCTACAAAGCTTTCAAAGTGTGTGGCGGCCCACAAATTTTCATCCTGATCATCACCAACAGCGATTGTAAATAACCGATACTGGCAGAGAGCCAGACGCTCGGAATGCTGATACTTCTCACTTTCCGAGACATTTTTATAGATGATAGCTGCTGCCGCAAACTTACCTTTTCTGAACAATTCTTCTGCCGTCTCAAACAAGGCTGGAGCGTAAATTAGATAGTCCATCATAAATTCCACGACTTGTTCAATACAGTCCAGCTTATTCAGCTCTGCACAACGGTACAAAAATGGACGAACCCGCCGCCAATTTGGTGCTGAATTCCGTATAAATTCTTCAATGTACAGCTCATAGAAGATTCCCTCTTCAAGCTCCATGCCTGCCGCAATCCGATCCAATAGCAACATCGCAATCGGCCGATTACCGTTGATAATGGCACTGATTGTGCCCGCATTAATACCCGTGTTCTCCCCAAACTTACTAATCGTGATTCCTTCACGTCTGATATACTGCTCCAGCTCTGCACGAATCGTGGTTGTTTCCTTCAAATCAGGCACCCCCAGGGATTACTTGTATGTTTTCAATTCAAAAAAAGAAAATTCCCGTGAATATTCCCTTAATTATACAAAATAAAACCCACTTCGCCAACTATATAAATTTATTTACTCGAAATATATCTGGACAGAGTCAACCGTTTCTTGAAATCACTCAAAACCAATCTCCCAATAGGGGCTACTTACTACCAACAGATTTGGTAATTTCCTAGATTGCGTATACTATATAAAGAGTGAATTGAAAGGAACGAAGGAAAGGATATGACAAATGGACAAAACAGACAGTACCCCTACAACAGAACAGCAAATTGCAGCATGGATGGTCGCGCAAATTCGTGAAGTGGGAACCTTGAAACAAGAGGACGCGATTGCATATGTACGCTCTGAGTACGGAGAGCAGTATGTGTTTATAAGTGAGCATGGTCATGTATCTCTCGAAAAGGAAATCAAAAAAGCGTTTCGCAAGCTTCATAGCGGTAAAATCGCCTGGGATCGCGACGGATTCCTGTGGGCCTGGACGTAACAAGCAAAAGCATCTGCCATAGGCAGGTGTTTTTGGGATGCGGCTTCCTTCCTGTGTGGAAACCAGCCCCCTTCCTTACAGGGGGGCTGTATCCGTAGGCAAGGAAACCTCGTCCGCATAGTTTGTGGCCATAATTTTTGCTACTCCCGCAGGGTCAGTGGTCTGACCCAACGCCCACATCATTTTAGTCACAAGTGCCTCCGTCGTCATGTCATAACCCGGAATAACACCCTTTTCCAGCACCTTCTGCCCCACCTCGTAAATCGTCAGATCGCCGCCCTCATAAGGACATTGGGTGGTCACGACGATACTCATGCCATCCTTCATTAACTCCTCAATTTTGCTGATCAGGCTTCTTTCCTTGAAGGGCACGCCACCCATGCCAAAGCCCTCAATCACGATCCCTTTATAGCCCAAGCCCTGAATGGCATCGAAAATCGCCGGATTCGTACCCGGAATCAGTCTGAGCAGAAATACCTCCGAAGCATACTCGTCATTGTACGGATGGCGAACTGTACCGCGATTCGCAAATACGCCCTCTGTATAGACCACCTTCCCGTCTTCCACGAGGCCGATATACGGATAGTTAATACTCTCAAAAGCGTTATAGCTGCGCGTTCTGATTTTGGAGCTGCGGCTGCCGTTGATGATTTTGCCGTTAAATACGACAAATACTCCCGCTACCTCGCCACATGCGGTCAGGAACGAGTCGATTACATTTTTTTTGGAATCACTGTGCTCAGCCAGAATGGACACCTGCGAACCCGTCACCACGACCGGCTTGTCTACGGTTCCCAGCATGAAGCTCAAAGCCGAAGCCGTATAAGCCATCGTATCCGTGCCATGGGCAATGACGATGCCGTCGTACTGATCAAGGGAACGATGTACCATTCGGGCGATGGAGGCCCAATCCTCCGGTTGTGTGTTTGTGCTATCAATGCTCATCAGATTATGGGCATCAATTTCACAGATTTCCTTCAACTCCGGAATTTCCGCCAAAATATTTTCAGCCGATTGGGTTGGCGTCAGGCCATTTTCCTGATAGGAGGAAGAGATCGTCCCTCCGGTATTAATGAATAAAACCTTTTTCATGTACCCTTGTTCCTTCCCGATTACATCTTCACTTTATTGTTCTTAGAATTTATCATGAATAAGTGTGAGAAGCTACTTTTGATCCGAAAAGGGGAGATAGATTATAGGGCTATATTTTGACTAACCTTTTTCGATAAAAAAACAAAAGAGCCAAGTGCAAAATACACTTGTCCCTTTTATTCGTAGTAACGGTATTAGTTAAGTGAATCCAACAGCGTCTTCAATTGCGGATTGAGATTCAGCGCATTCAGGATGATTTGCAGAGCTTCTGCACGTGTGGAGCTACTCTTGGGATCAAACTTGCCATCTGCTCTGCCGCTGATGATACCTGCTTGTGCTTCAGCTTTGATCTCGTTAGCTGCATAAGAACCCTTCACGTCATCAAAATTGCCTTTGGTGGTGTCCTTCGATACGTTGTTCAGGTTTAAGATGCGGGATAAAAGAACAACCATTTCCTCCCGGGTGATCGTGTTATCCGGCTTGAACATACCATCCTCATATCCGCTGATGACCCCTGCCTCTACAAGTTTCTTGATTGGGTCTTTTGCCCAGTGGCTGCCGACGTCCTTCAATGAGACACTTGTATTGTTGCCACCTTTGATATCGAACACGCTACTCAGAATCACTGCAAATTCAGCGCGTGTGATCTTGCCATCCGGCTTGAACTTACCATCGTTGTACCCTTTAATCACATGCAGCTTTACAAAAGTATCAATAGTCTTTTCAGCCCAGTGTCCTTTAGTGTCCGAAAGAGCTGCTGTAACCGGAGTTTTTTTAGCTTCCTGAATCCGAGTCTCAATGTTCTTAATAACATTGAGGTCACCCTTCACTACATCTGACTTGAACACATCCTTTGCAGGATCAGGTGCAGGAGCTGGTACAGGAGTCGGTACAGGTACAGGAGTCAGATTAGTGTTAGTTGTGGTGGAACTACCACCACGGCTCGAAGAACGTTTGTCGATCGTAATAACTTTCGTTCCCACAACACCTGATCCATCATGAGCAACTGCCTGAATTGTAATAGTACCAGTTTGAGTTGCAACGAGTACACCATCAGCATTGATCGTTGCTTCCCCTGTACCAGCAATTACCGACCAGCTAAAGGTTTTATCCGTTGCATTGTCAGGAGTTACATTTGCCTTAAATTGAAGAGAGTCTCCAACGGACATTGTTCCACTATCGCCCGACACTGTGATAGCAGTCACCAACCGGGGAGCCCGTGTGACATTGACCGTATAGCTTTTCGTCGTTCCATCCTGTGCAGTCACTACAAAGCTAATAATATTTGACCCCACATTTAGACTAATCGGATTGTTGACCGGAGTCCCATTGAGCTGTAAAGCAGCCGTCGCGCGGCTATCCGTAGTTGTATACGTAGCTGTCGTAACAGAAATATCGTTAGGCACAGTTGCGGTGTAGGCGTACACACTTTCACTTACCGTTTGATCGAGCGTAATGCCGCTTAAATTCAGCGAGCTTAAGGCAACACTATTTGAACCAGCTCGTGTGACATTGACCGTATAGCTTTTCGTCGTTCCATCCTGTGCAGTCACTACAAAGCTAATGATATTTGACCCCACACTTAGATTAATCGGATTGTTAACTGGAGCCCCATTAAGCTGTAAAGCCGCTGTCGCGCGGCTATCCGTAGTTGTATACGTAGCTGTCGTAACAGAAATATCGTTAGGCACAGTTGCGGTGTAGGCGTACACACTTCCAGTTACCGTTTGATCGAGCGTAATGCCGCTTAAATTCAGCGAGCTTAGTGTGGCATCTGAAGAAACAGGAGGGTTCTGGCCAGCAGCCACAGCCGTAGAAACCATGAAGGTACCGACCATGAAGGGACCACTGCTTAAAGCTATAGTCTGAATTACCTTATTATCTGATGTCCTGATTACGCTCATGTTGCTGCTGCCATAATTGACCGTAAAGGCTTTGCTGCCATCAGCCGAGATACCGACCACATAGGGATAAGAACCAACCGCTACGGTGCTTTCCACTGTATTACTAGCGGTATTGATTACTGAAACAGTTCCAGAGCCACTATTAGCCACGTAAACCCTGCTCCCGTCGGGAGACACCTCAGTAGCCGACGGGGAGTTGTCCACAGTTACAGTTGCTTCCACCGTGTTGTCCACAACGTTGATGACAGAAACTGTTTTGTTCCCTTGATTTGCTACATAAATCTTGGTACCCGCAGGATTA
Organism: Paenibacillus sp. NRS-1781; assembly: GCF_050467745.1. NCBI lineage: Bacteria > Bacillati > Bacillota > Bacilli > Caryophanales > Paenibacillaceae > Paenibacillus > Paenibacillus sp. NRS-1781. The sequence continues at coordinate 43,849 of NZ_JBITPI010000043.1, forward strand.
ACCGAAAGACCATACGGGCTGGTTCCCACCGTAATTTGACTGGTAATCGTATCGTTGGTAAAATCCACGACTGCTACTTTGTTAGCGCCAGACTGAGTCAGATAAAGCTTCTGGGCTGCCGCTACCATGGCTACAGGACGTGATAATACACTTACTGTACCCGTAACTGTAAGCGTTGCTGTATTGATTACAGACAGTGTGCTGCTGCTCATATTAGCTACATAAGCTTTGCTGCCATCCGAATTAAAGGCTACTCCGTGAGGTTGTGAGCCCACTGTTATTGTGCCGACCACTGTATCAGTAGCCGGATTAATCACCGAAACAGTTCCACTCGCTCTGTTGGTCACAAAAACCTGGGTACCGTTCGGGTTGAACGCTGCGCTATTAGGCTCACTCCCGACCGTAATTTTGCCCAATTCCACCGTACCGCTTTCCAAATCCACCACATCAACCTTGCCAGTATTGAAGCTTGTAATATAGGCTTTCTTTAATATGTCAGTAGTAGCCGCAGAAGCGGCATTAAAATTACCTAACAAAGTTGAAATTATACATAGAATAACTACCACTGCCGTAAGCTTCATTTTTTCTTTTCTAAACATTTTGTTCCCCCCTGATCGTTTTGCGGAATGGGATGCCCCCGCTTTCCATATTTAATGTTTTCCATAATATGCTATATATTTCCCGTGCTAATTACCGTCGCAACTTCGTGTTTCTGCTCGTCCTGATTATAAATCGGCATTGAAACGCTCAATTTGCCAGAACTCCCAACAGTATCGCTTGATTCACTCGCCCCTTATTGCCTCCCCCCATTGCAATACATACTATCAAACTGTTCTCACAAAATTCTCACAAAACCACGAATAATGTCGAAAAAAAAACAAAAAGAGACTATCCCCTAATAGATTGTTCAATCGGGAATAATCACTTTCTTATTCATCCAGTATTCAGTTTCGGTAAAAAAGGTCGGACAAGAAAAACTTTGCCGACCTACTCCAAATATGACGCCTTCTGGCTTCTCAGCTTCTGCGGTGGCTCCAGCCCCAGCTCCTTGCGATAGGAAGCCTCGAACTGCGCGTAATGCCTGACGATTTTCTCCTTGTCCCCACTGCTTGCATAGATGCTCAACAAAGTCTGATTCATCTCCTCGTGCAGGGGGTATACAGTCAAATACGAATCAATCTTCTGCTCCGCCCTTTTCCAATCCTCCCTGGCAAGATTCTGTTGGATCAAGCTGCGTACAAGCGATGTGTACCGTTTGCAGAATACTTCCTCCAGCGGAGCTTTCCAGAAGTAATCTTTTCTATCCAGCAGCGGACCTTTGTAGAGCGAGCATACATGTTCCGCTTGCGCCTCATCCTGAAGTCCTCCCGCAAGAGAAAAGTCATACCGTTCATATTCCAGCACATCGTACGTTCGATTCGATGGTTCCAGCATGTATCCTTCGTTCGTTTTCTGAATCTCCATGCCGATCTCTTGCTCTTTCAACAGTTTCTTTAAACGATACATCGTGTTGTGCAAATTATGCGACGCGCGGTCCTCGCTCATATCCGGCCACAGCAATTCCGCCAATCGCCACTTGTTGAGATTCTGACCCGGATGGCAGAGGAAATAAGCGAATAACTCCTCCGTCTTGCGTGTCGGAAAGCGGATTAGCGACCCTTCCCGACTTCGGACCTCGAATCCTCCAAAGCACCGAATCGAGGCAAGCCCCACCTGCTGTTCAGCATCGCCGACAGGTCGATGCAGCTTGAACAGCCGGTTTGCGACCCGCTCGATCGCCGCGGGTGTCACGGGCTTCAAAATATAGTCGAAGGCATAAACCTTGAATGCATCCAGCGCATAATGCTTGTAAGCCGTCGTGAAGATGATTTTCGTCTGCTCCGACGCTTCGTTGATATTTTCCGCGAGTTCCAGCCCGTTCATCTTTGGCATTTCCACATCGAGGAAAGCGACATCCGGCCGAAGCTCAGACAGGCTGGCCAGCGCCTCAAGCGAGCTTGTAAAAGCACCTATGATCGTAAAGTACGGGTTTTGCCCGATGACATATTTCATTAAATTCAAAATCGGTATTTCGTCCTCCACAATGACCACATTAAACAATCTCGCTCCTCCTCCGTTTACCCGAACCGATCTTTTCGTTATTCCTTACAGGCAAATACATCGTTATTTTAGTTCCTCTTCCCCTATCGGAGCTGATGTTTAGCGTTGCCCCTGGCAGAGAGTCCAGACGCTTGCGGATATTATGGATGCCGATGCCGCAATCATGCATATCTCCTTTGGACATGCGATCCAACAGATCATCCGGTATGCCGACGCCATCGTCTTCGACTACCACCCGGATATAACCATCTTCCTCGTCGATCCTGAGCGTCACCTTGCCGTAACCTTCCTTCTCGAACAAACCGTGCCGAATCGCATTCTCGACAAAAGGCTGGATGCATAAGGAAGGAATTCCCAAATGATCTATACGGTTATCGTAGTGAAAGTCGTAGTCGAACCTCTCTCCGAAACGGGCTTTTTCAATCTCAACATAAGCCTGGATCAACTCCATTTCCTGGTAGAGAGGGACGAACAGTGTGGAAGAATCCATGTCCAGGATGTAGCGCAAGTACTGACTGAGCATCGATAACAAGTACGCAGCTTTTTCCCCGTCCGTATAGCAGAATGAAATAACGCTGCTCAAGGCGTTGTAGAGAAAATGCGGTTTGATCTGCGCTTGATGGAACGCCAGCTCATTGCGAATCGCTTCTTGGAGCGATGTTTTCACAGCGATCAGGGTCTGGATTCTGGCAATGAGCGTTTCCGCCTCAAACGGCTTAGTCAAATAATCGTTTGCCCCGGCCCTGAAGCCGAGCGCGATGTCTTGCGGCGTATCCTTAACCGTTGCGAACAAAATGGGCAGGTCGAGAATAGAGTAGCTGCTTCGTAGTCTCTGACACAGCTCAATGCCCGAGATCCCCGGCATCATCACATCGAGAATGACAAGATCGACTTGCGGGTACTCTTCTATTTTCTCCAATGCTTCTTTTGCTGAGAAAGCGGTGACGACATTGTAGCGATGCCGTTTCAAAATATTCAACAAGGTGTGGATATTAGAGGCTTCATCGTCAACAATCATGACTGTATGCTCGTGTCCATCCCAAATATTCAGCTCCTGATCCTTATCGGTATATCGCTGCTGCTCTTGCAACGCATATGCCGTTTCACGATTAGCCGGTACTTGGACTGCGCTTGGCAATGTAAACGTCATGCGCGTGCCTTGACCGACCTCCGACCAATCCACCCGAATTTCTCCACTCATCCGTTCGACCAACTTGCGGCTAATGTACAAACCAACGCCCATTCCTGTATATCCATCCTTCGGCAGCGGCCCGTCAAGCTGCTCAAAATATTCGAAAATCACAGCATGCTTATCCTTAGGAATCCCTGTTCCAGTATCCTCGACAGAAATCGTAACAGTTCCCTTGGTAACGCTCGACACCACCTTGATCGACCCTTTGTCTGTATGCTTAACGGCATTGCTGACCAGATTGTACATAATTTGACGCAGACGATTTTCGTCCGCTTGCACCCAGACGTCGGGACCGACTTGATTATCCAGTCGCACAGCTTTTCCCAAAAGTTCAAATTGCAGCACGTCGAATACAATCTGCGTTACCATTCTGGCATCCACAGCGGTCGGATGCAGACGCAGTTCCCCGTGCCTCAAACGGGTAACATCGACCAAATCGTGAATGAGCATGGACAGCTTGATAGATGTATCCTTGATCAGCGAAAGATTCCGTTTTTGCTTCGGCGACAGATTTTTTTCCTCATCATCCAGCAAATAAGACGTCATATTCAGGATTCCATGCAGTGGAGTCTTGAGCTCGTGGGATGTGTTCATCAAAAACTCGTCCTTGAGCTGATTGGAGACCGTCAATTGATATGAAAGGATTTCCGTCTTCTCATAAGCATTGGAGAATCGAACCACGAGCAGAATATTCATAATGATAATGAAACAAATCACCCCGAGTTTTCCCACCAGATCGGTCGAAACCATATTTTCCGAATAGAGGCTTCCGTCCACCAAAAAGACCATCATCGAAACGCTCCCGCCAATAAAAAGCATTAATTCCTTCCGATCGGATGAGCCGCCTTGGCTTTGAATATACAGATACGCCATTCTGCCAATAATATATAGGAAAACGATGATTAAGTAAAAAAAGAAAACGTATTTTCCCTGGATATGCACACGATAAGGCAACACGACAACCGCCGTAATATATAGGCCTAACGGAGCCAGTATCAGCTTCATCATCCGAGACGATATGAGGCGGGCTTCAACTGAACTGAAAAACAGGATGAGTACCACAGCTCCGACAAATTCGCTTAAATCCAGCAGCTTGTAAGTAATATCAAAAGGGAGGCCAGGCAGTACTCTCTGTAAAATTTTTTCGCCAAAAAGTGCTTTTTCCAATAAAAGCAGCAGCAAATATAGCCCGCTGAGCCAATATGTTTTCTCTCTTCGCCCTAGCAGGCAGAAGCTGAGATGATACACGCCAAACATGCCAAGAATCAATATAATTCCGATATCGGTGCCGACCTGTATACCATTTAGCTTCGTCACATCTTCAGCCAATCCGAATGGGATCGAGCCAGCAATACCACCGGTGACAAATACGTAGTTAGACACTTGAATTACAATGTCAATTTCTTTGGCATCCGTGTGAAAAAACGCACTGTAGGGCGTATTTCCAGGCTGATGCTCCTTGATATCGACTGCTGGGCGCCCACTTTCGCCTTCTAACTTGCCGTTAATGAACAATCGATGGGAAAGGCGAATACTCCTTATTTTTAAACCTAAAACTTCATCCGTATCTTTAACCAGCACTTTCAACCGGTACGTGCCATACCCTCTTCGGTTCATACCGCCATTCGCTGATTTCCCTCTCCACGTGCCAGGTACGGATAAATACGAGACCTCTGTACGCGTCCCTTCGTGAAAATCGACAGGCTCCAGTAATTCACCTTCATAAAATTCCCACTCTCCATCCAGGTTGACCCATCCCTGCTTGTGGAAATCCCAATTCGACAAATCCAGCACTCCCCGCTTCACAGGCGGCATGTCCTGATTCGGTATCGTTTGGGAATAAATAGCGACGAACAACACAATGGAGAGCGAAAAGATCAAGCCAATTCCGATGGCCTCACGATATTGCCCCCTTTTGATACATAGCTCCCCCTCGGAATTCATTTCAACACTTTTTATTCTATACATTACGTACTTCACAAAAAATCACAAGACTGATTTAAGTGAAATTGGAAATAAGCGTGGGTGAGTACACAATTTATTTTACAGACTCTACAACTAGAAACGAAGCTGATAGAGGCTCAGCATGTAAAAGAAAAAGCAACCATCACAGAGGAAAGTCTGCGACAACTGCTTTCTGGCTTTCAGGACCACATCTCCAGCTATGTAGAAAAGCTGATCGTGATCCACTAGATTTACGAAAAGAGAATCTAGCTGTAGGAACAAAAGAGATCTAAATTCGATATAGAAATACCAGCCAATTGATCAATCCGCCTTCAGACGGAACGCTATGCTCATCCAGCTTAGCCCGTTCCACGTATTTTACGACCGTTCTTCGCATTGTACTGCTCCAGCAATTGAGTACGAAAGCAGATTTCCTCATATTAGGATATCCCTTTTTAATCCAAGTGATTTACTGTGATTTTATATTATAACGGGTTATTTAAATAATACAACAAGTAAATTTGATTTCAATTACTTATCCATATGTTGCACAAAAAAAGGACCCTTGCGGGTCAACTCTCATTCATGAAGTGAAAGACGGACTGCTGGATGTTCCGGTAAAATGGACGAAATCAGCCGCTGCACCGCAGGATGAGCCGATTCAAAAATCCGGTCCTTCTCGTCACAGCGCTCGATCAATATTCGACAAAGAAAGCTTATATTTATTTTAAATTTGTAGAATATGAGAGGTATGGCTCATTCCGCCAACGTTTGAAACAGAGTACGCGTGTATTCATGCTGTAACAGGTCTTTATCCCACTCCTGAAATATCTCCACAATCTCCCCCTGATACATGACGACAATCCGATCACAAAACGGACGGGTAGATTGAAGATCATGGGTGATAAAAAGATAGGATAGCTGGCGCTCCTCCTGTGCTTTCTTGAGCATGTCCAGTACGGAAGCCTGCGTTTCCGTATCGAGATTGGCGACAGACTCGTCGAACAAGATGATTTCCGGCTCCACCGCCAGCGCACGGGCGATGCATACCCGCTGCTTTTGTCCGCCACTTAGCTGCGATGGGTATTTCTCCAGACATTCCGCGTCCAGCCCCACCGATTCCAGTAAAGACAGGCAGATCTCCAGTGCTTGCGCTTTTCGTTCGGGAAAATAGTTGCGTATCGGCTCCTCCAAAATATCTCGTATGATCATGCGAGGATGGAGCGAGGAAGACGAATCCTGTGCGACCAGCTGGATTCGTTTGTACAGATGGATATCCTTCATCCTTCCGGTGTGAATGGGCTGATGATCCAGCCAAATCTCCCCCGAGGTCAACGATTCCAGCCTTAGGATACATTGTGCCAGCGTACTTTTGCCGCTTCCGCTTTCGCCAACCAGTCCGAGGCATTCTCCCCGTTGCAGCTCCAGACTCACCTGCTTCACGGCGGCCTGCCCGCTATCTTGCTTGTTGGACCAGCCTTTTCTCCGTCTGCGGACAGGATAGGCTTTGGTCACTTGCTTTAGTTCCAGTATCATTCGCGCATCCTTCCTTCCGGGCTCATCTCCAGTACACGATCCGCTACACGACTCACACCCTGACGATCATGAGAAATCAACAAAATAGTGAGATCCAAATCCTCTCTCAACTGTTGGAATAACGCCAGAACCTTGTCCCGGTTGATAACATCCAGCGCCGTGGTAGGCTCATCGGCAATAAAAAGGCGCGGACCGGAGCTTAGCATCGCAGCCAGCAGTACCCTTTGACACATCCCTCCGCTTAATTCAAAAGGGTACGAGGACAAAATATGCTCAGGGTCTGCAAACCCGACCTTGCTCAATAAAGAGCACAGATAAGCCTCCTGCGCTTGAGTAGCGCAGCCCCCAGCCAGCTGTGCAATCCCGCTCAGCATCTGCCACATCCGGGGCAGCACGACCTGTGGGGGGGCTTGATGCTGTACAGGGCGGGGGAGGTTGCCCAGCCCCCTCTGGTCGGGCGGCATCCAGCGCCGCCCGTGCAGTCTAAGCGTGTCCGTCAGCTGTGCGCGGACGGTACGGATCGGATTCAACCCGCTCAGCGATTGTTGAATGAGCAGGGCAATGTCCTCGCGGCGCAGCCTTTGCCAGCGCCGTTCATCGAACGGGACGATGTCCTCCCCGTTGTAGTACATATGCCCCTGCGTAACGCCGATCCCCGGCTCCAGCATGCCCGAGATTGCGTGCGCGGTCAGACTCTTGCCGCATCCGCTCGGCCCGGTCAAGGCCACAATTTCCCCCGGATACACGGAAAAGCTGACATCCCTGAGCAACGGTTGATGTCCGCTTATCCGCATTGTTTTCCCATTCGCACCCGGCTTCCTACCTGCGTCCGTACCTGCTGCTGCGTCAATGCGTGTACCCGCTCCTGTGCCTATGCGACATATCTCCAAATGTTCCACGTGTAACAGTGGCTTGCGCCCTGCCATATTTCCATTCATCTGTCCTGTCCCATCCTTCATTCTGCCGCCCCCTTTTCCGAGAATCGGTCTCCCAGAAGCTGGCAGGCAAGCACAAATAGCATAATCGCCAAGCCCGGAAAAATCATGACATGCGGCGCCACCTGAAAATACGACGTCGCATCATGCAGCATCACGCCCCATTCCGGCTTAGGCGGCTGTACACCCAGCCCCAGAAAGGAAAGTCCGGCAACCATAAGCACCACTCGCCCGATGTCCCAAACCGCATACACAAGCAGCTGTGGCAGCGCCTGCGGCAATACATAGCTTCTGAGTACGCGCACATGTGAATTACCGGATAAACGGGCGTATCGGACATAGTCCTCCTGACAGGCTTTTTGAACAAGGGTGCGAATATACCGAACATACCCGGCCCACCGTACCGCAATAATGGCTAAGGTCATGTTTACAAAGCCTGGACCCAAGATACCCACAATCGCCACCGTCAAAATAATATCGGGAAAAGCAAGCACTCCGTCAATCACCCGCATGACTAGCTGATCCACACGCCCGCGCACATAGCCAATGAGCAAGCCTATCGGCAAACTGATACACAAGGTGGTCACTGTAATCGCACAAGCAATCAGTACGCTGGTCCGAATCCCGTAAATCAGCCGTGACAGCACATCCCTCCCCAAATGGTCCGTACCGAAGGGATATTCCCGGCTGGGCGGCTCCAGGCGCTTCAGGAGATTGACATTGAGAGGATCATGAGGGGCAACCCATGGAGCCAGCAATCCGAGCAGTACGATCAGGCCCAGCATTACGCCTCCTGTCAGTAAGCTTCCTTTGAAGGACAGCCGCATGTTTTTCATTTTCAACTTCCTCCCCTAACGCAAACGCAGCCTCGGATCTATAGCCGTTTGGACCAAATCCACCAAACACTGAACACCTACAATTAAAAATGCAGCAAAAATAACATACCCCTGAATCACCGGATAATCCCGCTGCGTAATCGCGTCTATAAAATACTTGCCCAAACCCGGCCATGAAAAAATCGTCTCTACGATGACATTGCCCGCCAGCATAAATGACAAATTCGTGCCTAACAACGTGATGATCGGCAAAATCGCATGCTTGAATATCTCAAAAAACAAAACATACGTACGGGAAAAGCCTCTGGCCTTCGCCGCCTTCACAAAATTCCGGTCACCCAGCTCCAACATTTGGGCACGCAGTACACGGGCTTGCACAGCCCCCAAACCTGCCCCAAGGGTCAGCGCTGGCAGTACCAAATGAGTCCAATCTTCCCGACCCATGGACGGGAGCCAGCCCAAACGGACGGAGAACAGGTAAATCAGCAGAAAGCCAAGCCAAAAAGAGGGGATGGACGATCCGAGCAGTGCAAACAGCCTTCCCAGACGATCCAGCCAACCGCTGGATTTTACCGAGGCAGCCAGCCCCATCCCAAGAGTCAGCAACGTCATGACGGCAAAGCCCGCCGAGGCCAGCTCCACGGTAGCAGGCAGTCTGTTCCACAGTTCGGTTAGCACCGACTCCTTGGATACATAGGAGGTGCCCCAATGCCCTGTGAACACATCACGCAGCCAGTTTACATACTGAATATGAAGCGGCTCGCTCAAGCCCAGCTCCTTCCGCAGCGCCGTCAACGCCTCCTCAGAGGCAGGCACATTATGCGCGGTGAGCAGAATGGTAGCAGGGTCGCCGGGAGCCAGCCTCATCAGCACAAATGTCAGCGTGGATACAACGAACACAATAATGACCAGTTGCGCCACACGTTCCAGAATAAAACGAATCATAGGGTATCCAGTCCGTTATTCCGCAATATCGGATTGCGCCGTAATGTAGTAATACTCAATCGGATGCGGTGTAAAGCCCTCTACCCCTTTTTTCACCCCAAATACATTATCAGGGTGAACAATAAACGACTGCGGCAAATCGGTATTAATGATATCCAGCGCTTGCAATGTCACGGCATTACGCTGTGCTGTATCCTTCGCCAGCTTCAAGCTGCCAAGAAGGTTCTCCAGCGGTTTGGAACCATAACGGCTTACATTGGCCTCGCTTTTAGAGGAATAAAACATGTCCATAAAATATTGCGGCTCCCCCGTATGGGCAGTCAGCATACTGTACATGGCAAAATCCCAATCGTTTTTGGTTAGCGCCTCGTCGATATTTTCCACCTTGCGGATCTTCACCTGGATGCCCTCTTTCAGCAGTTGGCTCTGAATCACCTCAGCCATGACCGAAAGCTCTGGACGCTGAGGGAAGGTCAGCAACGTAACCTCGAACGGCTTGCCCTGCTTGGTCCATGTACCTTGGGCATCCTTTTGCCAGCCGTCCTTCGTCAACAACTGCCCTGCCGTTCCGTCCAGCACTTTACGTTCCACCTTGCCGAAGGGGAGAATGCTCGGGAATGGGCTGCTTGCCTCCGTACCATAGCCTCTCATGATCGCACTCACAATGGATGCACGTGGTATCAGGCTGTCCACTACTTTGCGGTTCGCGGCATCCTTGAACACAGGCGACTCCATGTTATACACGATCATATGAGTGCGCAAAGAGGGAGCCGACAGCACTTGCAGCTTATCGTTCTTTTTTAATACCTCCGCGTTATCCACCGGAATATCAGTCGCTACATCTACTTCGCCAGATTGCAGCGCCAACAGGCGTGAATTGCCGTCCGTAATGAACTTCATCGTTGCTTCAGCCAGCCGGGCCTTCTCGCCCCAATATCCGTCATAACGCTCTACGACCAAGGACTGATCCTTGTTGAACGCTTTAATTTTAAAAGCACCTGTCATCGCAGGGTAGCTCTGCTCATCCTTCATAGACGCTACATCCAGCACAATCGTCGATGGATCAGCCAGATTGGACACCAGCGCTGAATTGGGCTGGTTAGTCGTGATTTTCAACGCCAGCGGCCCAGTTACATCAATCGACTTTACGTCTAGCAAATCCTTTGCCAAATGGCTTTTCTCGATGGAGCGCAGCAGGGAAGCTTTCACACTTTCCGCGTCCATACTCTTTCCGTCATGAAAAGTGACCTTATCCTGCAAGCCGAACGTCCAAACTGTGGGACTGTCCTGCTTCCATTCCTTGGCCAGCCAAGCCACTGGCTCCAGCTTTTCATTCAAACGGACAAGTGTCTCACCTGCGCCGGACCGCATGACATCCCAGCTATTGTCTCCGTGCGGGTCAACGCCCGACGGTTTCCACGTATACGCCATCACCAGTTTCTTATCTGCTGTAGCCTGTTGTGTGGATGTGTTCTCGCCCTTGCTGGGGCTATCCGCCGTCTTACTAGTTGTCGAGCATCCCCCCAGAGCCATAACTGCCAGCAGCAGCATCACCCCTGTACATATAAACCATGAACGCTTTTTACGATTGCTTATCATCTTATTTATCCCCCTCTGTCTTGTCATTCACAAATACCTAGCGCGAAAAAAGCATCCCCGACCGCTTGATCAGCAGTCAGAAATGCTTTCATGATCAAATGCCTAAGCTCACCCTCTTCACCCTCTAAAAACAAGGGGATCGGATCGGTTTCAGACATTCTGTATGCAGCACGCCTAACCACCTCCCCAGCATCCCGTGGGTCTGACAGTGATGTTAAAACAGGCAGGTCTCCTGACTTCAGGCTTATCTCTCAGGCCTTCCCGGTTCCTCACAGTTCCAGTGGCTGTTCTGAAAGCTACAGCAATTCCCTGCTGATGCCTGTATACAGTGGCGGGTCCGTGTCGGAATCTACCGAACTTCCCTTTTAAGTGAACACGCACAACAGCCATCTACATGATTTCAGCGAAACCCTGTAAGTGGAAAGTCCGGTTCACACCTGTTTTCTTCCTTTATTCCTCTATATTACGAATTAGGACTATCTTATTTTGTTGTTACAGGCTTGTCAACAAATGCTGCGCAATATTTTAAATTTAAACGATACGGCAAGGATCAAGGCTATGACTTTGCGTTGCATGCACGCAATGGACGTGATAAAATTAGGTATAGAGATAACCACCGTGTCCGTATACTAAAAAGAGCCTTCGCCGCTACCAACGGCAAAGACTCTTAGGACTTGAAAGGCTGTGGATCATCACGGCGCGCTAAATGCGTAGCTAAACCCACCGTTAGGCGCCTAACCTAATTACACGGTGGGTTTTCGCTTGTTCCGAAATTTCCGACGTAGCCAGCGATAAAGTTTACGAATACTAAACACCAGGCTTAGTAACGTAACCATCCAACGCAACACATCGTAGCACGACACAAGGTTGACCATCGGCTTCACCCCCTTTCGGGAAGCTGCGCCGTGGTCTGAAAACATCCACCACTATTCAAAATCCATAAGGTAGATTATACCATGACCTCGCCTATCACTCTAGCAAATTCTTCTAATAGAATCTCAAACCCCGATCTTCATACAGGAAGGGGGTTTTATCAATAACTCTATGCCAAAAAGCCGGAAAAATAGGCTTACGTCCTCTCTCCCGCGGTCTTTATCTAATCCTAATCGTTAAACCTTCTGCGGAACCTCTGACACCTTCCCGCCTTTGACCCATTCGCCCTGTTTTTTCGTTAAAACGATATTCAAGACAATCGCCGTAATCGAGCCGGATACGATACCGTTTTGCAGCAGCATTTTGGCAAAGCTCGGCAGTTGGTCAAACATTTGGGGCAGCACGACAGAGCCGAGGCCCACCGCAATGCTACATGCCGCGATCAGCAGATTGCTTTCCTTCTGCAAATCCACCTCTAACAAAATAGACATGCGCAATATTTTAAATTTAAACGATACGGCGAGAATCAAGAAAATGGATTTTCAATGCAAGGCTGTCAATAAATGTAGTTCATATCCGACTAATGGACTCTTGCAGACACAAAATATAGATAAATATATTCATATATTCCATTAAAAGGTTGACATAGTTTGTAAGCTCACTTATGCTATCTATGGATTTACAAATATTTCAAGGAGGCGGTTTGTTATGAAGGTAAAGTTTCTTCCTCAAGCAATTCTGGCTACAACGTTATTCATCTCGTGGGGAATCGTTAGTCCAGCAATCTCCCATGCTGAGAAAGGAGAAAAAATCCCTGACCAAATGTTAGCGGGTACAATCATCCAATATGATGAGAACAATAACATGGTTGTAGTAGAAAAAGGAACTCCTGTACCTGAACCACAAAAATCTCTAGCTGCTATTGCCCCACTCACTGCTGAACAACAAATTGAGCTAGAAAAAGAAGAAGCAATGATTAAGGAAATCAAAGAAGAAGCCAAATCACTGCCGGTATATCATATTGATAACCCTGACCCTCAGCCTGGTCTAAAAGTAATTTATGATGGTGAAGGTTATATCAAAGATATTATCTTGCCTGATCAAAAGGAAAATGCGATTACTACTAATAATGTTTCACTTCAGGCATTACCACGTGGAACACGCAAAGCACCAGGGACTTATACATACGGAGCACATAATAATGAAATCGTCATTACCGGAAAATCGAGCGGCAAGGTTCAAGGCACAGGTAGAGGGACAAACTTTACGGACTCAACTGGTGAAAATTCCAATTCACTAAAAAGAGGCGACTGTGCAACAAAAGGGGCTATTGATAATCCAGAGTTTGGAACAAGAATTGCCGTAAGAAATACAGATAATGATATCGCTGCTAACTTTATTAAAGCTGATAACGGAAGCCTTCCGGATGCCGTTATTGATATTTGGAAAACTGGTGTACAGGATTTGGGATTGACATGGAGTTCGTCTCTCTCATTTTCAGGAAAATATTTTTATGCGTTCTAATCTCTTCATGTGAAACAAGGATAGGGCCTACACCCTGTCCTTTTCCCTTTTTTTAATTTATCATAATGGATTTAGTAAATCCCTCATCTTAGAAAGGATGTTTCCTTTTGAAAACAAGCAGCTTTCGCTTAATTATACTTTCCTTACTCGTTCCAGCTCTGTTATCTGCCTGTTCTCCATCTTCTACTCCAGCAGCAGAATCAATTCCATCGAAACAGATCCAATCAGGCGAAAAGACAGCTCCAGTCGAACAAGACCAATATCTATCCATGACCTATACAGAATATGTGAATGGGAAAAATACAGATAAAGGTATGGTTATGCGGGTCATGACGTATGATTTGAGCAGCAAAAAAATGATGAAGCTGGCCGATGTTCCTTACACCTCTCAATATCCACTTTCTGTAGTGTCATTACCTGATCACAAGATTTATTATTCTGCCGATGTTGACGATAAGGGAGATCAGTTATTTTCATACGATTTGAATTCAAAAAAAACTGAACAACTTTCCGATAATTTGTTTGCCATTAATCGTATAGTACCAACGACTCCAGAAGGTCCACTCGTTCTGGCTGCTGTCAAAAAAGGAGAACGTACACTTAAAACCATTTTCTACGATAAATCAACTCATACAATGCAGTTTTTGCATGATGAAAATCTAGATATGAATACTTGGTCTGTATCATACAACTCTAGCAAAAGCGCAACGTACATTTCCCAATTCTCTGAAAATGGACAAGATAAACAAAGAGACATCGCAGCCAAGAAACAGACTATTATGATTTCACCTGACTACAAGGTCACAGAAATCAATACCAACACCAAACAAGAACGGCCTATCATTACACTAAAGAACGAACAAATCCTGTCCATGTCCAGCAGTAATGATCAGTTACTCCTAGTCACTGCCCGTTTCATTAATCACGGAAACCCCGAGTATAGTCTTGTCGATATCGCAACTGGAAAGCGCACCAAATTAGAGCTTCCCATTTCGTCCCGCAGCTTTATCTATATGTCCCCGGACAGCAAAGGTATCTACTATCTAGGCAGTGCCTCCCAGAAAAATCAGGAAGAAGGGCGCGGCGTGTACTATTATGACTTCGCATCGAAAATCCAAACCCCGATTTTCATACAGGAAGAGGGTTTTATTAATAACTTCATGCTGCTGAACAAATAATTCATTCTGAATAACCCCATACCAAACAGCCGGAAAAAGAGGCTTACGTCCTCTCTCCGGCTGTCTTTACCTAACCCTAATCGTTAAACCTTCTGCGGAACCTCTGACACCGTCCCGCCTTTGACCGATTCGCCCTGTTTTTTCGTTAAAACAATATTCAAGACAATCGCCGTAATCGAGCCAGATACGATACCATTTTGCAGCAGCATTTTGGCAAAGCTCGGCAGTTGGTCGAACATTTGGGGCAGCACGGCAGAGCCGAGGCCCACCGCAATGCTACATGCCGCGATCAGCAGATTGCTTTCCTTCCTCAAGTCCACTTCTGACAAAATAGACATGCCCGATGCAGCAACCGAACCGAACATAACGATCATCGCCCCGCCCAGCACAGCATTAGGAATCACTGTCGTTAAGGCGGCCAGTTTGGGCAACAGACCAAGAACAACCATAATACCACCCGCAGCAAAAATAACGTTCCGCGACTTGACACGTGTCAGCGAAATCAGACCTACATTTTGCGAGAAAGCCGTGTAAGGAAACGCATTGAAAATACCCCCGAGCATAATCGCAAGTCCTTCAGAGCGCAAACCATTGACGATTTGCTTCTGCTCCACCTTTTGATCAATCGCCTTGCCTACCGCCAAGTAAACGCCCGTAGACTCGACCATGCTGACAATATTAACGATAATCATCGTACATACTGCCATAATGCTAAACTCAGGCTTACCAAAATAAAACGGCTGCGCAACACTCACCCAAGACGCTTGCGCCACTGGAGCAAAATGTACCATCCCCATCGCATAAGCGACCACCGTGCCTGCAAACAAACCGATGAGCACAGAAATCGAGCGCAAAAAGCCTTTGGCCAACCGATTCACGAACAGAATAACCAGCAAAGTAACTAACGCCAGCAGCAAATTACGCGGCTGTCCAAAATCTGCGCTGCCCTGACCCCCGGCTACATTATTCATCGCCACCGGAATGAGGGACAAGCCGATAATCGTAACCACCGAACCCGTAACCACCGTCGGGAAAAAGCGTAGCAGCTTGCCATACAGCGGTGCCGCGAGCACCACGAATATACCGGATAAAATAATGGCTCCGTACGCGGTCGCCAAATTCGAGGTCGACGCAATCGCGATAATCGGCCCCACCGCCGTAAACGTACAGCCTAAAATGACAGGCAATCGACTGCCGAAAAACCGAGTGCCCATAATCTGCAACAACGTGGCAATCCCGCAGGTGAACAGATCCGCAGCTACCAGATAGGCCATTTGGGCTGGCGTCAGGTGCAATGCTCCCCCTACAATCAGAGGTACGGCAATCGCTCCGGCATACATCGCCATCACATGCTGGAAGCCCAGCGCGAATAACTTTTGTTTGCTTAGCATCCCACATTCTCCTTAACGGAAGGAATCACTGCACCCGCTTCTTCTATAAAATGAACCTCGCCCGGTGCCATGGAAGCGATACGCGCAAGAGAGCGTACGGCAATACCTCTTTGCTCCAGCAGTCCACGGCCTTCCTGAAAGCTCTTTTCAATCACGCAGCCGACCCCGGCCAGCTCCGCTCCTGCTTCCTTCACAATATCCGTAAGTCCGACCAATGCTGCGCCAGTCGCCAGAAAGTCATCCACGATCAGCACATGGTCGCTGGCATCGAGATATTTTTGGGAAATACTCACCTGATAGGTTTCCTGCCGTGTAAACGAGTGGACCTCAGCGAAGTATACCTGCTCGTTCAGCGTGATTGCCTTCTTTTTCTTCGCATAGATGAACGGTACACCCAATGCAATGGCTGTAGCCATGGCAAACTGAATGCCGCTTGCTTCAATTGTAAGCACCTTCGTAATGGGAGCACCACCGAAAAGACGTGCAAACTCCTTACCAATCTCCAGCGCCAATGCTGTATCTACCTGATGGTTCAAAAATGAATCTACCTTTAATACCGTGTCGGATAAAATCTGTCCCTCTTGACGAATACGTTCCTCCAAAACTTTCATGATTGTGGGTATCGCTCCTTCTTTACTTTAAAATAGAATAAAACCTGCCAAAACCAAAAAAAGGACAGGCTCTCTTGAGTTGTTTCTCAAGTGAAGCCTGTCCTGGGGTTGTAGTCCCTGACGGATGAGCGCACAAATAAATGCCCGCATTTCATCCGAAGCCGATGCGCTATCACTCATAGTCGGACGATTACAGTGGTCGTCCGGTAGAAACTTTTGGGCCATATCCCCAATATTATACGAGTCATATGAAATTGATATCTTGTATACTACACCCTCTGGCGGGCGGTTTCAAGACTATATTTCATACAGACAGCGGCATTTGAATAACATTCCACAATTCGAACATTACAAAACAGCGTATCCCTCCGATTAAGGCACATATATTGTAGAAAACGGATATTAATGCACATAAAACCACACAAACAACATTATATTTTATTTATAATTTGAAAAACAAAAATAAAACCATACATTATATTTCCGTTTGTGTTGACTACACAGAAAAACGGAAGTAGTATTGAATTATATAAGATGTAAAGAGGCAGGAGCTTCGACTGCCGGGACTTCACCCACGTAAGGAGATTTTATATGGATAACTATCTTGCTGTTGATATTGGGGCTTCAAGCGGAAGGCTCGTAAGTGCAACCCTGCAAGGTGGCCAGCTTCACTTGGAAGAGCTTCACAGGTTCGGCAACTCCTTTACGGAAAGGGACGGACATGATTACTGGAATGTCGATGATCTGTTTGACGAGATCATAAAAGGACTGCAAAAAGCCAAACAGAAGGGGATTCATTCCTGTACGCTCGGCATAGATACATGGGCTGTAGATTACGTCCTGCTCGATCAAGAAGGTCGTCGCATTCATGATATCTACGCCTATCGCGATGCACGTACCCTTCATGCACCCGACAAGCTGCACCAGCTCATAAGCAGAGAAAATGTATATGAGAAGACAGGCATTCAGGAGCTGAATTTTAACACGCTGTATCAGCTGTTCGTTCATGATCGGGAGCAGCTCGCCCAAGCGGATAAAATATTAATGGTTCCCGATTATCTGTACTACCGCCTTACGGGCATCATGATGAATGAAACGACGAATGCATCTACCATGCAGCTTTTAAATGTGAATACCCGGGAGTTGGATGAAGAACTATTGTCCCTGCTCCAGCTTCGCCGTAATCAATTTGCAGCGCTTACCAAGCCTGGTCAGACTCTGGGTGCAATCTTACCGGAGCTTGTTCAGCAGCACGATCTTCCAGACTGCCAGCTCATTGTCGTGCCTACACACGATACAGCCTCGGCTGTGGCGGGTGTTCCGTCGAAGCGGGAAGAATCGTGGGCCTATATTAGCAGCGGAACGTGGTCACTTCTGGGGATGGAGCGGCAACAAGCCTTGAATACCAAGGCCGCCATGCAGGCGAACTACACCAATGAGTGGGGAGCTTACGATACGTACCGTTTTCTGAAAAACATTATGGGCCTATGGATGATTCAGGAGGTTAGAAGAGAGGGCGGTTCCGCTCTTAGCTTTGCCGAATTGGCCCAACTGGCTTCGGCAGAAACGCCTTTTGCCAGTCTCGTTCTCTGCAATCTGCCCGCATTTTTAAACCCGGATAGCATGACTCTTGAAATTCAACGATTCTGCGAGGAAACAGGGCAACCTATTCCCGGGACACCGGGTTCGCTCGCCCGCTGTATTTTCGACAGTCTGGCCTTGAGCTACCGGGATGCCTTACATGAGCTACAGCGTTTAACAGACGAAACGGTTACCCAATTGCACATTGTCGGCGGAGGCGCTAATAACGAATTGCTGTGTCAGCTAACAGCCGATCTTTTGGGGATTGAGGTTCACGCTGGACCTTCCGAATCGACGGCCATCGGTAATATTGTCGTACAGCTCATCAGCACTGGTGCTCTTGAGGATCTCCAGGCTGCTGGCAGCGTCATTGCCCAATCCTTCCCGACTCAGTTATATCAGCCGAGGACAGTGGATGGACTGGAAGAAGTTCTGGAACGCTGGGAAAATCTCAGGAAGCAAACAGCGTCCTCTATTTCAGATATCTCGATAAAGGAGTAAACTCATGAATCAAGCCATTGAAGCCAGTTATAACGAAGCGAAAAAGCTGTATGCCCGCCACGGTATTCAGGTGGATGACGTTTTACGGAAGCTTTCAGAGATTAAAATATCATTACACTGCTGGCAGGGAGATGATGTTCAGGGATTCCTGTTCAAAGACAAACAGCTTAGCGGGGGCATCGCTGTAACGGGCAGCTACCCGGGTAGAGCAGGTACACCGGATGAATTGCGTCAGGATTTAGAGAAAGCCCTGTCGCTCATTCCGGGTCAACACAAGGTCAATCTGCATGCCATCTATGCGGATACTACAGAACAAGTGGATCTGGATCAATTGGAGCCGCGCCATTTTCAGAACTGGGTAGACTGGGCCAAACAGCAGGGACTCGGACTTGATTTTAACCCCACCTTGTTTTCCCATCCCAAAGCGGAAGACGGCTTCACGCTAAGCCATAAGGACCCGGAAATTCGCAACTTCTGGATCACACACTGCAAAAAATCGCGCAGGATTGCAGAGCATTTTGGAAAAGAACTCGGTCAGCCATGTGTTACCAACCACTGGATGCCGGATGGTTACAAGGATACCCCGATTGACCGCTTGGCTCCAAGAGAGCGGCTGCGGGATTCTCTGGACGAGATTTTCAGCGAAAAAATCAGTGAAGAATACAACATAGACGCGGTTGAAAGCAAGCTGTTCGGTATCGGTTCAGAAAGCTATGTCGTCGGCTCGCATGAATTCTATATGGGTTATGCACTGACGCGGGGTAAATCCATTTGTCTCGATTCCGGTCACTTCCATCCGACTGAGGTCATTTCAAATAAACTGTCTTCCGTGCTGATGTTCACCGATCAATTATTGCTCCACGTCAGCAGACCGGTTCGTTGGGACAGCGATCATGTGGTCACCATGGACGACGAATTGCTCGACATTGCTCGTGAGCTGGTTCGCGGACAATTGCTTACCCGAACCCATATCGGCCTTGATTTCTTTGACGGCAGCATCAATCATGTGGCTGCATGGGTCATCGGAACACGCAACACGATCAAAGCGCTGCTTCGCGCCATGCTGGAACCGATTGAAGCATTGAAGCAGGCGGAAGAGGAACGGGACTTTACCACTCGCCTTGCCCTTGTTGAAGAATTCAAATCATATCCGTTCGGGGCCGTATGGGATTACTATTGCGCTCAAAACGGTGTCCCCGTTCGTGAAGAATGGCTTGCCGAAGCAAAAAACTATGAACAACAGGTACTGCTAAAACGGTAATTACCGCATGTATAAGCTTGTATGTTTGTATGTTTAAAACATCCAAAGGGAGAGATCACCCATGACTACTGTACTGGAGAATCATAAAGAACGGAAATCGGAGCTGGAAATTCCATTCGTCCGCGAGATGGCGGAAATTACGCAAAACATGTGGAAATTCGGCTGGGATGAGCGTAACGGAGGGAATGTCAGTTATATTTTGGATGAAGTAGAGGTAGCTAAATATCTTGATATCCAGCATGTTATTCGTACGATCAAACCTGCTTTTCCTGTGAATGAACTGGCAGGCAAATATTTTATCGTCACCGGATCAGGCAAGTATTTTAAAAATGTAATCTCCGATCCAGAAGCCAATTTAGGCGTCCTTCGTGTCTCGCAGGATGGCGAGCAATTGGAGGTCTTGTGGGGCCTCAAGCATGACGCAGTACCTACCAGCGAATTGCCATCTCATTTTATGAGCCACATTGAGCGCTTGAAGGTCGATCCTAACCATCGTGTTGTGATTCATAATCATGCCACCCATGTCATTGCCATGACCTTCATTCATAGTCTGGACGAAAACCAGTTCACCAAAACGCTATGGGAAATGTGTACCGAATGTATTGTCGTCTTTCCAGACGGTATCGGCGTAATCCCTTGGATGGTACCGGGCTCCAGCGAAATCGGTCGCGAAACGGCCAAAAAAATGAAGGATCATCACGCCGTATTATGGCCTCATCACGGTATTTTCGGAACAGGCAGCTCCATTGATGAAGCGTTTGGCCTGATTGAAACGATTGAAAAAGCGGCGCAAATTTATATGCTCATTGCTAATCATGATATCCAGCAGCGGATTACGGATCAGGAATTGGCGGATCTGGCTAAAGCCTTTAACGTTATTCCAAAAGAAGGAATCCTGAACGTATAAACCTCACAACCTAAAAAGCTCC
Source organism: Paenibacillus sp. NRS-1781 (assembly GCF_050467745.1). Classification (NCBI taxonomy): domain Bacteria; kingdom Bacillati; phylum Bacillota; class Bacilli; order Caryophanales; family Paenibacillaceae; genus Paenibacillus; species Paenibacillus sp. NRS-1781. Next base: position 64,785 of record NZ_JBITPI010000043.1, read on the forward strand.
ACGGCTTGTCTCAAACCAGCCATGGAGCTTTTGTTATGCCTATCGGGATATTATACTTTATGTTTCCCGTATAGCCCAATCCGTCAACTGGTTCAGGACCGTGTCCTCCATCGGTGGGTTATACAGAAGTTTTGAATTTATAACCCTTAATTCCAATGAATTAACTTGTAATTATACATTCCTTTATATACAATAAAATCAAAACCCCCTTATCTCCACCAAAGGAGAGGTGACATTGTTGTGAAAAGAGTAAAGAACGAAGATCACTTCGACATCGTGGAAGACCATTATTTCACAGCTACTGAATTGGAAAAATCCAGCGCGATATGGCCAGTCAGGCTCGGTATGGATATTTCCAAGAGCAGCTGTCATGTCGGCCCCAAGGCTGTGCCTTATTTCTATTTAATTTTTGTGCTTGACGGTCAGGCTGAATTTATTTATAAGACGGATTGTCAAGCCAAGTG